>CALRIY020000035.1:0-31259 GCA_943364975.1 Synechococcus sp. UW140
TGTCAAGGACCCGCCGTTGACAGCAATTGCCTGTGCGGATGCTGATAGTATACCAATGGTGAACAGCATCAATATGTTCAGTGCTCGTTTTCTGTTTCGACGTATCACATTCATTGTTCGCTATTCATTATTTAGAGGCTTCTGATAAATCATAAATTTATCTCTCCCGCCATAAAGACGGCGGGCAAGCGCAAAGACGCCAAGACAAAAAAAACAAATGAAAAACCAAAAACACTTGCCACATTATAAAATCGCGAGAGGTTTTTTCAGATATCTCATTTATTTATTGGCTGAGAATTGTAAACGTAATGGAATGAACATCCTCTCCGGTCCCTTGAGATGCGAGTGCTATTCCGGTATACCGCACCAACGAACTTCCATAGCTTTTTCCGATGCCAAGAAGCAGGTCATGATCGACTCCGGTGACTGCAAATTCTGCTGCGGCACTGCCAACCGTCGGATTGAGTGCAACCATCATCATGGCGAATTTTGGTCCCGCAATATCCGTTCTCACGGTAATTTTTTTCGCTGAGCCATTTGTTGCCCACTTGATTGTTGTTGTTTGATTAACGGCCTTCATCATCTCTTCACCGGCAGCTATTTCTGCGCCGGCGATGGGCATATTCACAGCAAGGACACTTATCTGCATCACCGTTATCGGCTGCACCACAACTGTCACCGTATGCGGAACGGACGCTTGACTGAAGAGTAACACCGGCAGCAGCAAACAAGACTGCATGATACTGGTGAAGGACAATACGCATTCACCATTGTACCATGCAGTTTTTTTTCTCTTTGTCATGATGTTACGATCAGCTGGTAATCGTCAATGTAACCGTCTTAATTGTTGATGCTAAAACACCCGCTGTTGCTGTTGCAGAGAATGTGTAGGTGATCATTTTGTTGCTGTCGGATCCTCTCGCAATGCCCGTGACGACATCAACCGCTGTTGTTGCATTAGAGATATCGACCGTTCCGGCACTTGTGCCTTTTGAACTCGCCAATGCAATTTCCAGTTTATATCCATCACCTAAGACAACATCAATCCCGGCAGTGATCTTCAACGGAAGTGCACTGTTATGAGTCTCACTATATGTTGTGGACGCATCCGTTACTGCTGTAAGACCGTCTGTACCAGCCGTACCAGCAATAATGATTAATGGTGCAGGACTTCCGGACACTGATAATTTCTGAATACTGCTTACCTGCAGCGTTACGGTCTGCGTCGTGCTTGTCTGTGAGACAGCATCCTGAAACATCAGGGTATTCAATGCAAAAAAGAGTGCCGCAAGAAGTAATTTGTTCATAGTAATTCCTTCATTCTGTGTGTGTTTTAACGAATAATCACTCCGCACTTAGCTTGCGTCGAGTAATGTATTCTTTCTGACAGTTGAAGGATACGATGAATTGCCTGCGAATGTAATCATCCGAAGGATTGAAATTAGGGCTAATCCTTAATACTTGAAGGGATGTGTGTAGCATCACCCTTTCTTACACTGAGAGATGTCTGAAAAATTAGTAATCTGGATTCTTCGGTCGGCAGGCGTGCCGACAAATTAGGTTGCCGAAAGCGAAGGCTGCAGGAGCTTTTATTTTGTGCTGGTCGAGATTGTATGCCTCATTTCTTTCGATGAAAATGATGGGGCATTTTTGTTTTATGAATGGTAGCCACACAGGTATTGTGAATGTTTTTGCTTTTAGAGACACAACAATATTTATTGTTCATGTGCTCATTATTTTGTAATTTTGGATTGTTGGCCGGTATATTTGGTAACCGATTTGTGACATAATCAGATATCGCTGGATACAAAATGTTACCAAAATGTAACGAGATGGAATCAAAAAGCAGTGTTCTGCTAATTTACCGCCACTATTTTGTTCGTTTTTATTAAATTTTCAACGATCCCGTAGCTCAACTGGATAGAGCAACAGCCTTCTAAGCTGTAGGTTCCGCGTTCGATTCGCGGCGGGATTACTATAAAGCTGCGGGTTGCATGTTCTCCGCCAAAAAAAACGGCGGACTAGGAGTCATGCCGGGGTCACTTTAAGCGTTTTCCTTTCCAAATCACCGAAACAAATCACCTGAAATACTTGGAACTGCGGGCTGCATATTCTCCGCCAAAAAAAACAGCGGATAAGGAGTCATGCCGGGGTCACTCTGCAAACGCAAGTAAAGCATTTTTTTTTCATTTCCTCCCAACGATCCAGTCATTCTTTGTGATATGAGCACTTTTCACAATGTCCGAATTTGGACAGATATTGCAGCAAAATCCTCCACCTGCTCCATAATGATCACCATTCGAAGTCTCATATTCTCCGTGGAATCACCACCATTTTAAAAAGGTGGAAAATTTTGATACTTTCTCACAATTGAATCCCTTACATTGCGCTCAATTCCAACTGTTCGTGGCATGTTTATTGAAGATATTTTACCGGCGGAATTTACGTTTGATATCCATATTCCGACAAGCCGATCCCTCTATAACATTGAGGAGGGATGATAGAAAATTGAAAAAAGTCAAACGCTCCAAGCAAATCGGACCTGATTCGATTGCAGCGATATTGACGGGGGTTGCATGGAAAAAAGCACAGCGGTCCACAAGATCCTCGTAATAGACGATGACGATGCCTACCGCGAGATCATCATAATGACTTTAAGGGTCACCGGCTACGACGTCATCGAAGCGATGAACGGTCTGGACGGACTCGCCGCGGCGAAGATGCATTCGCCGGACCTCATCCTCTGCGATATCAACATGCCGAAGATGGACGGACACACGCTTTTGACAACATTGAAAGAAGAACAGGAATTTGCCGGGATCCCGTTCATCTTCCTCACCGGAAACACCTCCAATGCCGACATGAGAAAAGGGATGCAGCTCGGCGCGGATGATTATCTCATGAAGCCGTTCACCGCAGAAGAGCTGATCAATGCCGTTGCCGCCCGTCTCAGCAAGAACAGAAAGATGCAGCGGTACTACGAATCGCAATTCGACGATATTAAATCCAACATCGTTCATTCCCTTCCGCACGAATTCCGCACACCGCTCAACGGCATCCTCGGATTCTCTCAGATCCTGATGGACGAGCAGGAACTGCCGATAGATGAAGTGAAAGAGATCGGTTCGATGATCTATCGTTCCGGACAAAGACTGCACCGGCTGCTGGAAAATGTGGTCCTCTTCGGTCAGCTCCAACTCTGGGTCCGCGACGCTGCAAAGACAGCGGAACTTCGCGGGGAGAATGACTGTCAGCTGAAGGAAGTGATCCCGATGATCACAGAACAGGTCATGCTCCGCCACGAACGGATGGGAGAGGTCACCAGTACGCTGTCGGACTGCCGTATCGGCATCTCCGCTCCGCGCTTCTCCAAGATCATTGAGGAGATCGTCGATAACTCATTGAAGTTCTCCACGCCGGGATCCCCTGTAACCGTGAAAGCGGAGACCGTCAACGACATGGTCCGCATCACCGTGACCGATAAAGGACGCGGAATGACCGCTGAGCAGATCGGAAAGATCACCGGATTTCAGCAGTTCGAACGGGGCTATTATGAACAACAAGGGGCAGGGCTCGGTTTGGCCATCGTCAAGATGCTGACGGAGATTCACGGCGGAACATGTTCCATCACCAGTGAAGAGAAAAGAGGGACAACGGTCACCATCACTCTCCCGTCCATTCCGCCGAATTCTGACCTTTGAACCGTCATGCATCCGCATGGCGGACAAACGGCAACTTGGAACGTTCGGTGATTATCACCTATATTCAAGTACAACAAATGACCTATGGCAAAACAAAAGAATAGCGCTCAGATCCTTGTCGCCGATGATGAATCGGATTTCCGGTTGATCCTTCAATCTTTCCTCGTCTCGGAAGGGCATACCGTCACTACTGCAGAGGACGGCGCAGATGCCATCAACAAACTCCAGGAACGTTCCTTCGATCTTGTCCTGCTTGATATCCGCATGCCGAGAGTGGACGGCGTAGAGGTGCTGCAATTCATCAAGCAGCAGTATATCGATACGCAGGTGATCATCCTTACCGCGGTGAATGATGTACGGATCGCCGTGGAATGCATGAAACTCGGAGCATTCCATTTTCTGACCAAACCGTACTCCGTTGAAGAATTGCACTCGCTGGTGAACCGCGCGCTGGAACAGCGCTCCATGGCGATCGAGCTGAAAGTGATGAAGACCGCCATCACCCGCCTCTCCCACTCTTCGCAGCTGATCGGTGAAAGCAAAGAATTTATGAAGGTGCTGGATCTTGCCGGCAAAGTGGCGCCGAGCGATACGACGGTACTTTTGGAAGGGGGAAGCGGAACCGGAAAAGAGGTCTTTGCAAATTATCTGTACAAGAACTCACCGCGCGCTGAGAAACCGTTCGTTGCCCTTAACTGTGCTTCTATTCCCGATACACTCATTGAAAGCGAACTGTTCGGACATGAGAAAGGAGCGTTCACCGATGCGAGTGCGATGCGTCAAGGACTCGTTGAGATCGCGAACGGCGGTACGCTCTTCCTGGATGAGATCGGCGAGATCTCTCCCGTCTTCCAGCCGAAATTGCTCCGTTTCATCCAATCGGGAGAATACCGCCGTGTCGGCGGGAACAAGACGTTGAAATCGGATGTGCGTCTCATCTCCGCTACAAACAGAAATCTGTTCGATGAAGTGAAGGCAGGACGGTTCCGCGAGGACCTTCTGTACCGGCTGAATGTGATCACAATGCATCTCCCCTCACTGCTCGAGCGGAAGGATGATATACCGCTGCTTGCACAGAGCATTCTCGAACGGAAGAACAAACTCCGCATAAAAAAAGAACTCCATCCCGAAGCCCTTGCCGCCCTCACTCAATACCATTGGCCGGGAAATATCCGCGAACTGGAGAACGTCCTCGAGCGGGCGATCATTCTCAGTAATGATGAATTCATCCGGCCGAAGGACCTGTTGCTGCCGCAGCAGCTTGTTGCACGATCGTTGACCACAAACGACGGACCTCAAAAGATCGGTTCAGCTATCTCTCTAGAGGAATTGGAGAAAGAGCATATCGCTTCCGTTCTGGTGAATACCAAATGGAATAAGAATCTCGCCACCAAGATCCTCGGCATCTCGCTGAAGACACTCTATACCAAGATCCACCACTACAATTTAAAGGAGGAATAGGTCAGGCCACGCTGTCCTTTCCTCCGGTACCCCGCTCCGTTTCCGTACGTTCATAATCCGGCTCGTTTTTCCTTCAGTGTTCTCCTCTGATAACTGCACTTCCCTGCCCAATTTACTTTGTAAATTCTACAATTCTGAAGTAATCTCGTAAAGAATTTGGGAGTTTTACGGCTGGGCTTTAAAAAAGGCCAATAAAAAGGCCTTGTTTTTCATTGGCACCTCCATTGCCGAAATGTATGGCATGAAGGCAAGAACAATGAAAAACTTATTCATATATTTGATCGAAGCCGTGATCCTATTGACCGCAGCGGTGCGTGCCCAGGGTTTCGATCTGATGAATGTTCAGCCTTCCAATAAGATCGCCGTTAGCTCACAGTTCACCATCACCAGGAACGGGATCGAGCAATTCCGCTCCACTTCCACTGCAGCGCCGTATGCGATCCTGAACAGCGATACGCTGTACGTCGCAAAAGAACAGACTGCAACATCCGTAGCAGACGGAGGAATTATGCCGACACCTTCAACGCTTCAGCAGAACTATCCGAACCCTTTCAATAATTCCACCGTCATCCGTTATTCGCTCGACGAGCCGAGTGATGTATCGATCAAAGTCTTCGACATCGCCGGACGAGAAGTGACCACACTGGTGAACGAAACAAAGCAGACCGGCACATTCAGCGTCGGATTTTCCAACAGCGACATCGCCTCCGGCACATACATCTACCGCATGGTGGCGCACAGCAGCAGCGGTAAGACCACTGTGGAGACAAAAAAAATGATCGTAATGAAATAACATCATGGACCGACCCCTATTCATCATCGTTTTCTCCGTACTCTTCGTCCCCTTTGCAGCCGCTCAGCAGCTGGTGGTAAAAGTGAACGGTGTCTCCAGGAATATTCCTGCAGCAGCAGGCGTCACCGTCTCCTCCATCGAGAACACCGTTATCACATCCCCTTCTGAGAACGAGATCCTCCGCGTGATCGTCCGGCTGAATGAACCTTCACGCATTGAACAGCGGATCAAAGGGAACTCCTTCTCCAAAACGTCCGCCATTTCCCTGAAACAGCGCATCATCGCCTCGGAACAGGATGCAGTGATCGGAAACGAGTTCGAGTATGTGATGAACGGATTCGCCGTTTCGGCACGTCGTTCTTCGATCGATGCGATCGCAGCAATGCCGGAAGTGATGAGCATCTCTCCCGATCTCACCGTTTCCGCATCACCGGTAACCATCCAATCGACCTCCTCCATCGTTCCGAAAGGGAGCAGTATCGCATCGGCTAAAGGGATCCGTATCGGCATCATCGATACCGGTATCGATTATCTGCATGAAGCGTTCGGCGGCGGATTCGGACCGGGCAGCACAGCGGCCGGCGGTTATGATTTTGTGAACAACGATGCTGACCCCATGGATGATAACGGACACGGTTCGCATGTCGCCGGGATCATCTGCGGACGTTCCTCTACGATCGAGGGACTCGCCAAAGATGCACAATTATATGTGTATAAAGCGCTCGACCGGAACGGGAACGGGTCCGCATCGAATGTGATCGCCGCTATTGAGCAGGCGGTAAAGGACAGCGTAAAAGTATTGAATCTCAGTCTCGGAACTCCCTCCGGCTCTGCCGATGATCCCCTCTCTACTGCAGTGAACCGGGCTGTTCAGGCGGGGATCGTTGTTGTTGTGGCCGCCGGAAATACCGGTGATTATTCCTCCATCAATTCCCCCGGCAGCGCACAGTATGCATTAACGGTCGGCGCTGCTGATGCCGGCACCATCGCTTCCTTTAGTTCCAAAGGACCGGAACCGGAGAAGTATCTGATCAAACCGGAGGTGGTTGCCCCCGGCGTAAGCGTTCTCTCCGCAAAAAAAGGGGGAGGATATGTCCAGATGAGCGGAACATCGATGTCCGCACCGTTCGTCACCGCGATCGCAGCAGGACTGCGCGAACTGCACCCGGACTGGAGTGCGATGGAGATCCGCGCCGCCGTCATCTCCAATTCGTCCGATCTGGGGAAACCGGTCTTCTCGCAGGGACACGGGATCACGGATGAGAGCATCCTGACATCTACCAGATTCTCCAATCCTTCGGAATTGAGTTTCGGATTCAATTCACCCTCTGCATCGGTCTGGAAACAACAGCGGACCGTTACCATCTATAATAAGAGTACTGTCCTTAAACGATATGCACTCTCCACCACGACAGCGAATGCAGCGCTGAAATTTCAGTTCACGCCTCAGCAGGTGGAGATTCCGGCGAACGGTTCCGTATCGGTGGTGATCGACCTGGAAGCCAATAATCTGTATCTCGGAAATAATTCCTCTTTCGAGAACGGTTATTCCGGAAGGATCATTGCGGCGGGAAGCGGTGATTCCGTAACAATACCGTTCGCGTTCTTCAAAGGACCAGTCCTTCAGGTGCGGTTCAACGAAGTCCCTTGGATGGTGATGATCCACAACGGCAGCAGTTTCTCCAAGACCGTTTCGCCGAAGACCAACTCCCTCTCCATGATCGTGAAGGAGGGTATCTATGATGTGGTCACATCGTTCTATAATTCACGGTATGTCGTTACGGAAAAGATCACCGTCACCGGACGATCGGATGTCTCGGTGAACAGCGGCGACGCGAAGTATCCGGTCTCCTTCCAGCCGGTGAATGAACACGGAGCAGCGATCGATCTTGGCACGGTCGGCGGAACATACAGTTATCTTGAGGCGCTCGTGTATCAGCCGACAGGTTATGCGGTTGTCGGCATGGGAGGCGGAAAGACGAACGCCTACAGCAACCGGACGAAATATTTCTCCGCCGTCAGCCGGAATTATTCCTACGGATATTCCATGACACTGCAGCCCAGCAACCGTACATCCTACACATACGACGTGATCGCCGACTCCGGAATATCGGAAGCACGGAATATCCTCTTTCAGCCCGGCGAGCTGAAACATGTGGAGGTAAAATACACGATCGAACCGGGTGTCCAGCGGGCATTCCCCATCACGTGGACAAATTTCATCGGGAAATTTACCAGTCTGGCAGTAACATTCTACGACGGCAGCGCTGCACCGCTGGCATTTCCCTTCACGCAGCAGACATACTACACGGAGCGGGCGAAACGGTTCCCCATCTTCCACCAGCGCGAAGCATACTCATATTGAATTGATGTCTCTTCCTTCTCACGGCCGGCGCTTGCCGGCCTTTTTTTTAATGCTGCAAAATGAACATTCATGACCGTGAAACTGAGCCCCCTGTTCATCCGGAATGTGCCTGATTCAACCGTATTACCCGTTTACATTCCTTTTCATTCCGGTTTCGGGCAATATTTCTCCGCTGACGGAATAATATTGTCACTTCTATTGGATTCTATACCAAGTTTTTTATATTCTTTTCAGGGGGGAGTACGGTTTCGAATGAGCCGGATGACGGGAGTCATACCGGACTGTGCGTTTATCATGTAACCATATCATCCCAAACCCATGAGCCAAAATTCCATGACCGTGTTGATCGTTGACGATTCCGAGAGCCGTCTGATGATCCACTCCAGGATCGTTGCGGAAGGCGGATACAAGATCCTCACCGCCGAGAACGGCACCGATTGTCTGCGCATCGCGCAGGAACAGCATGTAGACATCATCCTCTTGGATGTCGTCCTGCCCGATATCAACGGCGTCGATGTCTGCCGCCGCCTGAAAGCGGATCCCAGCACTTACTCCTCCCTCATCCTCCTTGTCTCCAGCGTCGAGATCAAAAGTCTCAATCAATCCTACGGATTGGATTCGGGCGCGGACGGATATCTCGTTCTGCCGGTCTCGAATCAGGAACTGCTCTCGCGCGTTCGTGCACTCGAGCGGATCAAACAGAGCGAAGATGAGCTCCGGCATTCCCACCGTCTTCTGCAGCAGCATGCGGTTGAATTGGAACGGATGAATGACGAACTCCAGCGGGAGATCGCACAGCGGACTAAAACGGAAGCAGCACTGCGGACCTCCGAACAGTATGCGCGGAGCATCATCGACAGTTCGGCAGATATGATCATCACCGTTGATAATGAACGGAGGATCGTGGAGTTCAACGGTTCCGCCGAGAGGACCTTCGGTTATCAAAGAGAGGAAGTGATCGGCAAGCATATCAACATGCTCTATGCGGATCCGGATGAAGGACGGAAGATCCACATTTCCGCCGTTGCCTCTGGCAGCGCCACTGCAGAGGTACTCAACCGAAAGAAGAACGGCGAGATCTTCTCCAGCCGCATCTCCGCATCTGTACTGCGAAATAAGGATCAAGTACTGCTCGGCATCGTCGGCGTCTCACGCGATATCACGGAGCAAAAACGTGCGGATGAGACGCTGCTGGAAAGCGAAGAACGGTACCGATTGCTCTTCACTCAATCCCCGCTCGGCATCCTGCACATCGATCCTGCCGGCACCATCCTCAACTCCAACAAGATGGCAACGGAGATCTTCGGACTTCCGCGCGAGGAACGGACACCGGCATCCATCTATGATCATCTGAAACACCCGAAACTGATCGACACGATCGTCGGCTCGCTGAACGGCATACCCGGCACCTACACCGGTACCTACACCTCCGTCGATTCCGGAAAAGAGTTCACGCTCCGGTTCATCACCCGTCCGGTGACGACACGCGGCAGTTCCGCCGGAAGCGTCATCGCCATAGTCGAGGATATCACCGAACAGACCGGCGTGCAGCGTCAGCTGATCCAATCCCAAAAACTCGAGAGTCTGGGAATGCTGGCCGGAGGCATCGCGCATGATTTCAACAATCTGCTCGCCATCATCCTCGGGAACGCCGAACTGCTCCGCCGGAATCTGGAACAGGACCCGAAATTGAAGAAATACGTCAGCGGCATCATCGAAGTGGCGCACCGGGGCGGATCGATCTCCAAACAGCTGCTGATGTTCTCCAAGAATTCGGCCTTCACCCTGCAGCCCATCTCCCTCGCGGCGATCATCGAAGAACTGCAGATGATGCTCCAGCATTTCATCCCGAAGACCATCACCATCATCACCCAGATGTCCGGCGAAGTGGATTACATCCAGTGCGACAAGGGTCATATCCATCAGGTGATCATCAATCTCTGCATCAATGCCAAGGACGCGATGGGCGACCACGGAACGCTCACCATCACCGAACAGCTCCTCCATTCATCATCTCTGAATGATGCCATTCCCGAAATGCCGGAAGGGATGTATGTAAGTCTTGCGGTGACTGATACCGGACCGGGGATCGACAGTGAACAGCTGAAGAAGATCTTCGATCCTTTCTTCACCACGAAGGAAAAAGGGAAGGGGACGGGACTGGGACTATCCATCGTGAACGGTATCGTCCGCAGCCACAACGGGTTCATCGATGTCCGCTCGGAAAAAGGGGCCGGAACAACATTCACGCTCTACTTCCCCGCCGTGTCATCCTCCGCACCGGAGCATACCGCGCATTTCCCCTCGTTCGCCATGAAGGGAAAACAGGTGCTGGTCGTGGAAGATGAACCGCAATTGCTGAATATCATGGTCGAAACGCTGGAAGCATACGGTCTTGCCGTGCAGAGCGCTGTGGACGGTATGACGGCGCTCGAACAATTCCGTTCCTTCCGCGGAAGCATCGATATGGTGATCACCGACTACAGCATGCCTTCCATGGACGGCGGCGTGCTCTATCAGGAATTGAAGAAGATCGACCCGTCGGTGGCGGTTGTCATCACTTCCGGTTATCTCGATCCTGTTCTCCGCTCCCGTCTGCTGAAAGACGGCATTCGGCAGATCATCACCAAACCGTTCCGGTCCGAAGATATCATCAAAGCGGTCGAATCGGCATTGACCAGGACGACCGTATCCTGACCATGAAATATCACCCTGAGGAATTCCATGACTGAACAAAAGAATAAGATCCTGATCGTCGACGATGAACCCGATATGAGGAAAGTGATCAACGACATCCTCACCGATGCCGGCTATGACACGTTCCTTGCAGAAGATGGGGCCCATGCACTTGAACTGGCCAAAGCGGTCAGTCCCGACCTGATCCTGAGCGACATTCAGATGCCGTCCATGAACGGTTATGAACTGCTGAACACGGTGAAAAATGATACGGAGCTGGGAAAGATCCCGTTCGTGTTCATGACGGGAGTGAATGTTGCATCGCTCGATCTGCGGAAAGGGATGGACCTGGGAGCGGACGATTATCTGACCAAACCGTTCTCCACGGAACAGCTTCTCGGCGCCGTCGAATCCCGTCTGCGCAAGCAGATGCTTTGGAAAGCGTTCACGGAAAAGAAGATGACCAAGACGCAGACCGGATTCATCTCGCTTCTGTCGAATGAACTCCATTTTCTGGTGATGGATATTCTGGAACATGCGCAATCGCTGCTGGCGGGACAGGATGTCTCCGCTGCGGATATGGAGACCGCGGCGAAGATGATCACCCGTTCCGGAAAACGGCTCGGACATCTCCATGAGAATATCCTCTATTATGCCATGCTGCAGATCTGGGTGAAGGACCAGGAGACAATCACTTCCATGCGGAAGGAGATGACGCCCTCGTTCCTCACCGTACTTTCTTCCATCCTGTCCGAGAATGTCCGGTCCAAGAACAGGGAAGGAAAGATCCTGATCGACTGTGCAGATGCTGCACTGCAGATCTCACCGCCGGATTTCGGGAAGATCACCTACGAACTGATCGACAACGCCTGCAAGTTCTCCGAACCGAAGAGCACGGTCAGCATCACCGCTGTACGCGATGAACGGACGCTCCGTCTCACCATTCGGGATGAAGGGCGCGGCATGACGGATGAAGAGATCGCACACACCGGTTCGCTGTTCAGCAGTGCAACCGCCGCACAACGGAATTCCGAGGAAGGGATCGGTCTGACGATCGCTGCAACGTTGACGGAGTTATACGGAGGGACCATCGCATTCTCACGGATGGCGCAAGGCGGAACATCGGTCACGGTCTCTCTGCCGATCGCCGTCATGAACTGATCATTCGGAAGTATAGAGCAAGAACAGGAACGCCGGCATTTGCCGGCGTTCGCATTTCAGAAGGATGAGGGAACCTCGCCCGGAACAAATTTGAGCGACTCGGAATTGAGACAATAGCGGAGTCCGGTGGGACGAGGACCATCATCGAACACATGTCCGAGATGCGAATCGCACCGGGCGCAGTTGATCTCCACCCTGCGCATGCCGTAACTGAGATCGGTCTTCTCCTCCACATGGTCTTTCCTCACAGGCTGAAAGAAACTCGGCCAGCCCGTCCCTGAATCGAACTTTGCGTTCGAGGCGAACAGCGGCAGGTCGCAGCAGACGCAGAGGTAGATCCCTTCCTTTTTGTGATCATAGAATGCTCCGCAGAACGCTCTCTCCGTCCCCGCTTCCCGCGTTACGGCGTATGTCTCCGGCGGGAGCAGTTTCCTCCACTCCTCCTCGGTCTTCACCACTTTGGGCATTCCGGAGTGATAGACATCCTTCAGATATTCTGTGATCGGTCTCATGGTTGTATCCTTCGTTGAGGGGGGTAATTTTCGTTTTTGGACCATGCTTCCGAGCGGTTTTCCCGAATATGCAGCATAAGCGGCAATAACGACGATCCCGGCAAGCAGAATGAGTGTAATAATGGTTTGACGGCTCATAGATTCAATTTCCTTTCACTGCTAATAACAGCAATTTTCGCCGTAATGTTCTCCCACAATAATAACAAAAGTCTCACAAAGTTGTGATATATTTTTCGGCATAGAGCATGAAGAAACGCAAAGGATCTTATCTACACTTCATGCAGGTCGAACCGTCGGTTCGTCTCGTGTTGCAACACTATCAATACGTGAGCATCAATAACAGCCAAGAACGCGAAGGTCAAATCCACCATTTTCACAAATGTAACAAATCAAAATGTAGGACGAACCGTCGGTTCGTCCTACATATGATTAGGCAATTGGTTTTAAAATAAAAAGACCGGACTGAGCCGGTCTTTTAGAACTTCGTGGTGTTCGTTGATCAGTGAGGACGTGCTGATGTCGGAGTCTCTTCATGGAAACTGGAAGAGATCCCGTCCAGGATATGCACGCGGGCGCGGATCTCATTGAGCTTCTGCATGATACTCAACACCTTTTCGCTGCTGTTCTCGGCGAGCGCGGTGATGAATTCTTTGATATCGTCATCATCGCACTGCTGCAGTGTCTCTTCGGAAAGTTTGACGATCTCCGATTCAAGCTGAAGAGCGCGTGTCAACGCATTGCAGGTGTTCCGGCAGTTATGTTCGCAGTAAAAATCGACCCCTTTCATAGGACCTCCTCTTTTTGTTCTTTCGAAAGATGAGCAGCGGCATAATTCTTACCGATATTCAGCGCTTCCTCGTTTAACGGAATCAAATGGTGATGACGCTCGGGAAGGACTTCCTTCAGCGCCAGGATCACATTGGCAATGGTCACGATGGGACGGCGTTCCAGGAATGCACCGAGCAGGATCATATTCGCGATCTGTCTCTTTCCCATCTTCACTGCTTCGGCAACAGCGGGCATCGTTAAAATATCGATATCGGTCCGTGTGCTGGGAGTGATGATGGTCGATTCCTCGCAGAGCAGGAGTCCGCCGGGTTTCACTTTGGATTCGAACTTATCGAGCGACGGCTGATTGAGGATGATAGCGGAATCGAACATCGTCACGATCGGTGAACTGACCTTCTTTGTGGAAACAATGACGATGCAGTTCGCCGTTCCGCCCCGCATCTCCGGACCGTACGCCGGCATCCAGCTCACTTCTTTTTGTTCCTTCATCGCGGAATAGGAGATGATCTGTCCCATCGAAAGGACCCCTTGTCCCCCGAATCCCGCTATGATGATCTCTTGATTATCGGTCATGGTAATTTTCCTTCGTCAATCCGTCATTTCATTCCGGCGGGGATTTTGATATCGCCCGGCGGGAAATACGGGAACATATTTTTTTCCATCCATTCGTTCGATTCCACCGGTGTCATTTTCCAGCCGGAGGGACAGTTGGAGACCACTTCAATGAAGCAGGTCCCTTTCTTCTGTTTTTGTGCTTCGAGCGATGCTTTGAATGCTTTCTTCAGTTTCCGGACCGCGGTCGGAGTGTGCACCGAATGCCGCGCAACAAAATACGCACCGGGCAGCATCGCGATCATTTCCGTGATCTTCAGCGGATGTCCGGCGGATGCCGTGTCGCGTCCGTAGGGCGATGTGGAGGTGACCATTCCGCAGAGGGATGTCGGCGCCATCTGGCCGCCGGTCATTCCGTAAATGCCGTTGTTCACGAACACCATCAGGATGTTCTCACCGCGGTTCACCGTGTGGATCGTTTCACCGGTCCCGATCGCTGCAAGATCACCGTCCCCCTGATACGAGAAGACATATTTTTCGGGCAGGACCCGGCGGACACCGGTAGCAACCGCGCTGGCTCTGCCGTGCGCCGCTTCCTGCATATCCACATTCATGTAATGATAAGCGAAGACCGAACAGCCGACCGGTGCAACACCGACCGTCTCTTCCGCGATCCCCATTTCATTGATCACTTCCATCAGGATCTTGTGGACTACGCCGTGTCCGCATCCGGGACAATAATGCATCGGCGTATCGGTGAGGGTGACCGGTTTTTCATAGACCGTTTCCATGGTGACATCGATCGTGCTCATAGATACCCCGCCGACAATTTGATCTTTTGTTGTTTTTCACTCATTGCTTCGACTTCCAGCATGATCTCTTCCGGTGTCGGGATCATGCCCCCCATTCTGCCCTTGAAATAGACCGGGCATCGTCCGTTCACGGCAAGACGGACATCTTCCACCATTTGCCCTGCATTCATTTCCACGGTCAGGAACATCCGCATCGGATCGGCGAAGGATGCAATGATCTCGCTCGGGAACGGATACAATGTGATCGGCCGGATGATGCCGACATTGATCCCTTTCCCCCGTGCGATGTCCATCACTTTATTGCAGATGCGGGCGGTCAGACCAAACGCCACAAGAATGATATCCGCATCGCTTGTGTTGATCAATTCGCAGCGGACCTCCTGTTTCAATTTCCTGTACTTGTCCTGCAGATGATGATTGATCATCTCCATCTTGTCCGGTTCGATGTGGAGCGATGTGATATAGTTCCGTTCACGGGACTGAAGTTTTCCGGTGGTCGCCCACGGCGTGGCAACTTTCGGCAGCGAACCGGCTGTCGGCAGATAGACCTTTTCCATCATCTGCCCGAGCGCGCCGTCGGCAAGGATCATCGCCGGCATGCGGTATTCCTCCGCCAGTCGGAATCCGTCGAATACAAAATCAGCCATCTCCTGAACGGAGGATGGAGCGAGAACGATCAGATGATAATCACCGTGACCTCCCCCTTTCACCGACTGGAAATAATCCCCCTGTGCCGGCTGGATCGTTCCGAGTCCGGGACCGCCCCGCTGAACATTGGCGATCACGCACGGAAGTTCCGCTGCGGCGATATAGGAGATCCCTTCCTGCATCAGACTGATGCCGGGACTGGAAGAGGTGGTCATCACACGCGCACCTGCGCCGGCGGCGCCGTAGACCATGTTGATGGATGCAACTTCGCTCTCCGCCTGAAGTACGACGGTCTGCGGATGCTGCGGCTGTTTCTCCATCAGATATTCAAGGATCTCGGACTGCGGTGTGATCGGATAACCGAAATAGGCTTCAAGCCCTGCGCGAAGAGATGCTTCGGCAAGTGCTTCGTTCCCTTTCATGAGTTTCGGGGACTCATCGTGCTGGATGGTGGACATGTCTTCTCCTGTTCAAAGTCAATGATAATTACGCTGCCTGCGATGCCATGTGCTGGTTCGCGGTGCGTTTAGGTTTCGATTCCCGATAGACGGTGATTGCCGAGTCCGGACAGACCAGCGCACAATTGGTGCAGCCTGTGCAGTTGTTCTGAATGAGCTCAGCGAACCGATAACCTTTATGATTGATGGAAGAAGAGAGTCCGAGGCTGTCCTGGGGACATGAAACGATGCAGAGTTCGCATCCTTTACAAATTTCAGTGGCAATGGCAACGGTGCCGGAGATCATGGTAACTCCTACAATGATATAATTGAATAGCTATCACTCAATTATAGTGCCACAGGGAATCCGCTGAATCCTGCTGTTTTGTTGTACTTTTTCGGTCAAAATTTGCATTATCAAGAAGAGGAACCGTCTATTCTTAGAAAGTAAAAAGAATTGAAATCACTGTGGATTCCGAAGAATTGGAATTACAGAAAAGTGATGAGGATTTGTACGATGAGAGCTGTTTTGGAAGGTGTTTTGCGAAAATAACAAGAGTGAATTGTCTGTAATAAATTCCCCGGGAGGTTTGATGGGGGAATCATTCCTCCGCGGGGTTGCTCCTTCATTAAGCAGCGAGGGAGACTTCTTCTGAACCTTTTTTCATGATTCCTGAAACGAGCATATACATGGAGATCCATGCATTGCGTACCTCATCCGTAAAATCGCGGCCGAGCCCCCGTTCCAGGGTCCATAACAGTGCGCTTGCAACAATATCGTAATGACCATGCGTAATGCCGTACGATTTATGTTCGCGTCCTATTTTCTTCAATACCGGAGTCACTGTTTCCAGAGTGTCAAGATCGTTCACCACCGCCGAAAGCGAGCTCATGAATTCCTTCCCTTGTTCTTTGATCTCACCTTTGAAAAGAGGACGGATGTACGGCGCGATCTCGAACAGACGGCTGAAAAAGAGTTCGCCGGTCTCTTCGGCGATCAGGCTGATCTTTGCAAAGCTTGTGCGGACAAGTTCTTTCTGATGGAGTGTCATGATCCCTCGTTCAAAATTGATCCATTGACCTACTGATTGATACAAAAATAGGTTCTTCGGCGTGACACCACAACTGAATGAACGTATAGTTTCGGCGTAACCGGTCTTTGCAGGTAAAACGTGATGACTATCTCATTCAAAGTTCATCGTACAGATGAAAAACAGGGAGTTTTTGCGAAGGGAGTATTGAGGGAGCTACCTGAACGTTTGTTTGGTTTTTGATGATACCGTTATCTTTTTCTGTAACGTAGGACACCCTGCCAGGGTGTCCTACAACCATTGTTATTAATTGTGAGATGGAGCGAGGTCATTTATTTTAGAAGAATCATTTTCCTCGTGGTCACATTCGATCCGGACTGCAGCCGGTAAAAATATGTTCCGCTCGGAAGCGATGCAGCGTTGAAGCGGACGGCATATGTTCCGGGAGATCTTTTTTCGTTCACCAGTGTTGCGATCTCTTTGCCCGTGTTGTCATACACTGTCAGCAATATGTCTACACTTGCCAAGTTTTTGAAACTTGGCAAGTGTTCTGGAATCGAGAATTCAATAGTGGTGACCGGATTGAACGGATTCGGATAATTCTGTTCCAGCGAAAAGTTTTTCGTGATCATATGCTCTTCATTCACACCGGTGACGCCGTCCAACAGTTTCCGCTCATAGACGCCGTTGCCGTGTGTAACGGCGCGGAGCGCCCTGTTCTTCCGCGAAACACTCAAGTCCATCACCAACACCGCGTCAAAAAGTCCGTGATTGAAACTCGCCCATGAACCGCCGCTGTTGGTAGAGACATACACACCCAGATCATTTCCTACATAGACATGCTCCGTGTTGAATGGATCGATCGCAACGGCGGATGTCGGAACATCGGGCAGACCGTTTCCTGCAGCGTACCATGAAGCACCGGCATTCGAGGAACGGTACAGATGCGACGTTCCAAACCCCGATGCGGTAACATACACGATCGAAGGATCGGATGGATGAACGGCAATATCGATCAGATACCGGTCCGGCAGTGTTGCAGTGATGTTGGTCCAGCTTGTTCCGCCGTTCGTCGAGCGGTACATCCTTCCCCGCGAATAGACCGGAGCGGTCGTCAGATAGACCGTGTCGGCACTTTTCGGGGAGACGGTGATCGCCAAAACAGGATTGCCGTCCAGCGCAATATTCCCGTTCACGGCATTCCAGTTGACGCCGGAATTTGTCGTTTTGTAGACCTTATCCCTGCCGGCGTAAAGGATCTTGGGATTCGATTCCGCCAGGGCAAACGGGCCGACAAAACCGGTGATATTTCCGGACGGAATACTCATACTGAAGAAGGAGAGTCCTCGATTGGAGGAACGACGGATGTTCAGACTTTGGGAGGAGCCATACATCGTATCGGAGCTCGTGGGACTCATCGCCGTCATACAGCCGTCACCGCCGATCGCTCGGAACCATGCGGTCGTTCCGCTGTAGATGGCGGTCGCATTATCCTGCATCCCTCCGATCGCCACAGTGGAGTCGAGCCATGCTGAGGAGAATCCGTTGTAGAATTGTGAGGACTGGTATCCACCGTTCCTTCCTTCAAAGGTCTCTCCCCCGTCGGTGGAACAGAACACGCCGCCGTCATTCCCGAAATAGATCGTATTGCTGTTGTTCGGATCATACGCGATCGCATGATGATCCGCGTGCGAATAGTTCGACGGACCTTCGGGACCGCCAACGGCGATCTGTCCAAAATAATGCGCGCTCCAATCGGATTTTTTTGTGAGTGTCGTGCCGCCGTTTACCGACTTATACAGATCCACTCCTCCGCAGATCACATTCATCACATTCGATGGATCGACACCGACAAAATGGGAATACCATCCTTGATACGACGCATAATCGAACGTGGAAACGGTAGTCCATGACGTTCCATAGTTCGTCGATTTACAAAGCCACGTACCGCTCACCGCGCCGTTGCCGATGCTTGCGAAGATGATATTCGGCGAGGATTGATATTGTGTGAACACGATCTTTCCGCCGAACGGCGACGGAAGTCCGGCGGTCAATTGATTCCATGTTTTTCCCCCGTCGAACGTGCGGTAGATGCCGGCGCCGGTACTGCCGAGATTTCCGTGCGCAGCGATCACAGTGAGAGAATCATCAGGATCGAACACCAGATCCGTTCCCATTGCGATCGGTGAGACATTCACCCAGGTTTTTCCCGTATCGGCGGATTTGTAGATCCCTTCAGTGGTGGCGGCCCAGACGAATCGCGGGTATTGCGGATGGAATTTCACCGCCTGCACTCCGCGGAGGTTCCCTTGATTCCAATCGAGCGTCTTTGTCCAGGTAACGCCGTTGTCCGTCGTCCGCAAAATGCCGACGCCGTAACTGCCGCGCGTGGTGCGGATGGTCACTCCTCCGACTGAACTGAATTGATTATAGACCTCTCCGGTACCGATGATGATCGTGTTGGAATCGTGCGGAGCAAGGGCAATGGAACTGACACCGAGCACCGGAAATCCTGTCGGGATCCGCTGCCACGCATTCGCACCTTTTCCTTTGGTGAAACTGCGCCAGAGTCCGCCGCTGGCGGAACCGGCATAGATGGTACCGGAATTATACGGATTCACCGCAACAGCGAGAGTGCGCCCGCTGATATTGTGCGGACCGATCTCTTTCCACTGGTCCGTCGCGCCGGTCAACTGCTGCCCGGCTGCTTTCTCAAATCTCACCTTCTCGAATGCGGTGCTGAACAGCCGGTCGTCGATCTGTTTCTCCGGATACGCGCGCTGTGCATTCCAGAACTGCAGTGCCTGCATTGCGCCGGAGAATTTCAATGGGGCCGGTTTGGGAACGATGAATTCGCAGAGCAGAATGAACGCAGCGGCGCTTCCGAGGGAGAGGAGATATGAATATCGGTTCTTCATTTGAGGAGTGTCATTTTTTTAACGGCGGAAAAATTTCCGGCGTTCATGCGGACGAAATATGTTCCGCTGGCGAAGCGTGAGGCGTTCCATTGAATTGAATATCTTCCTGCTTGTTTTCGTTCGTTCACCAAAGATGCGGCTTCTTTTCCGGAGATATCGTACACGATCACCGATACATCGACACCTTCCAGGTTTTTTAAACCTGGAAGGTGTTCCGGAATTGAGTACTCAATTGTTGTAGTGGGATTGAACGGATTGGGAAAATTTTGTCCCAGTGAAAATTCTGCCGGAATGCTGCCGTCCGCAAATTCAACACCGAGCGTCTGTTTCGGACGGAGTTTCCGCTGATAGACACCGTTGCCGAAAGTCGCCGCACGGAGTCTCCGATCCTGCTTCGAGACGGAGACATCCAGTACCATGGCCAGCGGCATTCCGTCGAACCAAGTATCCCAGCTTACACCGCTGTTCGTGGACCGGTAAACGCCGAGATCGGTCCCGATATAAACATCTGAAGAGTTCAAAGGATCGACACAGACCGACTGAACGGGAAGATCGGGAAGATTGGATGAAATATTGTTCCAGGTTTTCCCCGCATCGGTGGAACGATAGACATGCGGCGTGCCGTAAGCGGAAAATGTCGCATAAGCGATCCGGCTGTCGTTCGGATCGAACGCCAGATCGGTCGGAAAACGGTTCGGCAGTGCGGAGAGCGATTTCGTCCACACTCCACCTCCATTGGTGGTGTAGAACAATTCGAACTGCGGTGCAACTCGGCGTCCGGTACCGGCGATGACCGTATCAGGACTGGAATAACTGACCGCAAGACATGATGCGGAGGATGTGTTCAGCACTTCACCGCCGTTCGTAGCGGTCCACGTAGCGCCGGCGTTGGTGGACTTGTATATCTTAGAAGATCCGGCATACAGAATCTGACTGTTGGAGGGGGAAAGAACGAACGGAGCGATGAAGTTCGGGGACTCCGATGACGGCGGTGTAAAAATGTTGCTCCATTGTGCGCCGCTGTTCGTGCTTTTCGAGATACTGAGATTCACATATTCTTCGTACATCACATTCGGATTGCTTGGATCGATGGCACACCATCCGCCGTCCCCGCCGTACACTTTATTCCACGACCGGTTCCCCTGAAATTTCACCGTCCCGTTATCCTGCAGTCCGCCGAGAGCGATCATCGAATCATTCTCGGCATTCGCAAATCCATTATAGAATTGCGTGGTGACGAATCCGCCGTTCCGGCCGATGAATGTCTGTCCGCCGTCCGTGGATTCAAAGATGCCTCCGTCATTTCCGAAGAAGATCCTGTTCGGATCCTTCGGATCGAAAGCGATCGCATGATGATCGGCGTGTGCGTATGTGTTATCCGTCCCTTCCGTGCCGCCCGGGACGACCACACCGTTCTTCGTCTTGAACCAATAGGACTGCTGAACGAGCGAATCTCCTCCGTATTTTGACCGGTAAATATCCAGTCCGGCAGTGAAGACAATGGAGTGATCCGTCGGATGAACAGCGGCAATATTATTATACCATCCCTGTCCGCTCATATAGTCGGTTGTGCTCATTAACGACCACGATGAACCGCTGTTCGTCGTGCGGTACAGACCGAGCGTAATGTGATCCACTGCGTGTGAAATACTTGCATAGACGACCGAATTATTTGAAGGGGAAACTGCGAGCGAGGTCCGGCCGACATTGGATGCGGGAAGTCCGTTCGTCATTTTCGTAAATGTTGTTCCGCCGTTGGTGGAGCGGTAGAGTCCGGGATTCGGCGCCGTATTCCGCTGACCGCAGGCGATATAGATGATGGTCGTATCGACCGGATCGATCGCAACATCCATCGCCATCAATGTCGGATCGACCAGTGTGAACTCTCCGCCGGAATTGAGTGAACGGTAGGTTCCTTCTGACGTAGCGGCGAAGATCGTACGGGGATTCTTCGGATTGATGACGATCTTCTGGACGGACCGGTTTTGTGAGAAGAGCCAGGTGAGTCCGGTGGAACTCCAGCTCTTCCCTTTGTCCGTACTTTTGATGATGCCGAGTCCGTATGTCGTCCGCGCCCCCGGGGTTCCGACCAGTCCCAGTTCATAACCGCTGATCTCTCCCGTGCCGAGATACATTTCGTTCGGATTGGATCCGTTGATGGCGATCGTGCCGACGGCAAGCACATTGAATCCGGTATTCACATAATCCCATGCATCCGCCCCCGCACCGCCGGTCGAAGAACGCCAGAGTCCGCCGCTCGCGCTTCCGGCCCAGAGAACATTGGAACTGTCCGGATCGATCGCAAGCGACAGCACGCGGCCGCCGATATTATCAGGACCGATGGAGTGCCACGGTTCTTCAGCAGTTGTCTTTTTCAGAGCGAGGAATTTCCGCTGAGTATAGTCCAATGCCTTTGCAAGACCGTCCGGTTGGATCATTGTGCCCGGAAGTGCGCGCTGGTCGTACCACCAGTCGAACGCAGCCATTCCTTTACGGTTCTTCGGATCTTTCTTTTTAGGCTCCGGCTGGGTGAGAAGTGTGAACAGGAACGCCGCAGCAAACGAACCAAGCAGAAGGAATGAGAGGGATTTTTTCATAAGTGTTTTCGGCTGATTGAAACGAATTATGAAAAGGTACGAAAAAAGAGGGAGAAAGGGAGGTTATTGCCTTAAACAGGCGCAGATATCCGAGAGGTTTTGAATCGAACTTCGTTATTCCTAGAGCTCAAAAATGGTTATTCGTTGTCATGCCGAGCGCAGTCGAGGCATGATTCACCTGAATTGTCACACTTCGACTCCGCTCAGTGTGACAAAATTTCGTTTTTGAGATGGGCGATAAGTAGTTTTACTTTGTGTTTCCCGAGGTGAAAATGCTATAACACATTCTCTTTCATCACCTTGGCGACCGCTTCAGCGCGGGATGAGACGTGCAGTTTCTCATAGATATTGTGGAGGTGGAAACGGACGGTGTGGACGCTGACGAACAATTTGTCGGCGATCGCTTTATAACTGTGTCCTTCCGTCAATTTTTTCAGCACATCGATCTCGCGGTCCGAGAGCTGATAATCCTTCACGCTTTTCTTTTCCGGCATTTGGAAATAATTGAGCACTTTCCGCGCGATCTCGCCGCTCATCGGCGAACCCCCTTCATACGCATCGCTGATGGCCTGCAGGAATTTTGCGGTCGGTGTCTTCTTCAGCAGATATCCGACTGCGCCCGCGCGGAGGGACTGAAAGATGTTCTCATCGTCCGCATAGACGGTCTGCATCACGAACTGCACCGACGGAAATTTCATCTTCAAATCACGGACGCACTCGATTCCCGACCTCCCCGGCAGACCGATATCCATCAGCACCACATCGGGCGCATTTTCATCGATGCCGATCAGCGCTTCGGAATAGTTCTTATATGCGCCGGTGAGCAGATACCCTTCGGTCTGTTCGATGATCCAGCTGAGACCGTTCCGGATCTCTTCATCATCGTCCACAATAGCGACACGGATCACTTTGAATTTCGGAGAGAGTTCGCTCATAATTTCCTTCTATACTGTAACATACAATTCACCGCAACGGCATTCAACTGGACAAATGATCAGTTGTTCCTTTTACTCATTTATGGAGCGGAATGGTCGCCACGACGAATGTCCCGCGCCCTTTCGCCGAATCGAGCGTGAATGTTCCGCCGTTCTTCTCGATCCGTAAGCGCATATTGGTCAGTCCGTTCATGCGGGAAAGTTCGGCAATGTCGAATCCTTTTCCGTCGTCACTGATCTCGAAGATCATCTGCTGTTTCACGGAATGGAGCGTCACCACCACCTTCCGGGCATTGGAATGACGGACAACATTGGTCAGCGCTTCCTTTGCCACCAGCAGCACTGCACGGATACTGTCCGAACCGACCTTGAGTTTTTCCAATTCCTGAGTGACGACGAATTCCAGCTCGATCTCCTTCGCTTCGCACACTTCCACGGCGAAGGTCTGCACACGCTGGAGCAGACGTTCCATGGAGCTGTTCTTCGGATCGATGGACCAGACCACGTCGCTCATCGCATCGACCAGTTCCCGGGAAATAGCGCCGACCTTTTCCGTCAGCGACGGAACGGTGAACTGCGGATCGGTCTGCTGCTTCTCCGACACTGCCTGACGGTGGATCATATCGGAAAGAAGCGCGATCCTGGTCAATCCCGAACCGATATCGTCATGCAGATCGGCCGCGATGCGCGAACGGATCTTCTCGATCTCCAGCAGACGCCGGACACGCACACGCTCGACGGTCGCCACGATGCCGAATACTCCGGCGATGATCATAGTGATGAACCACCAGCTCATCCAGAACGGCGATGCAATGCTCACCGGTAGTATCGATGAAACTTCTCCGGCCAGCCCCTGTTGATTGAGAGCGCGGACCGCAAAGAGATATTTTCCCGGAGGAAGATTCGCGTAGGTAACGGAACGGTTGGTTGTTGCGGGACTCCACTCCTCCTCCAGAGGTTCCAACCGGTATTGGAACCGGAGCGCACGTGTATTCCGGAACGAAATGGCAGTATAATCAATGGAAATGGTGTTCTCGGACGATGATAGTTCGATCTCTTTGGAGAGCTGCTGTTCCTTCCCGTTCACAAAGAAAGAGGTGAACAATACCTGCGGAAAGAGCAGGAAAGACGTATCATTGGGAATACCGAAGATGGTCACTTCAAAACGGGTCATGGCGAAGGCGAACGATGGTCTGGAACCGAGCGTCTGCACCGGGGATTGGGTGTATTGCTGCAGCGATGTGAATGTATTGGTTCGCTGATCAGGCATATGCATCAATCCGCCCTGCGTTCCGATCAGCAGTCCCTTCTCCGGAGTCTCTGCCAGACTCCATATCTGGTTGCTGATAAGACCTTCGCGGCTGGTCACTTGATTCATTACACCGTCGCGATAATGATACAGTCCGTTATAGCGGGAGCCGAACCACATTGATCCGTCGGATGCCTGCACCACCGACCGGAACGGAACGGGGGGAAGTGCGGTCAAGATGGCATCGGTTGAATCGAGCACAATACCGTCGGACGTATGACGGATGATCCTGTTCACCGGGTCATATCCCAACGCCCAGATCCGTCCTGCAGCATCCTCATATAACGCCCGGACATCGCGCAGGGTCGTGTTGACCATGTACGGAAACGATGCGACGATCTTCGGTTCGGATGAACAGTCCACACCGATCAGTCCGCCGTTATGAAGGGAATACCAGAGGATATTTTTTGAATCAACGAAGAGTGTAATGACGAGTGCGCGGGGAAATCCGTTCTTTTCCGTCAGTGAATGCTTCATGCTCAGCAGGGAACTTTCTTTTTCCTTCCGTGCCACATCAAAGGAAAAGAGTGATCCGTTCTCGTTCGTGATCCACAGACGGTCGTTCTTGTCGAACTCAACAGCAACGGGAGAAAGCATCTCTTTCGATTCGCGCACCACATGAAGGAATCGTTTCCATTGATTGACCGAATCCCTCCAGAGTTCGTAGAGTCCGTGCGATGAGGGGATCCAGAGATGTTCCGCACGGTCGAGCGTCCCTTTGCCGGACATCCCGGGAAAAATGAACTGCGTGGATTGATACGTTTCCAGTTTCGTCAGTCCGCGCCCGAAACTTCCGAACCAGATGTTCTGCTCCCGGTCCTGAAAGCCGATCGTCAGTTCGTTGATCGGAAGACCGTTCGTTGTGGTATAGATCCACATGAATGGCCTGCTTCCACCCTCCTGCATCATCTGGATTCCGTCTCCGGTGCCGATCCAATACCGGTCATGAGGACCTTTCACGGTGAAGTATGCGGACTGAGAGAAGAGATGATATTCTTTGATGATACGATTGTTCTTGATGATATACACGGCTGCATTCTTCGGTTCACGCACATGAACGGAAATGGAACTGTCGGACAACGCGCTGACATAAATGATGCTGTCCGTGGGGAGTCCCGGCACAGCCGGCACACTCAGTGTTTGTTCCTTCGGCGAGTAGATGAACAATTCCATCTCATCATAGCACCAGATCGTACCGTCCAGACTCTGTGAGAACTTTGTGTATTTTCCTACCTGCGGCAGAGGATTCCTCACCGCTGATCCTTTGTCCATCGCAAAAGTGTGGATCCCGTTATCCGTTGCGCAGCTGAGGATCCCGTTCTCCAATTCCACGATGGAATTGATAAAGTTCGATGTCGCTTCATCGCCGAGAGAGAACGGCGTCATCACACCGTTCATAAACCGGATCAATCCGCCGCCGTTCGTGGCGATCCACATTTCACCGGGATGGTCCTTCCGCTCCAGAATATCATTCACATATCCCCAGACCTTCGATTCGTCAAAGCGGATATTCTTGAACCGGTTGCCGTCGAAGATGCTGATTCCCTCATCCGTTCCTATCCACAGATATCCGCGCGAATCCTGATAGATCTCGGTGATGAAATTCGACGAGAGTCCGTCCTTGGTAGTATAGGTTTGGACCGGCAGACGCTGCGAAAGCGCACACGACACAAGAAGTAAAATGAAGGAAATTAGGCGTAATATGGTCATAATGTTGAATCCGGTGCATATAGTAAAGATTCTCAGCCGAAAATCAAAATCCCACTTGTTTTTGATGCCGGCAGTGACGATATTAAATCGTGCATATCGTGCTTTTCATTCATTTAAGGCATCACTATGAAACCAGGTCTTCTGTCAACAATTGAAGTGTCCAGAATGCTGAAGGTCAACGAATCGACCATCAAGCGGTGGACAGACAAAGGTTCGCTCCGCTGCATCAAAACTCCCGGCGGACACCGAAAATATAAAATGAAGGATGTCGTCGATTTCATGGATACCTTCTCGTATGACGTGACCGACCTTCTTGTCCCGTCCAAAGAGAGCATGAGCAAGGTGAACGTCTCCACCGATTATGCGATCCTGACGAAGGATTTTCCTGCACTCTCCGAGCTCTTCTATAATACGATGATGGAAGGGAACCGCGAGAACACATTCCAATTCCTCAATCTGCTTCACGCCAACCGGATCACACAGACAGAGATCTTTGACAAGATCGTGGTGCCGGCATTTCAAAAGGTAGGAATGCTCTGGTCCAGCGGTCAGTTAGGAATAGAACAGGAACATCTCGCGTCGAACACGGCGCTCCACAGCATCATCAAACTGCAGGATGTGGTCGGCAGAAAACCGAAACACGGCGGCATCGCACTGTGCGGATGTCTGGAGGAAGAATATCACGAGCTCGGCATCACCTGCGTAAATAACATCCTGGAGGCGAACGGCTGGACCACATATTATCTCGGCACGAATCTTCCGCTGGAATCATTCGTTGACGCAGTGGAGAATTACGTTCCGGACATCATCTGCGTCTCCACCACAACTCCGAAGTCCCAGAAACATCTTCTTTCTCAATGCAGAGCGTTGCGGGACACGGCGCAGATCATCAATGCAAAACTGATCGTCGGCGGCGGCATTCCCGATGCGGTGAAGAAGAAACTTCCTGCGGACCATCTTCCCTCTTCCATCGCCGATCTGATGGCGTATGTGAACGCACTTCCGCTGAAAGTGAAAGCGCATGCGTGAACTCTTCGACCATATCGTCATCGGGGCGGGACTCGGCGGGCTCTCCGCTGCCTGTCTTTTGCAGGAGCAAGGGAAGCATGTCCTTCTGCTGGAAGCGCACAGCTCCGTCGGCGGATGCGCATCATACTTCGCCAGGAAGAAATTCCTGTTCGATGCCGGCGCCACCACACTCAGCGGAATGCGTCACGATCAGCCGGTGCAGCGTCTGCTGAGACGGCTCCGGCTGGAGATGGACCTCCGGCTCTGCGATCCGGGAATGGCTATTCACATGAACGGGAAGATCCTCCGCCGGTGGATTGATACCGAACGATGGATCGCCGAATGCGAAAAAATCTTCGGCGCTCATCAACAAAGAATATTTTGGACCCTTGTCCACACCGTTGCCGACGCTGCCTGGAAAGCCTCCGCCTCTCTCAAGCATCTGCCGATCCAATCCCCCCGCGACCTTCTCTCGATTCCGGGAATGATCCGTCATGCGGGACTGGTGCCGTATCTCTTCCGGTCTGTGCATGACATCGTCAAAGAGAACGGACTCTCCGACAACAAGGATTTCCTCCGCTTTCTGAACGAACAGCTGATGATCACCGCACAATCGGATGTGCATGATACGCCGTTCGTGGTCGGTGCGATGGGACTCGCGTACCCTGCCGATACATGGTATGTTTCCGGAGGGATGAACAATTTTGCACGCACATTGCAGAAGAATTTTACGGAGAACGGCGGGACGCTGCTGTTAAAGAAAAAGGTCGTATCGGTCCATACCAAACAGGTGCATCAGGTCACGACGGAAGATGGAAAAGTATTCCACGGCAAGAATGTCATCTCGAACGCCACCGGGTGGGATAATAAGCGGATCATCCCTGCACAGGAAAAGTATTTCGACAAGGAATACTCCTCCCTCGGCGGGTGGGGAGCTTTTACAATGTATTACGGGATCCAGGATTCGGAAGGATTGGGCGATCCGCTCTATCAGCAGATCATCCTCGATGCGCCGCTGCCGCACTGCGGGAGTAATTCCATTTTCCTCTCATTCTCGGCAAAGGAAGATTCCTCGCGGGCACCGGAAGGATACCGGACATTAACTGTGTCGACACACATTCCCGATCCGCAGCATTGGTGGAAACTGACGGAACACGAAGCAAAATTGAGGCGGGACGAGATCACCGCTGCAATGAACAATGTCTTATCGGAACATCTGCCGCAGTTCGCCAATGCGGAGCGTCCGGTGGAAATGGCCGGAACGCCTCTGACATTCGCACATTTTACGCACCGCGCATTCGGGCAGGTCGGCGGGATCCCCCAGTCGATGCACCGTCCTCTCTTCTTTTGGCCCGGATCCCGCACGGAGCAGCCCGGGATCTACACCGTCGGCGATACGATCTATCCCGGACAGGGAGCGCCGGGGGTGATCCTCGGTGCGCTGAATCTGGTGGACCGGTTATTATGATTTGCGGGCAGCGGTGTCAAGGCTCCAAATCTTGACACCGCTGTGCAGGATTAACGAATAAGGGACATTTTTTTTGTTTCTGTAAATACGCTGCCTGAATTCACTTCAGACACTGCTTCGATCCTATAGAAGTATACTCCGGACGAGAATGCCGATGCATCGAAAGAGTGTTCATACGATCCGGCTTCTTTGATCTGATCGACGATCTCGGAGATTTTTTGTCCGAGTGTATTGAAAACGGTAAGCCGGACTCTGCTTCGGACCGGAATGCTGTACCTCAGCGTGGTCGATGGGTTGAAAGGATTGGGATAATTCTGTTCCAATGTAAATCTTGCGGGAAGAGATTTTTGTTTTCCGACATTGGTCAATGCCTGCCACGTGCCCGATACCTTGACGGGAAGCGTCAAGAATTCTGTATTCGTGCCGTTCCCCAACTGGCCGTGTAAATTATATCCCCACGCCCACACCGTTCCGTCATTCTTCACCGCAAGCGTATGCGTCCCTCCTCCGGTAAGTTCTACGACTCCCGTGAGACCCTGCACCTGCGTCGGTCGATGCTCATAGACATTGTTTGAATCTATCACTCCATTCCCCAGTTGGCCGGAAGAATTATTGCCCCACGTCCACACCGTACCGTCATTCTTCAGCGCCAGCGTATGCTGAAATCCTCCCGTAATTCTTTTTACGTTCGTCAGACCGATCACCTGACGCGGGTGCGTGCTCATCGCTTCAGTATTATTCCCCAACTGGTTATAGGTATTGCTTCCCCACACCCACACCGTGCCGTCGTTTTTCAGTGCGAAAGAATTTGCCGAACTTCCGGAAACGGAGGTGACATTGGACAGTCCGCTCACCTGCTGAGGAACGCTGCTCGTCGAGTTATTTTCGATACCAAGTTCTCCGGAAATGTTATTACCCCACGACCATAGAGTGCCGTTGTTTTTGAGAGCAAGGGAATGATACGCTCCGGCCGCAATGGCAATCACTCCCGAAAGACTGTCAATTTTTACCGGAGCAATCGATGTGCCGGTTCCGTTTCCCAACTGACCATAATAATCCCAACCCCATGCCCACACCGTGCCGTCTTTCTTCAGTGCAAGAGAATGTGCTTCACCGGCGGCAATGGCGATCACCCCGGTAAGTCCGACGACTTTCACAGGGATAGTTCTGTTCACAGTGGAACTGTCTCCAATTTGTCCGTAGAAGTTCAGTCCCCAGCCCCACACTGTGCTGTCGCTTTTCAATGCCATGGAATGATTTCCTTCAGCGGCGATGGCGATCACTCCGGTAAGTCCTTTGACGAGCACCGGAACGTTTCTATTCTCAATGGAACTGTCTCCCAATTGTCCCGAGACATTGCTTCCCCATGCTCGAACAGTACCGTCATTGCTCAACACCAGGGAGTAATAATTCCCACCTGCAATATTCTGCGCGGAAACTGCAGAAGGGATCGATACAAGAAGGAGGAGGAAGAAAAGGAATATACCGGGAATCTCCTTTGAATACGCAAACATTTTGTACTGTTGTCGATGGTCCATTGTTTTCTACCCCCGAGTTTATGAGAATAATAATTTCCTGTTGTGAAGTTGTCCAAAGAATGTTTTCCGGTCATTCTGATTCACCTTAGTTCGGAGAACCATACCGAATTTTTTTAATATGCATATTCTTTTCAGACTAATCCATCCTATTTAAACGGAAAACGGATCGTTTGAGATGTCCATCGCGGGATATCAGAGGTTTTGATTCGACAGGCGAATAAAGGCAGGGTAAAACTCTGTGAAATGCTGCAGAATGAGCATTGCCGCTTGCCGCAATGCGGTTTGGAGTGATATCAAGAAAATGCCGGGGAAACGTGAGGGCATTCGATGGATCACATCAGGGAAGAGTCCAACAAGTCTTTCAGTTCTGATGCCGATTCTTTAATGAGGGCGGCTGATACAGCAGCACGCTTATCCTTTGCCACGGCGGAAGCAAGCTGCTGTGACACTGTTTCGATCTTCTGCAGCCCTTTCAGGATCCGCTCCCTGTTTTCACCGGCCACAGCGCGGCGTTTCCTGCTCCTCACTCCGTTGAAGACCCGTGCCATCAACTCGTCCGGCGAGAACGGCTTGATCACATAATCATCGGCGCCGGCTTTGATGGCGGTAACGATATTGTCCGTCATGATCTTTCCGGAAAGCATGATGATGAACAGGTCGCCGAATTGTTTCGACGCGCGGATCGAGCGGATGATCTCGATTCCCGTCAGTTCCGGCATCTGCCAATCCAGCAGCAGCACGTCCGGCTCGAATCTCGCGAGCAGTTCCATCCCTTCGCGCGCATTGGTGCTGGATGCGGTTTCGTATCCTTCGTCGGCCAGCAGCGACTGCACCATCG
>CALRIY020000036.1:0-30363 GCA_943364975.1 Synechococcus sp. UW140
ATGGACCTGAGTTCAGACCGTTCGTTCCTGATGAATGAGCATGAATCATTCCATGCGGCCAGCACGATGAAGACACCGGTAATGATCGAAGTCTTCAAACAGGCGGCATTGCAGCGGTTCTCGCTGGACGATTCCCTTGAAGTGAAGAATGTCTTCAGGAGCATCATTGACGGCAGCGAATATTCTTTGAGCATCTCCGATGACAGTGATGATGGGATCTATGATCAGATCGGTAAACGTGCATCCATCCGTCAATTGGTGTTTCAGATGATCACAGTCAGCAGCAATCTTGCCACCAATATTTTGATCGAACTTGTCGGACCTGCGAATGTCATGAAGACCTTGCGCGAACTCCAACTGACGGAGATCAACGTTCTTCGAGGGGTGGAGGATACCAAAGCGTTCCGTGCCGGGCAGAATAATACCGTGACTGCATACGGTCTTGCACGCATGTTCCGCCTGATCGCAGAAGATAAGGTCGTATCGCCGGAAGCATGTGCCTCCATGTACGGTATTCTCAGAGCTCAGGAATTTAAAGACATGATACCGGCAAAACTTCCAAGTGATGTCGTTGTTGCTCACAAGACCGGATCGATCAATAAAGTGCAGCATGATTCCGGCATTATTACGCTGCCGGACGGACGAAAGTATATTCTGGTCATTCTGTCGAAAGATCTCCGCTCCAATGAGGACGGGATTGAATGTATAGCGGAGATTTCCAAATCCATCTATGAAATAATGGTCAAGTGAATTATGTTTACAGGAATTGTTGAAGAAACAGGATCGATCCGATCCATCGTGAAATACGGCGACGGTCTGAATATCGAGATCAGTGCCAAAAAAGTATTGAAGGATCTTAACGTCGATAATAGCATCTGCGTGAACGGTGTGTGCCTGACTGTAGTGAAAAAGACGAAACAGTCATTCCATATTCAGGCGGTGAAGGAGACCCTGTCGAAGACCAATCTTTCCTTTTTAAAAAAGGGGAGCGAGGTCAATTTGGAACGTTCCGTAAAATTGAGCGACCGTTTAGGAGGACATATGGTGCAGGGACATGTTGATACGGTCGGAGAGATCAAAAAAGTGATCGCACTCGATACGAGCTGGATGGTGCACATTGCTTATCCAAAGAAACTCAGGAAATATCTCATCCCTGTCGGATCGGTGACGGTGGACGGGACAAGTCTCACGGTTGCCCGACTTGAACAAGGTGTATTTCAGGTGGCGATCATACCGTATACATTTGAACACACGGTATTCCATGCCTATGCCAAAGGAACAAAAGTGAACTTGGAATTCGATATCATCGGCAAATATCTGGAGAGTTTAGTACATTACACCTCATGAAAAAATTAGGTAAAATAGTTTTGTCTCTGCTGACATCCAAAACACTGCGTCCTTTCTTCTGGATCCTGGGTTTATTTGCACTTCTGCTGTTCGTGATCGATTCATTTATCATGCCGTATTATGTGAATAAGGGAGGGACTCAGATCGTTCCGAATGTCATCGGTATGAAGGAAGAGACGGCGAAAAAGATCCTTGATTCGCTCCATCTGGAACCGAAACGAGGGGAGATCCGACAGGATCCTTCGTATCCTGAAGGGTATGTAATTCTTCAGAATCCATCGCCGGAACAGCTTGTGAAGACCGGACGGAGGGTCTATTTGACCATTTCCGGCGGTGAACAGGACGTGATCGTTCCTTCGCTGCGCGGTCGTTCGATTCGGGATGCAAAATTTGCCCTCGATCGAGCTGCGTTGAGGCAGGGAGCGATCCAATATCAGGTGTCGATCGAACTGCCTGAGGGGACCATTGTTACGCAGGACATTCCTGCCGGAAGCAAGGTCAAGAAGAATTCGTACATCAGTTTGATCGTCAGTGCCGGTGAATCGATCGACAGCATTTATATTCCCTCTCTGATCGGGAAGACATACAGCGAAGCCCAGAAGATCCTGAAAGAAAAAGGGCTCCGGACAGGAAATATCACTTATCAGATCAATGATGAATTGCTACCCAACACCATTATCGACCAGCTTCCGCGGGAGAACGAGATCGTAACGACCCAAAAGGATGTCGATCTGTTCGTTTCGCAGGCACCGGATAAATCCACAAAGAAAATTGACCGTGATAAACTCCCATGAATGAACAAACGACATTGATCGCTCCTTCCATTTTGTCCGCCAATTTTTCCCGGTTGGAGTCTGAGATCAAGAGAGTAGAATCTGCCGGGGCAAAGGTCCTGCACATGGATGTGATGGACGGACATTTTGTTCCCAATATCAGCTTCGGCCCCGGGATCATTCGAACGGTGAATACTTTTACCGACCTCGTTCTCGACACGCACTTGATGATCGAATCCCCCGACCGGTATCTGGAACAATTCCGCGATGCCGGATCGGATATTCTGACCGTGCATGTGGAAGCATGCACACATCTTCATCGTACGGTGGCGCGGATCAAAGAACTCGGAATGAAAGCAGGAGTCAGTCTGAACCCTTCCACTTCGTTGATGACCATCGAAGAGATCTTGCCGTATGTTGACCTTGTTCTGATCATGTCCGTGAACCCCGGTTTCGGAGGACAGAAATTTATAGAGACAAGCATCAAGAAGATCACCACATTAGCTCGCATGATCGGAGAGCAGAGCAGTCCCGCCGTCATCGAAGTGGACGGCGGCATAGATTCCGTCACCATACGCCGTGTGGTCGATGCCGGAGCACGGTATCTTGTGGCAGGGAATGCCGTCTTCGGCGACGGCAATATCGAAAATAATTACACTCACCTTCAATCACTCATCCAATAAGCACATGAATTACGCACTGACTAATATCAGGATCATTACACCGTTCAGGATCGTTGACAACGGCACGATCGTTATTCGCAACAAACAGATCGCAAACATGGGAAGGGTCTCCGATGTCCGTGTCGAAGCAGGAACCCCCGTCTACGATCTGAAAGGAATGACCGTTACACCGGGATTCATCGATCTGCTGGTCCACGGAGGCGGCGGAAAAGGATTCGCTGATGACAGCGACGAATCCATCAAGACCATCTCGGATTTCTTCTTCTCGCATGGCACCACGGGAATGCTCGCGTCACTCTTCAGCAAGAGGATCGACCTGCTGAAGAAAGATGTCAACAGGATCGCGACCTATTCCGAACAGCACAAGGACTCCAATATTTGGGGGATCCACATGGAAGGACCATTCATCAATCCCGAGATCAAAGGAGCACATAAGATCGAATATCTGTGGGAACCCAATGTTGACATGTGGAATGAACTGAATGCTTCCGCCCGTGGATCGATAAAATTAATGACCATCGCGCCGGAACTTCCGGGGAATATCGATGTGATCCGTTCTGCTGCCAGCCAGGGAGTCGTTCCTTCCATCGGACATACCCTTGCGCTCTATGATGATATCGAAAAAGCGATCGACAACGGTGCAGCCCACGTTACGCACATGTTCAATGCGATGCGGCCGTTCCACCACCGTGAACCCGGCATTATGGTCGCGGCATTGCTCAGGAATGAATTGAAAGTGGAATTGATCGCGGACGGGATCCATGTCGATCCGATCGTGATGAAACTGCTGCACAACATCAAAGGGAGCGGTGGTATCATCCTGGTGACCGATGCCATCAGAGCGTCGGGAATGCCGGACGGGGATTACCATTTTATGGATCAAAAGATCATCGTGAAAGATAAACGAGCATATCTGGAGAACGGCACGACCCTTGCCGGAAGCACATTGACCATGGAAGAAGCTGTCCGCAACATGGTTCGGCTTGTGGGTGTTCCGATCACCGACGCCATCCGTATGGCATCGTTGAACGGCGCTAAGGTGCTCGGCCTGGAACATCAAAAAGGTATCCTCGCCGTCGGAAAGGATGCCGATCTCGTTGTGATGGATGATGATTTTAATGTCCATGCAACCATCTATGAAGGAACAGTCAAATACCAAAATGGAGCGATCATCGGTTCATAATTGAACTTGGAAAATTCGGCATTTCCGGATCCGGTCATCACATGACCGGATTTTTTATTTTAAAATATGGTTGACATTATCGGCACTATACCTTACATTGTTAAGGTAATCATTGATAAACCTAAAAGAATAAGGTAAAACCGTGAATTCTTTACATCAGCTTGATGAGATCGATGTCACAATCATCGATATCCTTCAAAAGAACGGCAGAACCCGCCGAAATGATCTTGCCCAGGCGGTCGACCTCAGCATTCCTTCGGTCAGTGAACGGCTGAAGAAACTGGAAGAGAACGGCATTATTACGGGATATACGGCATTTGTTGATCCGAAAAAGGTAGGGAAGGACATCACTGCGTTCATCAACGTGACCGTTGATTCCTCAAAGCATTATAGCTCTTTTATTGAACATGCACGTACGACGGATGAGATCCTTGAGATCCATTCCGTCACCGGTTCCGGCACCCATCTCATTAAGATACGGACTGAGAACACTTCCACATTGGAAAAATTATTGTCAAAGATCCAGGCATGGTCCGGCGTCGTGAATACGACCACGAGCATCGTGCTGACCACGATGAAGGAAACGAATAAACTTAAACTCACTAAAACAAAATAAGGAACGGTATGAGTAAAACTGCAAAACTGGTCTCGACATATTTTGGAGAGAACATCTTCGATCTTCCAAAGATGCAGCAGATGCTGCCGAAGAATGCGTACGAGAAGATCGTCAATGTGATCAATAAAAGTGAAAAATTGGACCGGGATACGGCCAATATCGTTGCCATCGCCATGAAAGATTGGGCGATCGCGAAAGGGTGCACGCACTATACGCATTGGTTTCAGCCGCTGACCGGTTTCACAGCAGAAAAACATGATTCGTTCATCGACTACAGTGAAAGCGGAAAGATCATTGAAGCCTTCACCGGAAAACAGCTCATCCAGGGTGAACCGGATGCCTCATCATTCCCGTCCGGCGGAATCAGGGCGACATTCGAAGCACGCGGATACACCATTTGGGATCCGACCAGTCCCGTTTTCATTATGGAATATCCGCACGGTAATACGCTTTGTATCCCGACGGTGTTCATTTCCTATACCGGCGAGACTCTGGATAAAAAGGCACCGCTGCTCCGTTCCATCGAAGCATTGAACCAGTCCGCAATGCGCGTCTTGAAACATTTCAAGAACCCCGCTACCAAAGTCTTCTCAACGCTCGGTGTGGAGCAGGAGTATTTTCTGATCGACCGTGAATATTATAACGCGCGTCCCGATCTGAAGCAGACCGGCAGGACCCTGTTCGGTAAGACTCCCGCGAAACATCAGCAGCTGGAGGATCAGTATTTCGGCAATATTCCCGAACGCGCATTTGCGTTCATGACAGAGATCGAACAGGAATCGTATAAACTCGGAATTCCGCTGAAGACCCGTCACAACGAAGTGGCTCCGAACCAGTTCGAAGCTGCTCCGATCTATGAGGATGTGAACGTTGCCGTGGACCACAATCAGATCCTCATGGACCTGATGGACCGTATCGCACAAAGGCATAATCTCGCTGTATTGCTCCATGAAAAACCGTTCGCCGCAGTGAACGGCAGCGGAAAGCATTGCAACTGGGCTCTGGGGACGGACAAAGGGGAGAACCTCCTGAATCCCGGCAAGACACCGCAGTCCAATCTGCAGTTCCTGGTATTCCTTGTTGCCACCATCAAAGCGGTCTACAAACACTCTCGTTTGCTTCGCGCTTCGATCGCAACAGCACACAACGATCATCGCCTCGGTGCCAATGAAGCGCCTCCTGCGATCATCTCCGTCTTCCTGGGCGAACTCCTGACCCGTGTGCTCGAAGATCTGGAAAAAGGGAAGGTGACGACCGACTCCGATCAGGCATGGATCAATATCGGCATCGACAAGATCCCCGAGATCCCGAAAGATAATACGGACCGGAACAGGACCTCACCGTTCGCATTCACCGGAAATAAATTTGAATTCCGCGCCGTCGGCTCCAGTCAGTCGCCTTCCACACCGATCACGGTGCTGAATACCGCTATGGCAGAATCGCTGGATGATATCCGAACGGCGATCGAAAAGTCCATCGCGGGCGGTAAGGAATTCAATATCGCAGTCGTAGAAGTCCTTCGCAAAGCAGTGATCGAATCCAAAAAGGTCCTCTTCAGCGGTGACGGATATTCCGATGCATGGCATAAGGAAGCGGCAAAACGCGGACTGCCGAACATGAAGACCTCGCCCGAGGCGCTTGCATCATACCTGACCAAAGAAGCGGAGCATCTCTTCACCGCATACAAGGTCTATAACGAACGCGAGATCGAGGCGATCTACCATATCGATATCGAGAACTACATCAAACAGGTTGAGATCGAAGCCCAGGTGGCGAAGAGCATGGCGACGACCCTCTTTTTCTCTGCCGGCACAACCTATATCACCGAATTGTCACAGGCGGTTGATGGATTGAAATCAACGCTGGGCAAAGGGGATAAAGGTGTCAAGACGATCACCGGAGTGGTCAAGGATCTCTCCAAGCTTGTCTCATCACTTCACACGGAGGTGGCGGGATTGGAAAAGACTCTCGCTACCGCTCGCAATGTCAGCGATATCAAGAAAAAAGGAAATACCTATCTGCTCGTCCGCAAACAGACGGAAGCTGTCAGAGAAGTGGTGGATTCACTCGAAGAGATCGTTGCTGCAGATCTCTGGCCGGTACCAAAATATTCTGATATGATCGTCGGTCTGTAAAAGGATCGGAATTATATCTAGAAGGCAAATCCCCGAAGTTCCTTCGGGGATTTTTATTTTAAATTGCTTCTTCAGCCTATTATCGATATTTTTTCACGTCATTAATAAAGGACCTCCATGGATCTGAATAATTTACTGCGCACTGTCCCGGACTTCCCGAAAAAGGGGATCATGTTCAAGGATATCACGACCATCCTGAAAGATGCGGCCGCTCTCCGCTACTGTGTTGATACGATGGCTGAACACTATAAAGGAAAGGGGATCACGAAAGTGATCGGAATTGAATCGCGCGGTTTCATTCTCGGCACTGCATTAGCCTGTCAGTTGAACGCCGGTTTTGTCCCGATCCGCAAGCCGGGCAAGCTTCCTTCAGAGATAGTGCGTCAGGAATATCAACTGGAATACGGTTCCGATACCATTGAGATCCATAAAGATGCTGTTGTCCGCGGTGAACGCGTCCTCATCCACGATGATGTCCTCGCCACTGGTGGAACGATGCAGGCAGCGTGTTCACTGGTGAATTCCCTCGGCGGAGAGATCGTCGGTCTGTCATTCCTGATCGAACTTTCATTCCTACAGCCGCGGAAAAAGCTTCCCGGCTATGACATATTCTCATTGTTGAACTACAATGAAGAATAATTCTTTCCCATCGCACCGTATCCATTGAGACCGTATGAAGACCATCATTGAACCGTTCCGTATCAAATCCGTTGAACCGATCCGATTCACCACAGTGGAAGAGCGGACGGACCTGCTCCGTTCTGCATTCTTTAATCCTTTCCTCCTTCGTGCGGACGATGTGCTGATCGATCTTCTGACGGACAGCGGTACATCAGCCATGAGCGCAAAACAGTGGGCAGGCATGATGGAAGGGGATGAATCATATGCCGGTGCACGAAGTTTCTTCCGGTTCGAAAGTAAGGTTCGAGAGATCACCGGGATCAAGAACATCATCCCGACTCATCAGGGACGGGCTGCGGAGAAGATCCTCTTCTCCATCATCGGCGGAGCCGGGAAATACATCCCCAACAACACTCATTTCGATACTACCCGTGCCAATGTTGAATTCAGCGGTGCTGTGGCTGTTGATTTTCTCACAGAGGAGGGTAAAAGACCGGATGTGATCGCTCCGTTCAAAGGGAATATGAACATCCCTGCGCTCGAAGAGTTCATTCAAATGACCGGACCGGAGAATATCCCGGTCTGTTTCATCACGGTCACGAATAATTCCGGCGGTGGGCAACCGGTCTCGATGCAGAACATCCGCGAAACTAAAGCAGTCCTAAAAAAATATGGAATCCCGCTCTTTTTGGATGCATGCAGGTTCGCAGAGAATGCCTTCTTCATCAAAAAGCGAGAAAAAGGGTATGAGAACAAGACACCGAAGGAGATCGCTCAGGAAATGTTCTCCTATGCCGACGGTGTGACGATGAGCGCAAAAAAGGATGCGATCGTCAATATGGGAGGTTTCCTCGCACTGAATGATGATACTCTTGCCCTTGCAGCGAGAAATCTTCTTATCGTTACGGAAGGATTCACGACCTACGGCGGACTCGCCGGCCGTGATCTTGAAGCGATCGCACAAGGACTGGATGAAGTGCTGGATGAACATTATCTCACATATCGGCTTCGCTCCGTCGAATATCTCGGGAATAAACTCACAGAACTCGGTATCCCGATCCTGCTTCCTCCTGGAGGACATGCGATCTATATTGATGCAAAACAATTCCTTCCGCACATTCCTCCCGCACAATATCCGGGACAGGCCGTCGTCTGTGAATTGTATAAGATCGGCGGTATCCGTTCCGTTGAGATCGGAAGCGTGATGTTCGGCAAGTATGATGAACAAGGGGGCTTGATCTCACCTCCGATGGAATTGGTCCGCCTCGCTATACCGAGAAGAGTATACACTCAAAGTCATATTGATTACGTGATCGAATGCGCTGTGGAGCTTTACTCCGGACGGAATGCATTACGCGGGTACGCCATCACCTATGAGGCGCCTCAGCTCCGGCATTTCACCGCACACTTCGAACCGATCCGTTAAAAACCAGCCTGCAAACACGTGTTTGCAATGAAGATTTCTATCATTTTCATTGCAAGCCCGTGCTTTTCTTCGTATTTTTATGAATATATGATAGTTTGTCCTGTTTGCCGCCATTCCAACGATAGTTTTTCCGTCAAATGTTCAGCGTGCGGCAGTTTTATTCAGGACCGCGTTCCGAATCTTGATTTTTTTGCTCAGATCTGGCTGATCATAGAATCGCCGGAAGAGGCTTTTAAAAGGATCATCATTGCGGAGCATAAGAATTTTGTTCTTTTCCTTAGTTTATTTCTCGGCATTGCTTCGTCCTTCACACTTTTTTGGGCGAAGAATTCAGGGGATTCGTTCGATAATCTCTTTCCGCTGCTGTTGTTTGCCACCGGCATCGGTCTCTGTATAGGGATCCCGATATTCTTTTTCCTTGCCGGAATGGTCTTTGGACTTTCCAAACTGCTGAAGGGTAGCGGAAGGTTCAACGAGACCTACGGAGTGATCGGATGGTCGCTGGTTCCGGTCATGCTCTCCGTCGTCTTCATTTTGCCGCTGGAATTAGGAACGCTCGGTCTGTTTTTGTTCTCATCGAATCCCAGCGCATACGAAGTGAAACCGGTGGTGACATCGGTTCTGGTCGGCATGGATGCAGCAGTTGTTCTCTGGTCCATACTTCTTGCCGGAAAGGGAATTTCAATGGTGCACCGGTTCCGTTTCATCACCGGAGCGGCGGTGGCAGTGTTCGCAACAGCCGGTGCGTCATACATCAGTTTTTTAATCTATTCATTCTTCAACATATAAAGTAAAGGATACCAATCTCGATGGGAAAAGTTATTCTCACCGTTCAATACGACGTCAAAGAAGCAAAGCGGACCGATTACCTCTCCGCCGTGGAAAAACTGAAGGCGCACTATGCAACGAATCAGTTCGTTTCCTATTCCGTGTATGAACAGCGCGGCAAACAGAATTCATTCGCCGAGATCTTTATGGCGCATTCCGAAGTCGCATACAAGAAGTTCGAAGAAAGCGATGATCAGACAGCGGACGAACTGACAGCATTGCTGCAGGATTTTGTGGAAAGCAAAACGAAATATACCACATACATGGAAACCAAGTAATTGTGATGGCGACCCGTGATCCGATAGCGTTATTGATGCAGGAACATGAGGATGCCCTGGTCAAACTCCATCAATTAAAGAAGAGTGCCAAGGACCTGAAGAAGAAAGGGTATTCCGAAAAGACATTCAAGACACTGCTGAAGGCGGTTGAATATGTGGATGAGGAGGTTCGGGTCCACAATAAGCATGAGGAAGATGCTTTGTTCCCTGTGGTTGAACGGTATGTGGATGGTCCGACATCTGTCCTTCGGGAAGATCATGCAAAGATGGCCAAGATCTATAAGAAGCTGAATTACAGCGTGAAAGCGTTGAAAGAGAATCATGAGGACAAAACATCGCTCCATGAATTGGCCGATTCAGCCGAAGAGATCGTTCAACTGATGGTCAACCATATCCACAAAGAGAATCATATCCTGTTTCCGATGATCCAGCGGTTCTGCACCAAAGAAGAGATCCGCGAGATCGCAAAAAAACTTCTTTAAACATCAATTTTACTGTAATAATAAAAAAGGACGCCGAGGCGTCCTTTTTTTATTGTTATATGTAGTACGAACCTAATTCCTTTTTTCGAGAGTCATCGATGCAGTCAGTGTCTCCGTTTTATTCCGCACGAATTTCACTTCGATCACATCGCCGGGCTTGTATTCTTGAAGTGCATAAGTGTAATCATACACGTTCTTGATCTCGTGTTTACCGAATTTGATCAGCACATCACCTTTTTGGAGGCCTGCTTTGGAAGCTGGACTGTTCTCGCGGACACCGGCTAGCAGCATTCCGCCTGCATCCTCCGAATAATCGGGGATCGTACCGACAAAAACTCTGAAACCCTGACGTGAAGCACCCTGTTCCTGCGATTGGGTCTTCAAATAATCCGGACGAGTTGCTGTTGTATCGATCTCCATTGCCAGTTTTGCGGCGTACTGAACAATGCTGTTCATTCCTCCAATATTGATCTTCTCCGCATCATCAGACGGACGGTGATAATCGTCGTGAAGTCCGGTAAAGAAGAAGAGCACGGGAATATTCGCTCCGTAGAAGGATGAATGATCGCTCGGACCGAAACCGTCCTTCACATATTTCAGCGTGAAAATGGAATCTGCATTGTACCGCTTGGTGAGATTCTCCCAATTGCTGGATGTGCCGATCCCCTGGATGGTCAATGCATTATCCTTCAGCCGGCCGACCATATCAAAATTGATCATGGTAACGGCATCGGTCAGCGGAACGGACGGATGTTTCGTGTAATATGCTGAGCCGAGGAGCCCCATTTCTTCTCCGGAGAAAGCCATGACAACGACATTCCGTTTGAGCAGATTCTTCTGCTCTGCCAGGCGGCGTGCTACCTCGATCACCGTTGCTGTGCCGGATGCATTATCATCGGCGCCGTTGTGGATCTCATTCTTATCCGGTGCGAGCGAGCCGGATCCTTGACCGCCGTATCCAAGATGATCGTAATGTGCACCGAGGACGAGATGTTCATTGGAATCGCTGACCTTCAGAATTCCAACGACATTTTGGGTCATCTTCTTCACCTGAAGCACTTCGGAAGAAAGGGAGAGTGTGATATTCTTGATCTCAACGGATGCCGGAGCATTGGTACGAACGATCTTATTTCTCAATGAATCGATATTCAGTTTGTTCTGTTTTAACAGTTCGTTCACCAGCGTACGCGTGACCGAAAAGACAGGCAACCCGGCATCACTGAATGAGTTGTCGTATTTCAGTTTCATCAGTCCATCCGCAGAATCATCAGCGGTAGAAGTAACGAGCAGGAGAGCTTTCGCCCCTTTTTCGCGGGCCTGCATCGCTTTATAGCGCAATGCGGACTGTTTCGTGAACTTGGAATGAGGGTTGTCGCCGTCCGGTGCATACCGCAATGCGATCGCGATCTTCCCCTTCACATCGATCCCCTTATAATCATCATACGTGGAATCTGCGGTCATTCCATAACCGACAAACACCGCTTTCCCGATGGCCGATGCATTTGCCGAGAATCCCACCGGAATGAAATCCTTCTTCACGGTGTAAACGGTCGGTTTCTTTTTACCGACGGAGGAGGAAAGAGTATTCGCGGTTCCGACTTCCAGAGCTTTCACCACTTCGAATTTCTGGAAATATGTTCCGTTGTCTCCAGCGGGAAGCAGACCGATGGACTTGAACTGATCGGCGATATACTGTGAGGCGAGATCGTTCCCTTTCTCACCGGTGCCGCGTCCTTCCAGCGCATCGGAGGCTAGGTAATTCACATGTCCCGTTAAATTGGTGATCGTCGGTTCGTCGTTCCATTCCGCAATAAAGATGTTGAATTCGTGACGAGCGGATGCATTACGGCTGGAAACAAAGACCAGTTGTTTACCGTCGGGACTGAACATCGGGAAACCGTCAAAACCTTTGGAGAAGGTGACTTGTTCAAGATTTTTTCCGTCCGTCCCGATCAGGAAGAGGTCGAAATCGTATCCAGTCGGATCGTTCACATTACTTGCAAAGATGATCCGTTTACCGTCAGGAGTGAAGAATGGAGCAAAATTCGCAGCACCGTTGAAGGTCAATTGCCGCTTTCCGGTACCGTCGGCATTGATCAGGAATAATTCCATTGCAGTCGGTTTTACCAGCTCTTCCTTCAACAATTGTTCACCTTCCAGTTTGTCCTTTGCATCGACCGGATGATGTGCGCGATAGACGATCGTTTTCCCGTCCGGCGAGAAGAAAGCGCCGCCGTCGTATCCGTTATCATAGGTCAATCGGCGGACATTGGATCCGTCCGCATTCATCACATAAAGTTCCAGATCACCGTCGCGCGAAGACGTAAAGACAACCTGTTTACCGTCCGGTGAAATTGTCGCTTCGGCATCATATCCTTTGCTGGCAGCCAGTTTCTTTGGATTGGATCCGTCCGCATTCGCCACATAGATGTCATACGCATCGAAGACACCCCAGACATAGCCTTTGGAGCGGTCCGGTGAAGGTGGGCAGTCAGAATCATCGTCATGGGTCGAAGCATACACGATGCGGCCGTCGGGGAAGAAGTAACCGCATGTTGTCCGTCCTTCGCCGGTGCTGACAAGACGGTTGTTGGTCCCGTCCAAATTCATCGTAAAGATCTGATCGCAGAGATATTTATCTTTGGTTGCCTGGTAGATCAATTGTTTGCCGTCCGCAGAAAAATACGCTTCCGCATTGGAACCGCCGGAGGTGATCTGACGGATCGAACCGAAGTGTCGTTCAGTCTGTGAAAACAACATCATGGTCGCAGACAGGAACAGAATAAAATGCTTCATTGTTACTCCTTAATATAATCGATAGAAAAACACTCCTGAATTTACCGATTAGTCATTGGGGATGCAAGGATTGTCTGTTATTCGCCCTGAAAAAATCGTATATTTTAACAACAGTGAACCAGAGAGAAAATTCCATGTTCAACAGATCGCTCCATCGTTTTGCCGTTGTCACCGCTGTCTCTACATTTGTGCTCATCTTCATCGGCGGACTTGTTACCAGCACCGGTTCTGGACTATCCGTCCCTGATTGGCCGACAACGTATGGACAGAATATGTTTACTTACCCGATCGATCAATGGATCGGCGGGATCAAATATGAACATGGGCACCGCTTGTTCGCCTCTTTTGTCGGCTTTCTGACCGTGATACTCGCCGTTTGGGTCGCAGTAAAAGAGGAGAGACGCTGGGTACGGTGGCTGACATTCTACGCACTCGGTGCTGTCATTATTCAGGGGATCCTCGGCGGATTGACGGTTTTGTATCTGCTTCCGACAGCGATCTCTGTTTCGCACGGAATGCTTGCACAGACATTCTTTTCCGCAGTTTCCATTATTGCACTTGTCACATCGGAATGGTGGATGAGTGGGACTACAGGGATCGATAGTGGAAAGAACCGGCTGCTGCAGAATGTTTCCATTGCAGCAGCAGCGGCTGTCTTCCTGCAGCTTGCCTTCGGTGCGGTCCTTCGTCATACGTATTCCGGTCTTTCCGTCCCTGATTTTCCTCTAGCATATGGAACGCTCTTTCCCGGCCTGTCTCAGGAACAGCTCGCTTCCTACAATCGAACATTGATCGAGCTTGGCATCAAGTGGGGAGGGGATAGACCGGTTGAGGCTTATCAGATCGTCCTGCATCTTCTTCACCGATATTGGGCTGTCGTTGTTGCCGGAGTGATCATTTATCTCGGTTATCTTTTGAGACGGCCGTCTGTGAAAAGCCCCGTACTTCGCACGAGCGGAATGCTCCTCTGGATCCTGATCGGTCTGCAGTTCTCACTCGGTATTTTAACAGTCCTCACGCGCAAAGAAGTGATCATCACATCGCTTCATGTGGATATCGGCGCATTGGTGCTTGTGACAACGGTGATCACTGCTGTGCGAATCGGCAGACTCCGCTGGCTCAATGGTCAACCTTAAGAATTCAGAGTATGAAAGAGAATATCGTCATGTATCCGGAAGATAAACGTATTGAAAGGACCCTCGGTATTTTTTGCCGTGACCTGTGGCTGTTGATGAAACCGGAACTGACCCTGCTTTCCGTTTTCACATCGCTCGGTTCTGCATATCTTGCCATCAAGGAACCGTACCAATCTCAATTGATCATTTTTCCATTATTGGCGCTCGGAACTTTACTGGTCGGTGGTGGATCGGGGGCTTTGAATCAATTCATTGAGCGGGAATACGATCTGATCATGAAGCGAACGGAGAAACGACCGATCCCTGATACGAGAATTTCACCTGTAGAAGCTGTCATTTTCGGAACGGTCATTTCTCTTATAGGAACCATTGTACTTCTGTTTGTAAATTGGCTGACGGCATTCCTTGCTTTGTCAACGCTTCTAACCTATCTGTTCCTCTATACGCCGTTAAAGAGGATCTCTACGTTATCAACGATCATTGGTGCAATTCCGGGAGCTTTGCCTACGTTGATCGGTTGGGCAGCTATCCAAAATTCACTTTCGGCACAATCGTTAACTCTCTTTGCCATATTGTTTTACTGGCAAATGCCTCATTTTTATTCGATTGGCTGGTTATATCGAAACGATTATTCAAAAGCAGGATTCAAACTCCTGACCAGCCTGGATCTGAACGGCAGAAAAGTTGCAGGACATGTTGTGATCCACCAGCTGATCCTGATCGTCGTAACTTTGTCCCCATTCTTCGTAGGGTTGGTATCGGCAGAATATATTCCAGTCTCTTTGCTTGTAAGTTTCGGATTTTTATACTTCGGAATTCAATTCACCCGTTCTTTGAAGAATGAGACTTCAGGTGCGGCCGCCCGCAGGTTATTCTTCTCATCACTCTTCTTTCTTCCCATCATCTTTTCCGCAATGATCATCTTTAAGATCCATTGAACGGAACAATCCTCCTGAATATGAAATTTGAAGACCTTTCCACCGTCAATGCCATTTTGAACTTCATCAGTTTTATTTTCCTGGTCAACGGCTACCGGCATATCAAAGCGGGAAGAAAAGAACAGCACAAAAAATTCATGCTTGCTGCTTTCAGTACATCAGGACTCTTTCTGATTAGTTATCTTGTCTATCATGCTAAGGTGGGATCGGTATCCTTTACAGGGGAAGGATGGAGCAGACCATTCTATTTTACAGTGCTGATCTCCCATATCATTCTGGCGGCAGCCATCGTTCCAATGGTGCTATTGACGGTCTATAGGGGTCTCAGCGGGAAATTTCAATTGCACAAGAAGATCGCACGGAAAACTTTCCCGGTGTGGGTCTATGTTTCAGTATCGGGAGTGTTGGTGTATCTGATGTTATATCATTTCTTTTAAGCTTTATGAATCAAGCAGTTACCTCATTTTAGTTCCAAGATAATCTCGCTAACCAATCGCGTAAAATCACTCTTAACTCTGTTCGCTGTTTCCGTTACCTCTTCGTGGGAAAGTTTTGTCGGTGAGATTCCTGTCGCCATATTGGTGATACAGGAAATCCCCAGGATCTTCATCCCCAAATGGTGGGCGACCATGATCTCCGGAACCGTTGACATCCCGACGGCATCAGCGCCGATCGAAGTCATCATACGGATCTCTGCAGCTGTTTCATAGGTCGGTCCTTTCGTCCAGCAATACACCCCTTCTTTTGTTTTGATCCCATGTTTCAAAGCTATGGCTCTGCCGTGTTCCAATAACGACGGACTCATCGCCGGTTCTTTGCGTGAGTGCAGTACGGTATTGAGTTCGTCTGATCCGATCAACGGATTTTCCCCGGTCAGATTGATATAATCCCTGATAAACATCAAGGTTCCGGCATCGAACAGTCTGTTCATGCCGCCGGCAGCATTGGTGACGATCAGATATTCAGCCCCGAGTGCTGCCGCAACACGGATAGGATGGACAACTTTTTGAACGTCATTGCTTTCATACAAATGAACACGTCCTTGAAAAACGATCAACGGGGCTGATGTTCTGCCTCCGCTCCCGATCGTACCGAAAATGATCTTCCCGGCATGACCGTGAACTGTTGAGACAGGATATTCAGGAATTTCTGCTGTTGGTACAGTGACAGGCGCAGCGATCTGCTGAGCAAAATCGCCGAGGCCGGAGCCCAGCACTACCGCAATTTTTGGTTTGATGCTGCTCCGAGACCGCAGAAAAGAGACCGATTGTTCTAACGCACTCATATTGATCCCTCTATTTATCCGACAAGAATTCCGGCGATGGTTGCCGTCATCAATGTTGCAATCGTACCACCGAGCAGTGCACGAAGACCAAACTTTGCGATATCGCTTCGTCTGTTCTCGGCAAGCGGTGAAATTCCGCCGATCTGAATCGCTATGGAGGAGAAATTCGCGAAGCCGCAAAGAGCATACGTCGCGATCGTTATTGCTTTGTGGGACAACATGTTAGCCGAGATCATGTCAGCCAATCTGGAGTAGGCGACAAACTCATTGAGCACTGTTTTTATTCCCATCAAACTTCCGACGTTCAGAGCATCTGCCCACGGAACACCGATGGCAAATGCGACGAACTGAAGCACAAGACCGAATACTAATTCAAGTGAGAGTGGCCGATTGAAATTCTGCATCAAAATGGTATTTAATCCGGTCACTTCACCGGTCCAACCCAACAGCGAGTTCAGAAGTGCGATCAATGCTACGAAAGCGATCAGCATCGCCGCCACATTAATGGCCAACTTAACACCGTCCGATGCACCGCCGGCTGCGGCTTCGATCAGATTGGAATGGGTCTTTTCGATCTCGATCTTCACGGATCCTTTGGTCAACGGTTCTTCGACCTCCGGAATGAGCACTTTTGCGATGATCATTGTGGCAGGTGCGGACATGACACTGGCAGCCAGAAGATGTCCGGCAAACTGAACCTGGGCTGTTCCAAGATCCCAGCCGTTCGCTTTAGCAAATGCAACGCCGAGCATTTGAACATACGCTGCCATAACTCCGCCGGAAATATGCGCCATTCCGCCGATCATCATCGTCAGCAGTTCCGACTTCGTCATTGTGGAGATATACGGTTTTACGGTCAGCGGTGCTTCTGTCTGTCCGATGAACACACTGGCAGCAACGGAAAGAGACTCCGCTCCGCTCGTACCAAGCACTTTTGCCATGAACCAGGCTATTCCCTGGACGATCCTCTGCATGATTCCGAGATAATAGAAGACCGACATTAGTGCAGCAAAGAAAATGATTGTCGGAAGGACCTGGAATGCGAAAAAGAATCCCATCGTTCCGGGCGACGCAGGTCCGATCGCCAGACTTCCGAAGACGAACATGGCACCTTCTGTAGTGAATTCCAGCAGCTTAACGAAACCGCCGCTGATGGCATGGAAAACACTCCGGCCGATCTCGGTCTTGATCACGATAAACGCAAAAAGGAATTGCAGGGCAATACCGGTTGCGACAAGTCGCCAGTTCACTTTTCTTTTATTGTTCGAGAAAAGAAATGCAATGCCGACGACCACGGCCAATCCGAAAAATCCGTGCAGGATGCTGAGGATATCCATAGTGTTCCTTCAGTTGATGATGGTGGAATGTATGGTTACGAGAATAGATTACTGTTCAGAAACAAAAGGCTGCCGATCGCGACAGCCTGAAGAATTATTCGGGTATATAGTGACACTTTCGGCAGCGGGCTTCGTACGAATCAGCTGCACCGACCACAACTCTGTCCGCATTGGCGATCTTGCGCTGGGTACGGTCAGCTGGATTCCCGCATACCACACAGATTGCCAGGGTCTTCGTGATATATTCTGCAACGGAAAGCAATTGCGGCATCGGCTCAAAGGGGAGTCCGCGGTAATCCTGATCGAGACCGGCGACTATAACGCGCTTACCATCATCGGCAAGCTGATTGCAGATGGCGATGACGGACATATCAAAGAACTGCACTTCATCGATTCCGACCACCTGGGCATCCTTTGCCAATGCAGGGATCTCTTCGGCTTTATCGATGACGATGGATTCCAGTGATTGAGTATTGTGGGAGACGATCTGATTGGCGGAATAGCGGTTGTCGATTCTCGGTTTGAAGATGACAACTTTTTGACGGGCGATCTGCGCACGGCGCAGTCGGCGGATCAATTCTTCTGTTTTGCCGCTGAACATACAGCCGGCGACGACCTCGATCCATCCGATATTTTGCGGAGCTTGCTGTTGGGTAACTTCCATAAAAAAAGAACATGTTTAATTAATTCTTCCGTGAACTACGAGAAGAATATAGAGAAAACACGTTCTAATTTCAAAGATAAATTTGGTCTACGCCAGTGTTATGACCGTCAGTTCTGCAGGGCAATTGATTCGGATCGGGAGACCGGTATAACCGATGCCGTTGTTCACATACAGGTGGGAGGAACCGATCGTATATAATCCCGAAATGTATTTCGATGCCAATGCCGCAAGGGACACCCTGGTCGTATCCACGACACCGAAGACGATCTGACCTCCGTGAGTGTGTCCGCTCAATGTCAGGTCGATCCCAAGATCCTTCGCCTGTTGGAAATAATACGGCTTGTGACACAAAAGGATCTTAGCGGCATCATTCTTTGCGAATGCAAGAGCCTTGTTCATATAATCCAGCGGATCGATATTCCTTCCGATGTCATCCACACCGACCAAATTGAAGAATGTTCCGTCTTTGTGGATCTTGACCGCATCATTTCGCAGGAGTTTCACTCCGCAGTCATCCACTTTCCTCGCCACGAGGTCCACATCCTTCGTGAAGTAATCATGATTTCCAAGACAACCGTAGATACCGTGCTGAGCAGTGAGTTCCGAGAATGCCTCAGCAAATGGATAGACCTCATCGGTCTTACTGTTCACGAAATCACCTGTCACCACGACCAAATCGGTCTTCAGGGAATTCATGGCACGGACATATCCGGACATATCCTCTTTATTCATGAAGACACTCGAATGAATATCGCTCATCATGCCGATGGTGAATCCTTTGAACTGCTCAGGCAGATTCGGTATTGTGATCGTTTTGCGGATGATCTCGAATTCCCCCTCTTCGGCGACACCGGTCGCAGCACCCGCAAAGGAATACGCGGATAACCCGAGAGCAGTACTTTTCAGGAATTTCCTTCGGGAATTGTCGATCGTACGGAATTTTTCAGTTTGTTTCATTGCTTCAACCTTAGTATTGATGCGTGGGTGCAGAGTTAATAGTTTCAAGGATACGCGGAACGGAGCGGCGAATATTGCCGCTGCGGCCAAAACGAAAGCGATGAACAGCGTTACGGTCTGCCAGACGAAGAACGGCACCATCACCGGTACAACGTAATCCGGCAGCGCCGGATAATGCCGAAAGACCAAATAAAAGAGAAAGAACGGCAGATTCATGACAACGAACAATCCTCCGGCCGCAGGTATGCTCCACGAAGGGAGGGACCGGTGTTCGCTGATGAATTGGCGGACCCGAATAAATAAGAAGCTCTGAAGCAGGATTACGATCAAAAATACAATATAGATGAACATTGAAATACTTTATCTTGATTTTTCTACTCTTTTTTGATAAATTCATTTATTGAATTTAACGATCACCATTACTATCTAGGAACACAATGTACACAACTTTAGTTCTCATTGAAATCGTCATCGCTGTCCTTATGATCCTTGTTATTTTGATGCAAAACAGCAAGGGAGGCGGATTGGCTGCCGGTATGGGCGGCGGAAACATCGGCAGTGTGTTCGGTGTGCGCCGTGCTTCCGATTTTCTTTCAAAATCCACAACATATCTGGCTACTGCATTCATCGTTATTGCCGTTGTTGTGAATCTCTTCTTTCTTCCCGGAAAAGGGAAGACTCAGGAAAGCGTGATCCAGACCGGACAATCAACTTCCGTTCCTGCACCGCAAATTCCTGTCCAAACTCAGCCGTAAGGGACACATTTCAGAATGTCGCAAAGCCCATAGGATTCTAACTATGGGCTTTTTTTTTATGCCTGCCATGAAGACCAAATTAATTTTCCTGTTGATCCTTATCGGATCCTCCGCTGTCACTGCTCAGGAACGACCCGAGTGGACGAATACACAAAAGAATTCCATCGGTCCCGGATTGTATTACGGCATCGGAATGTCGAACGCATCCCGCGATGAAGCAGACACCCGTGCCTTCATAGAATTTGCGAGGAATGTCGAGATCAAAGTGAAGAGTATTTTTCAGCGTGAAGTTTCTGAAGAGGGAAAAGAATTTTCAGACAGGACGAAGGTCTCCACTGAAATGGTTTCCGATGTCAGTTTGAAGGGAATCTCAGTTACGGAACGGTATGCTGATACGTCGGCAGGAATGTTCTATAGTCTCATCCTCTACAGGATCACGGAGTACGATTCTATGATGCAGTTCCAGATCGGCCGGGAAGTGGCGCTGATGAAGGTCCGGAACCAGATGATCGAAGAAAAGCATCAGGAAGAACTCCGCTCTCAGCGGGCAAAGAATCAGATCGAAGAGGAGAAGACAAAAGAAGATCTTCGGACCAAACAGGAGCGTCTCACATTGGAGCAGCAGCGACAGCAGCAGGAGGAACAGGAAGCGGCTCTTCATGCGAAGATGTACGGCGAATTCCTGAAACATGCGGCGCCGGAGAAAGCGGTCACATTCCGGAACGGCGAGATCTCGAATGCGGACAACACGATCCTGCTGAAAGGAGGATTAGCTCCTTTTGAATTCAATGGAGGTATGGCGGCATTCCGGATGGCCATGTTCGAAGTTTCCGGTACGGCATTTTTCGACCGGAAAAAATTACGGTCACAGGAAGCTCATGTGAAAATCCAGATCATTCCACATGTCGGCGAATTCTCTAAAACTTCGATCGCCATCGGTGCTGTTCAGGCCGTCGGGATGATCGATGACAGCGGATATCAGTTCAAACGCTCAAAATATTCCGCCTTCATTGCCGGGAATGTCACGCTCCCGAAATATCTCTATTCTACATTCTCATTCTACGGCGACAAGCGGAAGATCTCGATCGGTGCAACGGCATTCCCGTTCTATACTCAGTTCAAGAATCACCTCGGATTTGCCCTCGAAGCAAATGCAGTGCTGGACAAGGATTTCCGGAACAGGAGAGGGAATAGTTTCGTCATCAATGCCGCTCTCCGGCTCCAGGGAAGCGATACATTCTCCACCCAGCTCTCGTTTGAAGATTATGAACAATTTAATCTTGCGTTTGAATTTCAATTTTGAAAAGAGCTAACCTTTTTTTATATTTGTGGACTGATAAAAAGCACCTATGGCTCAATTGGTAGAGCAACTGACTCTTAATCAGTGGGTTCCTGGTTCGAGTCCAGGTAGGTGCACAAAAGTCCAAATTTGGGTTTATCTCAAATTTGGACTTTTCTGTTTCATAGATTGAGATGATTGAGTCCAGCTTGCCCGCCGTCTCTTTGGCGGGGTAGGTGTACAAAAAAAGTCCGGTCAATGACCGGACTTTTTTTGTTTCCGGACGTTCTGGACAGGACTTTTTTTTGAGCAGTACATATTTGCGGAATTCTTTGTATCCTTATTCCATGTGAACCAATTCCCGCACCCTATGAAAAAATTCTCGTATACCGTTCTGTTTACCCGTTCAAAACAGGCTCCCAAGGACGCCGATCCGCTGGAAGCGTACACCTCATTCGTTGCCGCATCCATACAGTCCATTGCTGCCGATCTACAGCGCACCAAAACGGAGGTGATCCAAAAGAACGGCACGATACTCCGCGGCGGTTTAACGGAGTTCCTTTCCACTCCGCTGAAATCGGATAAAGATTCGATCATTAAACTGATCCAGGACAGTATCGAGAACAGTATCCGCCAATTGGATGCGGCTCCGATGCTTTCGACCGTTGATCATACGTTATGGAGCATCATTGACCCGCAGGATGTTCCTCTGCACCGCCACTCCGTCGGTCTCGTCAAACGATTGCTGAAACAGGGGAAGAACATGCTCACGCTCGCAGGAAGTCCGGGCGGAAAGAATGCGGAACCGGTGATGTTGTCGCAGTTTCAATTCGAAGGATTTTCCACAATGCTCCCTTTGAAGAAGATCATCGATCAGTTCGGCGATGAACCACAGCTTGACCAGGTGAACAACGTCATGCATACCCGATGTGATTCTTCGGACTTCTCTCCGCGGACCGATCTCCAGCGGCTCATCATCGAATTGGATGTCAACGATCCTTCGCTGGTTGTCTCGCATGAACAGGAACTGAGGAATGCAATTGAAGGGGCAGGTGCATCACAAATGATCTGCGCAGTGCAGACGTTCCGCAGTACTGTCGGCGCATCCATGCAGCTGAGCTGTTCGCTGGAAATGTCCGCCGTACCTGTCGGCGCAGTGATCAGTGCGATCGCGGATGTCCATCAAGATCTCAAAACTGCACTGAATAACCACGCATCACTTTATCTGCTTCAACCGCGACCGTGAGTACCAAGACCAAAAAGGAATCGGATGAGCTGAAGAAGCTCCGTGCGGGAAAGATCGCCTCGATCCTGGTCAAGGAATATCCGAACGACAAGCCGGCTCTTCATTACTCAGATCCATTCCAACTTCTCGTTGCCGTGATTCTTTCTGCACAGTGCACGGATGCCCGGGTCAACCTGGTCACTCCGGCGCTGTTCGCCCGTTTTTCTTCGCCGTCGGAATTTGCGGACGCAGATATCAAGGAGCTCGAAACGCTTATCCATTCCACGGGATTCTATCATAACAAAGCAAAGAATATCATCGCCTGCTCCCGAACACTGATGGAACGCCATCATGGGATCGTTCCGGAGACAATGGAAGAACTCTTTTCGCTTCCCGGTGTCGGTCGAAAAACAGCGAATGTCGTGCTCGGCGCAGCATTCGGAAAGAATGAAGGAGTTGTTGTCGATACTCATGTCATCAGACTTTCCAACAGATTGGGATTCACTGTGGAGAAGGATCCTGTCAAGATCGAACAGGACCTGATGCCGCTGATCAAACGGAAGCAATGGTTCCATGTTTCACATTCGTTGATCCTGCACGGCAGAAAGATCTGTTCAGCACGGCGGACACTCTGCGCGGAATGCTGCATCAGCAGATACTGTCCTTCATCACTTGTCTAAGGAGAACATCATGGACCGAAACGCAGCTGTAACATTGATGACAGAATGGACGATGAATGAATCACTTCGTAAACATATGTACTGCGTTGAGACTGCACTTCGGGCCTATGCCGTGAAGTACGGTGAAGATGAGGAACTTTGGGGCATCACCGGACTGCTGCATGATTTCGATTATGAACGCTTTCCGGAACCGCCGGACCATCCGTTGAAGGGGAGTGAAGTGCTGAGATCCCTCGGCTATCCGGAGAATCTTCGCACGGCGATCCTCGGTCATGCATCGTATACGAATGTGCCGCGGGAAACAATGCTGGCAAAAACTCTGTTTGCCTGCGACGAACTGTGCGGATTCATTGTTGCGTGTACACTGGTGAAGCCGGACAAAAAAGTCTCGTCCGTTGAAGTGTCCACTGTACGGAAAAAGATGAAAGACAAAGGTTTTGCACGGAATGTCAGCCGGGAAGATATCATCAGCGGGGCAGAGGAGATCAACACCCCTCTTGATGAACATATACAGTTTGTGATCGATGCACTGCGCAGGAATTCGGAGCAGTTGGGACTGTAATCACTCCTCTGCAACTCTTTCCGGCCTTCAGCGTATCATTTTTATTGTACACTGTACTGCGACACTCTATATAACAATAGGAGATCTCATTATGAGGAATATATTCACACTTTTTATGATCATGCTTGTGTGTTCTGTTCCGATTCTTTCTCAGGATGAAGAAGACGAGAAGGATGAACGGAGTTATTCATACTGGAACAGGACAAAGATCGGCGGAGCAGGAGGCGTAACACCGGTCGTCGGAATGTTCGATAATACGGAGATCGATAAGTTCCTGACATCGGCCGGACTTCCCGGATTGGGAAAAGATCCTCTCTATCTTATCGGAGGGGAGGGATACGGTTATATCATGTTCATGAAAAATGTGCGTATGGGCGGATTTGGAATGACGGGTGTGAAAACGTTGTCATCCATCCAGCCTATCACTGCGGGAGGGAATCTGAAAAAAGAGATCGAGTATGAAGTCTCATACAACGGTTTCCTGATCGATTATGTCCAGCCGCTGGCATATCGACTTGATATTTCGATCGGTGCTTCCATCGGCGGCGGAGAAATGAATTTTACCATGCGTAGGGATAACGGCGGATTCAAGGATTGGTCAACCGAATGGACCGATTTTGGAAATCCGAATAAAGATGCTGTGAATTATACACAACGTCTGTCCGGAACGTTCGTTGTCTTCAATCCGCGTGTGAACATCGAATATACCCTCTTGACGTGGATGCAGCTGAGGATCGGTGCAGGATATCCGATCATGTTCTCGCCGGAATGGAAACTCGATGACAAATATGAAGTGAATTCTGTCCCGTCCAAGGTGAAACTGAATGGATATACAGTGAACGCCGGGATCATGTTCGGATTCTTCGGCTGGTAGAAGAAGTCAAATAGTTTAAAAACGACGATGCCATGACCTTCGAGTCATGGCATCGATGTTTTACATGATTCCGTTTATAATTTTTCGAAACGGGCCTGGAAGAAGCGGAGATATTTCGGTTCGTAGATCATCTTCATCCCTTTGACACTCTCTCTGTTTTTCCACACTTCATAGACCGATTCCACTGTGACATCGCAGTGAGCCTGCGTATAGACGCGGCGGGGGAAGGTCAGACGAACGAGTTCCAGTTTCGGATAATAATGATCACCGGTCTCTTTGTTCCTTCCGGCGGAAACGATACCTCGTTCCATTGCGCGGATCCCTGAATCCAGATATAATTCAGCAGCCAGGGTCTGGGCGGGGAATTTGAGTTGTTCGACCTGCGGATAGAATTGTTTGGCATCGAGGAAGATCGCATGTCCTCCGATCGGACGGACGATCGGTACTCCAAGTTCGATCAACCGGTTGCCGACATATTCCACTTGTCCGATGCGGGCCTGAAGGTGATTGAACTGGCAGGCTTCTTCGATACCGCGTGCCATTGCTTCCATATCCCTTCCGGCGAGACCGCCGTACGTATGCAGACCTTCGTACACAACAACCATGTTCCGCGCCTCTTCAAAGACATCCGCGTCATTCAGTGCCAGGAAACCGCCGATGTTGACCAGCAGATCCTTCTTGCCGCTCATCGTTGCAGCATCGGAATAGGAACACATCTCCAGCAGGATCTCTTTGATGGTCGTCTTCTCATATCCTTTTTCGCGCATCTTGATGAAATACGCATTCTCCATTGCGCGTGTAGCATCGAAAACAACTTTGATCTTGTTCTTTGATGCCAGTGCATAGACGGACCGGAGATTTTCCATGGAGATCGGCTGACCGCCGGCCATATTCACGGTTGCACCGATGGTAATGTAGGCGATCTTCTCTGCACCGACCTTTTTAATGAGTGCATCGAACTTATTCAGATCGACATTCCCCTTGAACGGATGTTCCACTGTCGGATTATGTGCCTCATCGATGATCACGTCAACGAATGTACCGCCGGCCAGTTCCTGATGGAGGCGGGTCGTGGTGAAATACATGTTTCCCGGAACATATTGCCCCGGTTTTATGAGGATGTGGGAGATCAAATTCTCTGCACCGCGTCCCTGATGGGTCGGTACGAGATATTTGTATCCGTAAAACTCCTGTACCTTCGATTCAAGATTATAATAATTCTCGCTGCCGGCATACGCTTCATCTCCGAGCATCATTCCCGCCCATTGATAATCACTCATCGCATTGGTACCGCTGTCTGTCAAAAGATCGATATAGACATCCCTGGACTTCAGCAGGAAGGTATTGTAGCCCGCTTCTTTGATCGTTACTTCACGCTCTTCACGGGTCGTCATTCTCAGCGGCTCCACCGATTTGATTTTGAACGGTTCCGCCCAGGAGCGGCGTTTAATAGTTTCCATTACTGCGCCTCTTTCATTGATTTTAGAAGGTGATTTTATTACTTTCTTATGAATTGCACGGCTAAATATACTGAAGATGTTCTGATGAAACAATTTCAATTTCACCGGACGGTTCAACAGTTGGTGCATTGATTGACGACTTTGTAATTCTGATAAAGGAATTTTATGGCATTGGATGGAAACTGGCTTGCGGTGGACGCGGAATTCGGAGGGAACCACATTGATGAAGAATATCTATCGGTGATAACTCTTTCGGTGACAAAGGACCAGTGTGTAATGCACATCGGTGGAAATACGGATAAAGGAACATTAAAATTCGTCCCGTATGTTATTCCGATGGCGTTCGACTTCACGAGTGTCGAGGGACCGAATGCGGGGAAGACCTACCGTGCCATCTACAAAAACTCCGGCGGATATCTCACTATCTGTTTCAACACGGAAAGCGCCGACCGGCCGAAAACATTTGAATCGACAACAGCGAATCATTTCTATCTCGTCCGCTATAAAAAGATCCAATAATGATCCCTTCGCATATCATTACGTCGTTGAAGAAGATCGCCGGCAGCGAGAATGTCTTCACGTCTCCTGAAGACAAGATCACGTATTCATACGACGGTACACCGCTGCACGCACACCTTCCCGAAGCCATTGTCCGGCCAGCTGACAAAGAACAGATCTCGCGCATCATCCAGCTAGCCAATGCAGAACAGTTTGCCGTAGTACCGCGCGGAGCTGGATCCGGATTGAGCGGAGGTTCTATCCCGGTGAAGAACTGTGTGATCCTGGACCTGTCTCAATGGAACAGGATACTGGAGATCGATGCAGAGAATCTTACTGCATGGGTGGAACCGGGAGTGATCACATCGCAGCTGCATTCAGCTGTCGAGAAGATCGGTCTGTTCTATCCGCCGGATCCGGGGAGCATGAACATTTGCACCATCGGCGGAAATGTTGCGGAAAATTCCGGCGGGCTGCGAGGACTGAAATACGGCGTCACCAAGAATTATGTGATGGGAATGGAAGTGGTCCTTCCGAATGGAGAGATCATTCTCTGCGGCGGGAAGACCGTGAAAGATGTCGCGGGATATAATTTGAAGGACCTTTTCATCGGTTCCGAAGGGACACTCGGAATCTTCACAAAGATCCTGCTGAAGCTGATCCCGAAACCGGAAACAAGCAGAACAATGGTCGCATATTTCAATACACAGGCAGATGCCGGCAGGACCGTCTCTGCGATCATAGCGAATAAGATCATTCCGTGCACAGTAGAATTCCTTGACCGTATCACGATCAAGTGTGTGGAGGATTTTGCGAAGATCGGACTGCCCACCGATATCGAATCGCTTCTGTTGCTGGAAGTGGACGGTAATGCTACTGTCGTGGAAGAGGAAGCGGCGAAAGTGGCGGAATGCTGCCGCGCCAATAATGCTGTGGATGTCAAGATCGCGCAGACCGTTGAAGAAGCAATGAAACTGAAGACCGCCCGCCGTTCAGCGTTCTCCGCGCTTGCCCGTGTCAGACCGACCACCATTCTGGAGGATATCACAGTGCCGCGCAGCGAGATCGCGGTCATGCTGCAGAAGATATCGGAGATCTCAAAAAAATACGATGTTATGATCGGTACGTTCGGACATGCCGGTGACGGGAATCTCCATCCGACCTGTCTTACAGATGAACGGAACCACGAAGAGATCGCCCGCGCCGAAAAAGCGTATGAAGAGATCTTTATTGAAGCGGTGAAACTGGGAGGGACGATCACCGGCGAACACGGGACCGGTCTCGCGAAGAAAAAATTCCTCCATTTAGTAACCGGAGATGCTGCGATCGATGCGATGCGCGCCGTAAAAAAAGCGCTGGACCCAAACGGCATTCTCAATCCGGGAAAAGTCTTCGATCCTGCCTGACATTCTCCCGATCAAGGCAATTTTTTTTCTCCGAATTGTTCTCATCAGAATATTTCCACTGGAGCATGAAACCAAACAATTTTTTTGTCGGTGCTGATATACCGAACGATGATGTGCTGACCAATTGCATGCACTGTGGTCTGTGTCTGCCGGTCTGTCCTACATATTCCATTACCGGCAGAGAGAAATCCTCACCGCGCGGCCGTATCCGTTTGATCAAATCCGTCGCCGAAGGATCGTTGGAGATCACCGAGGGCTTCGTTGAGGAGATGAATTTTTGCCTGGACTGTCAGGCTTGCGAAACAGCCTGTCCGGCAGGAGTGAAGTATGGTTCTTTGGTCGAATCGGCAAGGAATCAGATCAGAATGCAGTCGAAGGATTCTTCCATCGCTCATTTGATGCGGTGGATCTTTCTGAGGAATATTATCTCTAAGAAATATCTGTTGAAACTCACCGCTCTTTTCCTCGGATTGTATCAAAGCAGCGGATTGGACCGGATCATCCGGGGTTCGTACGTCGTGAAGAAACTGACACCGACACTCTCAAAAGTACAGGCTCTTTCTCCACGCTTCGACGGACGATTTTTCGATGATATATATCCGGAGATCATACGACCGCATTCTGCCGCACGGTATAAGGTCGGTTTCCTCTCCGGCTGTGTGATGAACGTTGCATTCGCATCAGTCCATGAAGACACCGTGAAGGTGCTGCTGCATCATGATTGTGAAGTGGTCATCCCGAAGAAACAGGAATGCTGCGGTTCGCTTCAGGCGCATAATGGTGATTTTGAGATCGCACGAGAACTTGCCCGGAAGAACATCGATGCATTCCTGAAGTTCGATCTGGATGCGATCGTCATGAATTCCGCCGGCTGCGGTGCAATGATGAAGGAATACGGTCATTATCTTCATGATGATCCGGTATATGCCGAACGTGCAGCAAAGCTGGCTTCCAAAATAAAGGATATCTCTGAATTCCTCCATGAGATCGGTCTGAAAAAACCGACAAAACCGTTCCGGCACAGAGTGACGTACCATGATGCGTGTCATCTGGTCCATTCCCAAAAGGTCTCATCACAGCCGAGGGAATTGATCCGCTCTATTAATGGACTGGAGTATGTTGAATTGAACGAAGCATCGTGGTGCTGCGGCAGTGCGGGTATCTATAATGTCACCCGCTATGATGATTCCATGAAGATCCTCGACAGGAAAATGGGAAATGTCGTATCAACATCAGCGGAATATCTTGTGGCAAATAATCCAGGCTGTATCACACAGATAGAACACGGCTGCAGACAACAGAGGATGCCTATGAAAGTAGTCCATATGGCGACGCTGTTACGGGAAGTGTATGAATTATAAGGATATACACATATCGTATTACCGGAGTCGCACACCGGCTCTCTCCAGTTCTCCTTGCTTTACATTTGCCTTCTGCCTCTCTATATTGAACTAACATTTGCTTAATTCCATCCAACACTCATTTTACAGGAGAACGGTACATGAAATTGTTTCGATTTGTTGTGTGTCTCGCGCTGACCGCATCGTCACTTGCATTCGGTCAAGCTGCCAACGATGAATGTGCAACGGCAACGCAGATCTCAGTCATACCGTTCAATGCGTCGCAAAACACAAAATTGGCCACGGTAAATATTGCGGATCCGAAGTTCAACTGCAATGACACGGCTGGATTGGGGAAGACGGTCTGGTACTCCTTTACGGCGACCGCTGATACGGGGATCATCTTCAGTACGAACGGAAGCACACCGTCCGATTATGACATCATGCTCGGACTGTTCTCCGGCACATGCGGATCGCTGAAATATGAGGACTGTAACGACGATGCGAACGGAACACGACAATCGGAACTCTATTTCCGTGTAAAGAACGGCACGACGTATTACGTTTTGATCGGCGAATGGGCGAACGGTGGACCGAACGGCGGAACACCGACCGGCGGCAATCTTGTCTTCAACGCCAAATACGGAAATCCTCCTGCGCTTGTGAAAGGTCCTAAACTCGGCACCGTAGCATCCGGCGCCATGGTCTCCATCGGAAGTTTCCCGTCCGTTCTGCCGAAAGCGGAAGGGGAAGATCTGCAAATGAAAGTGATCGATAACCGAGAGATCGAACTGAAGAA
>CALRIY020000037.1:0-30306 GCA_943364975.1 Synechococcus sp. UW140
AACATGCGATAACAAAATTCTGCCAACCGACATACTATCCGCATAAGGGAACGATCCAATTTTTTGGGAATGTCCCGAAATCGTAATACTATCGTGAGCATTCAGCTCATATCTGTTGTAGATCTTTATTCTGTCTTTTTTCTGGAGCAGAATATTTTGAAGCGGATCATTTCCTATCACTTTTTCAAGATCCAAAACGATCATCTGCATCTGCTCATCAGGGAATTCCCGGACTAATTCTGCCCGCCTTAAATATGCTGTTGGCCAGAGCCCGTCCGCCGCATTGATCAGATCTTTCACCGTTTTGATCTTATCGATTTGATACCTGCCGGGACGGCGCACATCACCGATGATCTCGACAAAATTATCCTTTTTATCCAGAATCGGAAAGATTGTGATCACATCATTATCTTCAAGTGTATAATCCTTCTTGCCGGCTGCGATATCCTTAAAATCGATATCAAATATTTTTCGATCATCTCCCCCTTTCAAACGCTCGCTGAACGGGATGATTCGGTCAACTTGAACCCGATCGATGTAAATATTGGATCGAAACCCGCCGGAGAACTCAATAAGTTTCTTTAAATTTTCACCAGGAAGAAGCTCGTACGTAAATGGACGCAACACTTCCCCTTTGATCGTGACGGTTTTTCCGCGCAGAGGGACAAAAATAATATCATTGTCATTCACTCGGACGTCGTTCGATTTCGGAGAGCCAAAGAGATAATCATAGATATCTACTTTGGCGATGGCCTTATTATTTCTTATCACGCGGACATCCCGCAGTGATCCTGATACTTTCGGCCCGCCGACTGCAAAGAGAGAATTGAACACATTCCCGAAATTGCTCACCGCATAACCGCCGGGTGATTGAACTTCTCCCGTCATAAACACTCGAACGGGGCGGATCCTGGCAACGGAAAGATCCATAAAGATACTCGGGGGATTCCGAAGGATTCCGGAATATGCATTCCCCAATGCATTCATCACCACCTTTTTTGCCCGTTCTACTGTAAATCCGGAAACCAGGATCGGTGCTACACCGGGGATGATCACCCTTCCTTCATTGTTGACCGTATATTCATTATAGCTTTGTAATTCGCCGGAAAGTGAAATTTTAATAACATCTCCTTCACCTAACACATACTGATCGTCAATGAACGGCCGCGGTTCAAACGAACCGCCGGAGGATTGGAAAATCGAGTAGCCGAAGTAGTCAGTCCCCGCTGTAGATTTTCCCTGCGGAACAGGATTCGGTTTTGCATTAACTACTTCCTGCACTGGCACGGAAGCTGGAACGGTCGGTGTGGCGGGCGTTCCAATTTCTACTGCTGATGCACCTTGCTGAATTTCAATCTTAGATCCAGTGGTTGGCGCCACACTTGGTGCGCCTTTAGAAAGAAAACTTTCCAGATCGATACCGTACATCTGGGCTTTTTGTTCCGCCTCGGCGCGCGTCATACCATATTCTTTAATCTTGGCATCGATCTGCTCTGGCGACATTTTCCCGAGCTGCCGTTTCGCTTCGTCGATTTGAACTCCGGTAGGGGTTTGGGCAGAAAGAATCGATCCCGTAAAAACGAGAAGGAAAAGAATGTGCAAAGAATATCGAGGAAACGTTAAATTCATTTTCATAGAATATTATATGATATATGATTGAACCGTAAAAACAATTACAAAATTACATTATTACAAGATTGAAGGATTGAATGATGACACATTTTAGATCCCACTAACAAATTCAAGAACGATTGATGATAAACTTACCGACATCATCCAGACCTGCGTCGATGATTGCTTTTTAAAAGAAATGTAAAATAGTTTGACACCTCTGAATATGCAATGATACTTTCACTATCGCGGGTCAATCGCAGCTCTCCTTACACAATTGATGCTTCGAAACCAGTTACACTATGCCGGATGTTCAACTCATTCAATCGATCCATAAAAAGTCGAAAAAGAATAACTTCGAGCATGCGAGAATATCATCTTTACTTTTTGTTCAATTTCAGTTTCACTCAACTCCGGATGATCATTTTCGTCGCCGCCATTTTTAATTCAAATGCCGAATAATAGAGCCGCAAAGCCAATATGAGTTTTTGTTCCAGAGTAAAATTTTTCATCGATCTATTATTCATACTCTGTTCTCTCGAGTTGGAGCACATCTTTCTAAAATGATGTATGCCTTTCATTCTCCATTTATAATTTTCCATTTTCAATTGTTATTTTGAAGTATTCGATCGTCCGTTTCAGTCCCACCGCACGCTGGACCTTCGGTTCCCACCCGAGGATCGTCCGCGCTTTGGTGATGTTCGGCTGGCGGATCTTTGGATCATCGGTCGGGAGTTCCTTGAAGATGATCTTGCTCTTGCTGTTCGTCATGGCGATGATCTCCTTTGCCAGTTCAAGCATCGTCAGTTCTTCCGGATTGCCGATGTTCACCGGCATCGCATAGTCGGACATCATCAGCCGGTAGATACCGTCGATCAGGTCCGAAACATAGCAGACACTCCGTGTCTGCGAACCGTCTCCGAAGACCGTCACATCCTTGCCGCGAAGCGCCTGCGACGCGAACGCGGGGATCGCACGTCCGTCCTCCACTCTCATCCTCTCGCCGTACGTATTGAAGATCCGCACGATCCGTGTCTGCACACCGTGATACCGGTGATATGCCATTGTCATCGCTTCAGCGAATCGCTTCGCTTCGTCGTACACTCCGCGCGGTCCTACCGGATTCACATTCCCCCAATACTCCTCCACCTGCGGATGCACTTCCGGATCGCCGTAACACTCTGATGTGGATGCGATCAGGAACCGGGCATTCTTCGCTTTGGTGAAACCAAGCGCTTTGTGTGTGCCGAGCGAACCTACCTTCAGCGTCTGGATCGGAAATTTCAGATAGTCGATCGGACTTGCCGGCGATGCGAAGTGCCACACATAATGCACCTCTCCCGGAACATGAATGAAATTCGTCACATCATACTGCACAAATGAAAAATTGGGATTCGAGAACAGATGTTCGATATTGTTCACGGACCCGGTGATGAGATTATCCAGCACGATCACTTTGTGCCCTTCATTCAGCAGCCGTTCGGATAAATGTGATCCGAGAAATCCTGCGCCGCCGGTGACTACTGATGTTTTCATTGAACAAAAATTCCTTCGATGCTGATTTTCTGGTTACTTGTAAATATATCTCGGTCCGGACGGGCGTCCGGACTTACATTTCTCTGTGATGATACTCTGATCGCTTTCTTGTCGCTTGTCGAAGCACCGCTTCGACCTACAAAATTCTCTGCGTTCTCAGCGACCTCTGCGGTGAATTTTTGATTTGGCATCTTGTCGAAGCATCGCTTCGACCTACAATATTCTCCGCGTTCTCAGCGAACTCTGCGGTGAAAATTTTTTATTGAACGATCACCGGTTTGCGCCCGATCCCAAAATATGTGAACCGCAGTTCTTTCATCTTTGCCGGATCGAAGATATTCCGTCCGTCGAAGATCACAGGCTGTTTCAATGCATTCCTGATGATGTTGAAGTCGGGATTCCGGAATTCATTCCATTCCGTCAGGACCAATAATGCATCGGCGTGTTCGAGTGCATTGTATTCATTATCAGCATAATTGATGGAATCAGCCAGTTCGAATTTTGCCGTTTCGTTCGCTGCCGGATCGTACGCCGTAACGGTTGCACCGTGTTCCAGGAGTTTTTTAATGATCACGATCGACGGGGCTTCACGCATGTCATCCGTATTTGGTTTAAAAGCGAGTCCCCAGACGGCAAAATGTTTTCCGCAGATATCGTTACTATAGAACTTCAGGATCTTGTTCACCAACACTTCCTTCTGTTTCTTGTTCACCTGATCGACCACTGACAAAAGACGGATCTCAGAACCGGAATCAATGGAGGTCTTGATCAGCGCATTCACATCCTTAGGGAAACAGGAACCGCCGTACCCGATACCGGGGAACAGGAAACGCTTACCGATACGGGAATCGGTCCCCATACCTTTTCTGATGAGATCAACATCCGCACCAACCTTGGTGCAGAAGTTCGCCAGTTCGTTCATGTAGGTGATGCGCAGCGCCAGATAGGAGTTCGCTGCATATTTGGTCACTTCGGAACTCGCTGTATCCATCTCGATGATCGGATTCCCCTGACGGACGAATGGTTCATAGAGCGCTTTCATCCGTTCCGCGGCGTATTTTGTTTTGGTGCCGATGACGATCCGGTCCGGTTTCATGAAATCCTCCACCGCAAAACCTTCGCGGAGGAATTCAGGATTGGAAACGACATCGAAATTCTTCACTCCGTGCTTCTTCACCGCATCGAAGACCAATTTGGAAGTTCCGACCGGCACTGTGCTCTTATTGACGATGATCTTCTGCTGAGCATCACCGCCGTTCGCCGCAAAGATCTTCCCGATCTCATCCGCCACACCGAGGATATATTTCAGATCGGCAGAACCATCCTCCCCCTGCGGTGTCGGCAGACACAGGAAGATGAATTCGGAAGCCATCACGGCACTCTTCAGATCGCCGGTGAACTCGATGCGTTTCTGCTGGATGTTTCTCTGGAACAGGATCTCTAGGCCGGGTTCATAGATGGTGATCTCTTTATTTTGAAGTTTCGCAAGTTTTTGCGGATTGTTGTCTACACATATGACATGATTACCAGATTCGGCAAAGCATGTACCAGTAACTAATCCAACATATCCTGTTCCGATAATTGATATTTTCATTGTTCGATTTTTGTTTAATTTATGTAAATATTTTATTGTAAAAATAAATGAACGTATTATCTTTATCAGATAACTTTCTTTTTTACCAGTTCATAATCTGCTTTTGCCATCAGCCGGGCAAGGTCCGCAAATTTTGTCGTCGCTTCCCATCCGAGCATCGTCTTCGCTTTGGATGCATCACCGATCAGCAGATCGACCTCCGTCGGCCGGTAATACTTAGGATCGACGGCGACAAGCACTTTGCCGGTCTTTGTATCGATCCCCTGTTCTTTCTCCGCTTCACCTTCCCAACGTAGTTCGATCCCCAGCTCGTTGAATGCTGCAATAACAAACTTCCGCACTTCATGCGTCTCACCGGTCGCGAGCACGAAATCCTCCGGTGTGTCGCGCTGCAGCATTCTCCACATCCCTTCAACGTATTCTGGAGCATAGCCCCAGTCCCGTTTTGAATTCAGGTTGCCGAGCGTCAGCTTGTCCTGCAGTCCCAATTTGATCTTTGCCGCCGCCATCGTGATCTTACGCGTAACGAATGTCTCGCCGCGGCGGGGGGATTCATGATTAAACAGGATACCATTGCAGGCAAAGATATTGTAGGCTTCGCGATAGTTCACAATGATCCAATAGCCGTAGAGCTTCGCAACGCCGTACGGGCTCCTCGGATAGAACGGCGTCTTTTCCGACTGCGGGATCTCCTGTACTTTTCCGTACAGTTCACTGGTCGATGCCTGGTAGAATTTTGTGACAATGCCCGTTTCCCGGATCGCATCCAAGAAACGAAGCGTGCCGACGGCATCCACTTCGGCCGTATATTCCGGCACTTCGAATGATACCTTTACATGACTTTGCGCGGCCAGATTATAGATCTCAGCCGGTCCGATCTTCTCCAGCAGTCTGTTGATGTTGCTTGTATCGGTCACGTCGCCGTAATGGAGGAAGAATTTCGATCCGGCATATTTGGGATCATTATAAATGTGATCGATCCGGCCGGTATTGAACGAACTGCTTCTCCGGATAACGCCGTGAACTTCATATCCTTTTTCAAGGAGTAATTCTGCAAGATATGATCCGTCTTGTCCGGTGATACCGGTGATGAGTGCGACTTTAGGCAAGGTTGTTTTATCCCTAAAAATATTTACGCTTTATAAACTAATGAATTTGACTGTGGTATCAAATTTCTAGAATCAAGAATTGGAATTCCAAAAGCAATGAGATTGATTTTTTTATATGCATCATGTGCAGTTGATATTAAGATAAGATCGAATTTGCCGGTTATTTCCACCGACTTTTTCCCGATATACTGCTGATGCTCTCTTGTCGGTTTTATAACAGGGACAAAAGGGTCATTATATTCAACGAGCGCTCCTTTTGCTTCCAGTTTTTCCATTAAAAAATAGCTTGGTGATTCTCTGTCGTCATCCACGTTCGCTTTATAGGCAAGACCAAGGATCAGTATTTTTGATCCTTTGAGAGGCTTACTATACTCATTGAGAACTTCCATAGCGCGTTGAACCACAAAGTCCGGCATTGAAGTATTAATTTCACCGGCCAATTCAATAAATCGCGTATTGACACCATACTCACGCGCTTTCCACGTCAGATAAAATGGATCGATCGGGATACAATGTCCGCCGAGTCCCGGACCGGGATAGAAAGGCATAAATCCGAACGGCTTTGTCTTTGCCGCTTCAATCACTTCCCAGATATCGATCCCCATCTTCATGAAAGTCACTTTCAGTTCATTCACAAGGGCGATGTTCACTGATCGGAAGATGTTCTCCATCAATTTCGTCGCTTCGGCAACTTGTGTCGACGAAACAGGAACAGTCCGAACGACGATTTGTCTATAGACAAGATCTGCAATCTCTAAACCATCGGGCGAAGTCGACCCGACGACTTTGGGGATCGTTTCGGTGGTGAATTGAGGATTGTTTGGATCCTCCCTCTCGGGGGAAAAAGCAACATAAAAATCTTTGTCCACTATCAGTCCGCTTCTCTCGAGAATGGGCACCACCACTTCGACGGTCGTGCCGGGATACGTTGTCGATTCAAGAACGATCAATTGACCTTTCCGTAAATACGGGAAGATCGCTTCGCATGTCTTGACAATATATTCCATTTCAGGCTCACGGTTCTTATTCAACGGAGTCGGCACTGCGATCAATACAGCATCGCAGAGTGACAATGTTGAAAAATCCGTTGTAGCGGAAAAGAATCCGGAAGAGACTGCTTTCGAGATACGCTCGGCGGAGATATGCTTAATATAGCTCGTCTTGGAAGAAAGGGCCTCGATCTTTTTCTGATCGATGTCAAAGCCGATCGTACGGAAAGATTTCTCTGCAAAACAGAGACACAGCGGAAGACCGACATATCCCAGTCCGATGACGCCGATCATCGCTTCTTTTAACTCAATTTTTTTTTGAAATTCAAATTTCATATGCTTCAGACAAAAAACGTTCCGATCAAAGTGTATTCAGTATGATTTCAGCAATTCTTGAAGCAGCGTTCCCGTCCCACAATTCGGGAATTGTTCCTGTTTTTTTCTCGCCGGACAGGATCTTCATGGAACAATGCTCTACATCCGTCCAATTCGTTCCGACAAGATAGTTTGTTCCTATCTCCACTGTGGAAGGTCGCTCGGTATTATCCCTGGCAGTGACACATTGAACACCCAAAAATGTCGTCTCTTCCTGTATACCACCGCTGTCGGTCACCACGACAGAGGCACTCTTCATCAATGCCAGAAAGTCTATATACCCGATCGGCTCCGTAACTACGATATTCCCGGAAAGCTTTTGGAGAAGACCGGCTTGTTCAAGATTTTTTTTTGTCCGAGGATGGACCGGGAAAACGACCTTCGTCTTCATCGACAGATTGTTCAACATGGAAACGATCTTGAGCAATTCATCAGCCGAATCGACATTGCGCGGACGGTGAAGAGTCACAAGAGCATATTCATTGCTTTCTAAGTTCAAGAGTTTCAAGATAGTTGAACGTTCTGCCGCTTCACTGTAATGGACCAGTGAATCGATCATTGTGTTCCCGACAAAAAATATCTTCTCCTCCGCGACTCCTTCGATACGGAGATTATTAACGCCGCTCTTTTCCGTTACGAACAGAATGTCCGTGATCGCATCGGTGAGGATCCTGTTGATCTCTTCCGGCATGGATCGGTCGTAACTTCGGAGCCCTGATTCAATGTGGGCCTTCCGGACACCGTATCGCTGTGCAACAAGACTGCATGCGAGTGTGGATGTCACATCTCCGACAACGATGACAAGGTCGGGTTGTTCAGCAACGATCACTTTCTCGAATTCGATCATGATCTTTGCCGTTTGTTCGGTCATCGTGCCGGAGCCCACTCCGAGATAAAAATCGGGCTGCGGCAGTTCAAGATCCTCAAAGAACACCTTCGACATTTTTTCGTCATAATGCTGACCGGTATGGCAGATCTTATGATCGATATCAGGATTTTTCTTGAACTCTTTGTACAGCGGCGCAATCTTCATGAAATTCGGGCGCGCACCAACAACAGATATAATTTTTTTCATACTTGGACGCCGGTCACTTATGCTTGTTTCATGCAGTCACAATGGCTGCATTCCGACGGATGCGATGATTCATGATGTTCCATGAATTCTGCGATCGAAGCAGCGACATAGGCGATCTGTTCTTTCGTCAACTCCGGGAAGATCGGCAGTGCGAGCGAATCATTCGATGCACAGTTTGAAACAGGGAAATCCTTCCCCTGGTTCAGATACTGGAAACATTCCTGTTCATGGAACGGCACCGGATAATAGATATCATTCCCGATCCCTTTTTCGGTGATGAATTTCCTTAACGCATTCCGCTTTTCCACGCGGATGATGTATTGGTTGAAGATATGATGATTCTGGATGCCGGATTCTTGATATACGGATGCCGGTAACAACACTCGATTATTTCTGTTAAAAGAAGTTACACCCGGTCGTTCGGCAAGACCGTGCTTGGTGAAGAGTTCATTATAGAGAGCGGCATTCTCACGCCGTTTTGCGGACCAGCCGTCCAGATGCGGAAGCTTCACGGAGATGACCGCTGCCTGGAGTGCATCGATACGGAAATTTCCGCCGATATATTTGTGATAGTATTTCGGATTCATGCCGTGTACGCGGAGATCCTTCATCCGTTCGGCAAGTTTTGGATCATTCGTTGTGACCAATCCGCCGTCGCCGAAACATCCGAGATTCTTGCTTGGGAAGAATGAAAAACATCCGATATCACCGATCGTTCCGACCTTCCGTCCGTCCTTATACTGAACTCCGATCGCCTGCGCACCGTCTTCAATCACATATAATTTGTGCTCTTTCGCTATGGCCATGATCGGGTCCATATCCGCACTTTGTCCGTAGAGATGGACCGGGATGATCGCTTTGGTCTTGCCGGTGATCTTAGGGAGGATCTTTTTCGGATCGATATTGAATGTTACAGGATCGACGTCCACAAAGACCGGGACCGCCTGAAGCCGGGAAACAACGCCGGCCGTTGCGAAGAATGAATAGGTCGGAACAATCACTTCATCCCCGGGCCGGATATCGATCGCCATCAGCGCGAGAAGAAGAGCGTCAGTACCGGAGGAGATGCCGTAGGAGAATGATGAACCGATATATTCGTTCATCATCCGTTCCATTTTTTCAACTTCGGGACCGAGAATAAAATACTGTGATTCGATCACATTCTGGACCGCAGCATCCAGTTCCCCTTTCAAGGTGTGATATTGTAACTTCAAGTCTAAGAGCGGAACGTTCAAAATTCAACTTTCTGAATAGTTTAAAATTGTCAATGTGGGCCCTGCCGGACTTGAACCAGCGACCCGCTGATTATGAGTCAGCTGCTCTAACCGACTGAGCTAAGGGCCCGAAAATTTTACTGTAAACTATTGAATATATGAAATTTAGAGAAGTGTCACAAGGGAAGACTTGGTGCGGGGAGGGGTAAAGTAACCTCTGTCACATGATTTAAACAGATAATTTTTGAGCAATGGAGCCCATCTTCAGCATTTTGCACAAAAGATGGACTCCATTTTCAGAATTCTTTGCAGGAGATGGGTCCCCTGTTCATTCTTGCATCTTTACGATAAATATTTTTTCAGGAAACTTCCTGTATAGGATTGAGGGATCCTTGATAATTCTTCCGGAGTACCGACAGCAACGATCTTGCCGCCGTTCTCACCTCCGCCGGGTCCCATATCTATTATATAGTCAGCACACTTTATCACGTCCAGATTATGTTCGATCACTAATAATGAGTTCCCTGCCTGAAGCAGTGCGGTGAAACACTTCAGCAGTTTCGTGATATCATCAAAATGGAGTCCGGTGGTCGGTTCGTCGAAAATAAAGAGCGTGTGTCCCTCTTTTTTATCCACCAGGTGTGTCGCAAGTTTGATCCGCTGAGCCTCTCCTCCGGAGAGCGTTGTTGCCGCTTGTCCCAGCCGCAGATATCCGAGTCCTACCTCATCCAGCACCTGGAGTTTCAGCGCCACTTTCTTTCCATCCGGATGGGCATTGAAGAAAGTGATTGCATCTTCAACGGTCATTCCGAGAATATCATCCACATTCTTTCCGTTCCAGCGGACTTCCAGTGCTTCCTTCTTATAACGCTTGCCGCCGCACGATTCGCAGATGAGATAAAGGTCCGCCATGAACTGCATTTCCACTTTTTGCAGTCCGTCTCCCTCGCAGACATCACACCGTCCCCCGGGAACATTGAAGGAGAAGAATCCCGGCTGATATCCGCGCAGCTTTGCAGCCGGTGTCCTGGCCAGCAGTTCACGGATACCGTCGAATACTCCGATGTAAGTGACAGGATTCGAACGGGGTGAGCGGCCGATCGGTGACTGGTCCACTAATTCAAGATGCTCCACCTTTTCCCATCCCTGTATATCGTGTACACCGTTGAGACGACCGATATGTCCGCTCAATCGTTTTCGGACCCCTTCGCCGATGATGTCATGGACGAGGGTGCTCTTACCTGAACCGCTCACTCCGGTGACGCAGACGAACATTTTGAGCGGGATCTCCGCATCGATATTCTGCAGATTGTGCTGGAATGCATTGAGGATCTTGATGGAATTTTTATAAGTGCCGGGCACCTCTGAGGTGCCCGGCACTTTGGAGCGCGAGGTGCCGTTCACCTTGTTACGCCGAGATTTTGGGACAGGGATATTCAGTTTTCCGGAGAGATATTTTCCGGTCAACGACCGGTCACTGACGACCGCTTCATCATAGGTTCCCTGAAAAATGATCTCTCCTCCCCGTTCACCGGCCTTCGGTCCGATGTCGATGATCTGATCGGCCGCACGCATCATATCGGCATCATGTTCCACCACCAGCACCGTATTCCCGACATCACGCAGCCGTTTCAGGATATTGATCAAACGGTCATTGTCCAACGGGTGGAGACCGATGCTCGGTTCGTCCAGTACGTAGATGGAACCGACGAGTGACGATCCGATGGAAGTGGCGAGATTGATGCGCTGCGATTCGCCGCCGGAAAGTGAATTGGACAAACGGTCCAACGTCAGATATCCTACGCCGACATCCACGAGATACCGAAGACGTTTCCGGATCTCCTCGAGGATCCGTTTGCCGATGCTCATCTCGGTTTCCGTCAGCGTCAGTCCGGAAAAGAATTCATCCGCGCGTTCGATATTCATCGCCACGATCTCACCGATATGCTTTCCGCCGATCTTCACTGACAATGCCGCCGACCGGAGCCGGCTGCCGTGGCACTCATCGCAAATTGTATAGCCGCGGTATTTGCTCAGCAGAACGCGGTACTGGATCTTATATGCTTTTCGTTCCACCATCTTAAAGAATCCGTTGATACCGTCGAATTCTTTTCCCCATCCGTTCATCACAATATTCAGCTGCTGTTCTGTCAATTTCCGGTACGGCACATTCATCGGAATACCGGCATCGTATGCAATGCGGGCAAGGTCGCGGAGATTCTCCTGGAACTTGGGAGTGGTCCACGGCATCACCGCACCCTCCTTCAGAGTCTTCTCATGGTCGGGGACGACCAGATCCATATCGATTCCGACCGAGCGGCCGAATCCCTGACACTTCGGACAGGCGCCGATGGGGGAATTGAATGCAAAAAGATGCGGCTCCGGCTCCTCGAACCGGATCTTATCAACAGGACACTCGAAATGCTGTGTGAACGGGATCAGTTCGCGGGTTTCAAGATTCAGAATGGAGGCGTATCCGTCCCCTTCCACAAATGCCGTTTGGATCGAATCGGCAAGACGATTCTGACTCTGGATCTCATTCTTTCGAAGGATGTACCGGTCCACCAGTACGAACAGATCCTTCTTCGATTTCGCGGTGAATTTCTGCTCATTCAGGTCGATCATCTCGCCGTTCACTACCAGACGGAAAAAACCCCGTTTCTTCAGCGTTTCCAACTCCTGAGCAACAGTCTTCCCTTCATGCGAATGCAGAGGGAACATCACATAGAATTTTGCGCCGTCCTTCTCCTGCGCGATCCGGTCCACCACCGTCTGCACCGAATCCTTCACGATCACTTTGCCGCATTTCGGGCAGATGGTCGTGCCGACCCGGGCGTATAATAGACGAAGGTAATCATAGATCTCGGTGGTCGTGGCGACGGTCGAACGCGGATTGCGCGTGTTCGTCCTCTGCTCGATTGAGATGGCGGGAGACATCCCCTGGATTACATCCACATCCGGTTTATCCATCCTCTCCAGGAACTGACGCGCGTAGGCGGAGAGTGATTCCACATACCGGCGCTGTCCTTCCGCATAGATCGTGTCGAACGCAAGGGAGGATTTCCCCGAACCGCTGACGCCGGTGATCACCACCAGTTTGTTGCGCGGAATGGAGACGGAGATATTCTTCAGATTGTGGACCCGCGCACCTTTGATGATCAGCGGAGAGCGGGTGGAGTGGAGCTGAGGGGATTTTTGAGTTTTTAATTTCGTCATGGGTGTTGTAAAAAGATGGAGCCCATCTTTATGATTTTTTTCTTAGATGGACTCCATCTTCATCATCAATTCTTCTTGCACGTTTTCAAATGAAGATGCTGCTCACAAGGGATAAAGTCTTTATCATTGTGTAATAGTGTAAAATCATGTTCAAGACAAAATGTTGCGATTACAATATCGATGGTCTTACGGACTGTCACCCCTTTTCTTCGAAGTTTACGGAAATTCTCCGCACTTTTGAGAGCAATGGCCTGTCCGCAGATATCAAAACAGGGAAACGCCTTTAGGATGGTGCTGGCCTTCTGATAATCCTTGTCACTTCTGAATCCCTGAAGAACTTCCGCGAGGATATAGTCCCCGATCACAACTACTTCGACTCCCAGCACCGAATGGAGAAATTCTGTCTGCCACGTCTCAGCGCCGTTGAAATAATCAATCAGGACGGATGAATCGACGAAGATCATCGCGAGCTTCTCAATTCGTTAAGGTCCCCATCCCACGAGAGTTTGCCGCGAAGGGATTTCAACCGGCTCTGTTTTTTCACCTGCACCAGAAGTTTCAAAGCCTCTTCCACCGCTTCTTTTTTTGTTGTATGTCCGGAGGTCTTTAAAGCAGCCGCCATGAGTTTATCGTCGATAATGATATTGGTTCGCATGTTGAATTCCTATGTGTATAAATATGAATAATATACACATCCTTTTTAAAAGACACAACCGCTATTACACTCTTCAATTTCGAAAAAATGCGGTAGCGGTCACATGAAGGCGGACTTCAATTAGGACGGAGCAACGCTCCGTCCTACATTTTCATCATAAACTACTTGTTCAACTTAAAGTTTGCCAGTTTGATCATCGCATCCTCATTCCATTCATGCGGCTGCCATGAACGGACGTAGATCTGCGGCTGATCCTGCAGGAAGTCCACGAGCAGGAAGAGATGTCCTTCGTCCGCATATGTCGTTGCGGCGTAGAACTGTTTCATGCTGATGCCGTAGGTGCCGGGCATATTGTTCTTCTTGTTGATCTTGAATGTGGAATATCCGAGGAAGATATCTTTTTGGTTCTTGAAAGCTTTTTTCTGGTTCTCCAGATACTGTTTCTTGGTGTACTGTACATACTGAATATCGGGCTGACTCTCGGTCATCTTGGAGTATTGGTAGTTATCCGATTTTTTTCCTTTCTTCAGTTCGCGTCCCACGATGATCACGGCCTCTTCCGCGAACATGGAATCGAGCATTCCCATATTTCTGGTGAGGAATGCGGAGCGGTACTTCTCGATGAACTTCACGATGGTCTGCCGGTTCCCCCAGTCATTGCCGAAGTTCCCCTGTTCAACGAACTGATCGTACAACTGCTCCACCGTGCCGAAATTGATGTCGTAGAAACTCCCGTTCTCGTCGAAATCCAGGATGAGATATTCCGTCGCCTGTCTGTTCAGCGAAGGATAGCTCGTCAGAACGCGGAGTTTGCGGACCTCCCAGCCGGTAGCGGTCTTGTTCAGATCCGCTAAAGCGGATTGGTCGATCGGTATGGGATTGTTGTATTTGATGAGACTCGTCAGTTTCTCCATCAGGAACGGATCGGCACCGTATTCTTTTTTGATCTGTTCGGCACTCTTCCTGTCCAGTACTTCCAGGAACTTCACCGTATTGACAGCGATGGCGGAAGACTTCGGCGATTTTTCCCTGTCTCTCAATTCAATGGAAAATTTCGTCCCGGACTGTTTGACGGTCGGTATGGCTGCCGCTTTCGGCTGCTCGGATGAAGCAGGAACCGGTGCGGGTACCGGGGGCGTCACGACGGCGGTGGGTTTGGAGACCGACAGCGGGACATTCTGTGAATTTTTGAAGGAAGGTTTTACAACGAATCCCCACAGGTCCGCCACCTCTTTGATCTCTTCGCGCGATTCATAATACTGATATTTGATGGCGAGATCGATCTTGTCAAATGAAGCGCTCGCACCGATCAATCGGAAGATCCCGGCGCCGTCCACCGCGCTCACATTCACCTGCGACACACCGTCCCAGCAGGAAAAGTCGAGTTTGCGGATCGGTTTCCCGAAGGTCATGATCTCGAACTGCAGTTCGCGTTCCTTTTCCGAGATCTTTTTGTCTGCCACCAGTTTGAATTTTGTGTTGTTAATGAGTGCATTCAGCCGGAGCGGTATCTCGATGAGAAGATTTTTGTTCTGATACTCCACCGTCTTATCGGGAATGGAGTTCATCAGAATGATGGAGAAATAATAGTACTTCAACGCATTGGCGATATCAACATCCGCTTCGAATTCCATTGCCTTGTCATAGATATCGCACACCAGTTTCTTCCGCTCCTGGAACATCTTCGTCACTTCGCTCTTTTCCATGTACGCGAAGACCTCAATGCCGCTGGAGACCGGCTGTTTCAGGAACTTCACATCCTTCAGCGTTGCGTTGGAGTAAGAATTGACGACGTTCTCATATGTATCCTGAAGGTTGCCGTTCTTTTCGGACACGACACGGGTCATCTGACTGGAGATGTTCACCGCAATGCTCTGCACGAGATTCTTCAGTGCATGATCGCTCGCTTCCTGTTCCAGTTCCGATGTGGCCTCTCCATAATAATAGATATTGGAACTCCGGATCTTCTCTTTGGTCAGCGGCTGCGCGCCGGCCAGTGAGATCATCATCACAGAGATTACCGCAATAAGTTGAACCTTCATCATCCGCCCTTGTTAGAATAAAATGGAAATTTCGATCAGTGTGCCGGACCGCTTCTCGACAATGGGAAGCAGCGATCCAAATTTGCTCTCTTCATCCTCGTACATATCACCCTGGGAATACAATCCTGCCTTCACCATGAATGAATTTGAAAGGAAGATGTTCACTCCGTACATCCACCGGCTCGAATAGAAGTCACTGATCAGTTCGGTCTCGTTGGTGGTGGTGAAGACGGTCGTCTTTTCAGTACCTCCGAATTGGAGCCTCGCATCATACTTGCCGAAGATCTCGATGAAACTGTCCTCCACCGGCGCCAGTGAAAAGCCCATTCCCAAACTCATGCCTGTCCAGCTCTGCTCGATCTTAATGTTCGGTTCTTCCTTCACAAGATTATCAACGAAGATTCCCTGGGACATCTCCCAGAAGAAAATGCCGTCCTCCGTCATATCAAGGTGCACGTTCCACCCGAAATGGATCTGATCACCGCCTTTCGGTTCACTGTCCGGCGAATACTGCGCGAACAGACCGACCAAATCACCTGAACGAGGCTCTTTATAGACCACCGCATCCAGATCAAAACTCGCCGTTGCCGTGGCACCTTCCACAACCGTCAGAGATTTCTCATCCGGTTCATATCCGGAGTATGACGCTTTCACAGTATAGGAACCGGGCCGGATATTGTTCTCCGTGACACCGTTGGAAAGCGTCTTCACGAACGTACCATTTTGATAAAGGCTGAGGGAAGAATAACTTGGAGAGACGGTCACCTTTACAGAACCGAAGACCGCTTTCTTCAGAATGACATCATCCACACTTGTTTCATTCTCCCTGATCGTGACGGTCTTCGTGAACGGATCATATCCGGCCAACGAAACATTCAAAGTATATGTTCCCACCATCAGGTCCTTGAACCGGGTCAGTCCGGACCATGATTTGACGACAACACCGGCCTGGGTCAATTGCGCGGCAGAACCGGAAGGAGAAGCGGAGAACTGATATGTGCCGACCTTTGGTTTCAGGACGAAGGAACGCTGGATGCTCTTATTCTTTCCCACTTCGATCACTTCGGAGAGAGGATAATGATTCTCTCTCGTCACTTCCACTTTATATGTTCCCGGTGTAAGGTCCACTTGACCTTTTCCGGTGACATTCTCTTTGTTCACCAGCACTGTTGCATCGGCCGGCTGAACAGTGTATGTGAACAACCCGGTATTCTTCACTAAGACAATTGTCAACTCTTTCTTAGAGGTCTCGGAGACATTGATGGTCACGCTCGAATCGGAGTATCCCCCTTTGGACAGACGGAGTCTGTACCGGCCAGGATACAGGAACAGTCCGCGGTTGGTCTCCCCTTTTTCCACTTCATCGATGAAGATCTTCGCTTCCTGCGGTACGGAGTTGATGGTAATTCCGATCATATCCAGTTCCGGAAGTTTGAACGAGAACAATGAATTGTCCGTTCTGACGTCGATGGAATCGGTCAGGGTGATATATCCCGGTTTCTCGATCCTGATACCGTGCTTCCCCCCGGAAAGCTGATGGTTCTTCGCCGTCCCTTTGTCCACACCGTCGATGAAGATCTTCGCATCCTCCTGGTCCACGAGCAAATTCACAGGGATCAGATCGAGTTTCTTCTCGCCGGTGATCTTGATTGACCATGTCTGTCCGCTCTTCAGTTTGATCCCCTGCTCGTTCAGCATGATCTTTAATGGTGTGTATCCGAAGCAATAGACCTCCACAACCCGCTCATCCGGCGAGAGGAATACGAAGTCCTTACCCGGATTACTTGTCACTTTCACAACACCGTTGTAGGACTGGTAGGTCAGACCCTTCAGATCGGAGAAAACAATGAGTCCGGCAGTCGTAATACCGTTAGCATCCCGAATATCTTTGGATACGAGTTCCGAAGGTTCTTCTTTAGCGGAACCGGGAACAACCGACATTTCGAGAGGTTTTTGGGAATATGCTAGTGAGCAAAAAAGAGAAAGAAGTACGAAATATGGTCGTAGATTTGCCATCGCTTAAAAACATTCTTTTAGTGGGGGAGAAATAAGGGATTAAGGCATACAATTATACGGTATTTTTAGCAATAAACAAAGGTTATCAGAAAATCCTCCCTCTCTGAATCTTCATTGCAATACTTCCCCGATTTTTGTATTTTAGTTCAGACTTGGCGAGTGCGGTTTACTTTCCAAGTCTAATTTTTTTCTTATGACCAAAACAAATCTTAAAGGATTAACACTCGCCGGGCTGGAACAGTTCATCGTTTCCATCGGCGAACCGAAATACCGGGCGGGCCAGATCTATCAATGGCTCTATAAATACCGCGTGTCGTCCTTTGACGGTATGACGAATTTATCCGTACCGCTCAGACAGAAACTGGCGGAAACTGCCGAGATCGAACAGTTCACCGTTGCGACCTTCCAGACCTCGAAATCGGACGGCACAGTGAAGTTCCTGTATGAGCTTTCGGATGGGAAAAAGATTGAAACAGTGCTCATCCCCCCCCGGCCGACGGCGGTGGATGCGGAAGAACGGATGACGCTCTGCGTCTCCACGCAGATCGGTTGCGCGCTGGACTGCACGTTCTGTGCTACAGCCAGCATGGGATTTCTCAGGAATCTGACCGTCAGCGAGATCCTTAATCAGTTCATTACGGCACAGGCATCCACCCAAAAGCCCATAACGAATATCGTCTTTATGGGAATGGGGGAACCGATGCTCAATTATGACAATGTAATGGCCGCGGTTGAGATCCTGACCGACCAGAACGGCGTGGGACTGAGTCCTAAACGGATCACGTTATCCACCGCAGGATATGCGAACCATATCCGCAGAATGGCGGACGAAGACCGGAAGATCAAATTGGCACTTTCCCTCCATTCATTGAGAAATGAAGTCCGGATGGAACTGATGCCGATCACAAAAAAGTTCGATGTTGAAGCGCTGATCTCTGCGCTTGAATACTATAATAAGAAAACGAAGAAAAGTGTCATGCTGGAGTACATCGTTTTTGACGGTGTAAATGATTCGGATGAGGATGTCCGTTTATTGGTGAAAGCAGCGAGAAGACTCGACTGCCGCGTGAATTTGATCCCGTTCCATTCCATCGAGTTCACCCATCCGGAAGGATTCTCGGCTTCACTGCACGGTGCATCACGAAGCGGGCTGGAACAATTCTGGCAGAAACTGCGTGATCAGAATGTTACGACCTTTATCCGTCATAGTGCAGGTGCGGATATCGATGCAGCGTGCGGACAACTGGCAGTAAAGACAGAAATGGCAATAAGCCACCACTAAGTCACAAAATCACAAAATTGAAAATGGGGACCACACATTTTGAGCCGATTGATGACTCAACAGAACAACTGATAAGTAAAATTGTTGACTCTGCATTCAAAGTCTATTCAACTCTTGGTCCGGGCCTGTTGGAATCCGTATATGAAACATGTTTATGTCAAGAGCTTACAGAAAGAAACATCCACTGTGAAAGACAGGTCCGTGTTCCTATCATTTATAATGGGAAAGAGCTGCAAGAATACTTACGGATCGATATTCTTGTTGAACAGAAGGTGATTGTTGAAGTAAAAGCAGTTGAAGAACTACTGCCGGTTTTCCAGAGTCAATTGATAACATATCTAAAATTAACAAAGAAGAGAATCGGTTTACTTATTAATTTCAATGTCCCAACCTTTAAGGGCGCTGTAAAACGAATTATCCTTTAATTTAGTGACTTCGTGCCTTAGTGGTTGATAAAAATACTATGCATATTATTCTATTCGGTCCCCCCGGTGTCGGCAAAGGGACTCAGGCAAAGATCCTCTCCGAAAAATTCCATATCCCGCATATCTCCACAGGCGACCTGCTGCGTGAAGAGATCAAGCAAGAGACCGATCTCGGCATGAAAGCGAAAGTGCTGATGGATGCCGGTAATCTTGTCCCGGATGATGTGATGATCGAGATGATCCGCAAGATCCTGATCTCCCCCAACTGCAAGAACGGTATCATCCTGGACGGATTCCCGCGGACGGTTGCACAAGCGGAAGCGTTGAAGAAGATGTTCGAGGACCTTTCCATCACACCGCGTAAAGTGCTGTTCATCGAAGTATCGGTCGAGAAGATCATGGCACGTCTCGTCCACCGCGGAGAAGTGGAACACCGCGTGGATGATTCCCCGGAGACCGTAGTGAAAAGGATCGCTGTCTATAATAACAAGACTTCGCCGGTGAAGGATTATTATGCAAAGCAGGGACTGCTCTCCTCCATCGACGGCGAAGGGACCGTGGAAGAGGTCCACCGCCGTATGCTGACCGAACTTGGAGAGATCTGACCGTTCATTCGTTCACGTTCCTGTCCCAATTCATCGTTATCGCATACCAGCGGAAATGAAACGTGCCCATGTCACCATCATCCCAATCACTTTCCACACCGATCATCATCGCCCACCGGGGATTCTCGGATGAAGCACCCGAGAATTCTCTGGCGGCATTCCACAAAGCGATCGAAGCAAAAAGCGATATGATCGAACTGGATGTTCGTCTCTCCGCAGACAACATTCCGGTCGTCTTCCACGACCGGCGCCTGCAGCGGACCTCGGACGGGAACGGCGCCGTCAATCAGAAACACTCCAAAATGCTGACCGAGATCGACAATGGTTCCTGGTTCTCGCCGAAGTTCAACCGGGAACGGATACCGCTGCTGAGCGATGTCTTTCCGCTCCTCAAGAAGGATCTCCGACTGAACATCGAGATCAAACCGGATGTGGTCAGCACGAACGACACCTCCGCCGTCGAGCTGGTGGTGAACGAAGCGGAAAAGGCCAAAGTGCTCTCGAAGGTCATCTTCACCTCCTTTAACCATCAGATGATCAAGGAGATCAGCGAGATCGACGAATCGATCGTCACCGGCGTCATCTACAATCCCATCACCCATTTCCGGAAATCCCCCTCCACTCTCATCAGGAATTCCCGCGCAAAGATCTTCGTCTGCAGCAAATTCCAGGTGAACGGCGATGTCGTTGCGGACACGCATGATGCAGGATTCCTGCTGTACGTGTACGGAGTGAAGACCGGCCGTGATGTGCAGCGGATGCTCGATCTGAAGGCGGACGGGATCATCTGCAATAATCCGCGCTTCGTTCGCGAAACGATCGAGTTACTGACAAAATAATTTATCCATTGAACCATCGGTCCATTGACACAATGACCCGATGAACAAATGAATCACTCCAACACTCTCTAATCTTTCCACTCTGATGAAAACTATTGCACGATTGCTGGCAATACTGGTCACTTCAGTCACTGCGCAGGATACCATCTCCTATCAGTGGCCGGTCACACCGTTCGACGGTCAGCAGATCATCACCGGAACATTCTGCGAATTCCGGAATACTCTCTCCAGCAATCACTTCCATAACGGGACCGATATTCCGAAAGCGGACGGTTCGCCGGTGTATCCTGTGCTGGACGGACAGGTCTCCGCGATCTCACCTTCCAGCGTCTCCGGAACAAGCGCATATGTCCGTGTTACGGGTGTAGTGAACGGCGTCAGCAAGAATATGGCGTACGTCCATATCGAACCCAGTCCGACGTTGACCATTGGACAGAGTGTCACGAAAGGGATCACCGTTCTGGGAAATATCCTTTCCGGTCAGGGACACACACATCTGATCGACGGAGCGTTCAATTCCGAAACCAATGCATTGCGGAAGACCGGCGGCGTGGAGCCGTATGTGGACACCTGGAAACCGAAAGTGCTCTGGGTGAAATTCTATCAGGATAATTCCGATGTGGAGTTCACCAACAGCAAAGTGTACGGACTGTTCGATATCGTCTCACAGATGGTGGAAGTAAATGCGAATGCAACGCCGAATTCCGGTTCCACATCCAACAACGGTGTCTATCATACCGGATATAAGATCTATTCTGCCGATAAGTCCACGGTGGTGTACAATCCGGGTGTGAACGGAGTCCGTTTCAAATTCGACTGGAAACCGAACGATGACCATTCCAACATCGTCTATACGCTCTCATCGACCACCTCGCAGCATATCTATTATCTGACGAACGGCACCGGCAATATCGGAACAACGCGGCTGCAGAATGTCTCCAACTCCGCATTCAGTTCCGCACTGCTTCCGGCGGGACAGTATCAGGTGATGGTCTATGCGCAGGATACCTTCGGCAATGCGGACACTGTCTTCGTCCCGTTCGAGATCTCATCGCAGGATGTTGTTGCTCCCGCCGCACCGGTCCTCCGCTCCGTTCAGAACGATTCCACCAACCGGCTGACCGTGTCGTGGTATCCCAATACCGAACCGGATCTGAAAGGATACCGATTGTATTCTTCCGTGAACGGAACGACCTGGACGCTCCAAAAGAACGAAGCGGTCCTGACGCCGAAGACAACGAAATATTCCTTCACCGGCATCTCCTCCTCCAGTCCGGCATATTTCCGGCTGACGGCGGTCGATTCCGCCGCCATCACGAATGAGAGCGGAACAAGCGACACATACGGTCTCCGCCCGAACCTCGCCGGCGGAAAAGTTCTCATCGTGGACGGCTTCGACCGGATCAGCGGCAGTTATAAGAAACTCTCTCACACCTTCGCGATGACCGCCGGACAATCACTCAACGCAAAGTTCGAGACCGCCCACAACAAAGCAGTAACGGACGGAAGTGTTTCACTCGCGAACTATTCCGCCGTCGTCTGGCTTTTCGGAGATGAAAGTTCCACTGATGAAACGTTCGGTGCGGATGAACAAGCCAAAACGATCGCCTATCTGAACGGAGGAGGAAAACTCTTTGTCTCCGGTTCGGAAGTGGCGTACGATCTGGACCGTGCGAGCGGTCCGTCGCAGTCGGACAGGGATTTCTTCCACAATTATCTCCGCGCCGTCTATGCCGGGGATGATGCGAATGTTTATACAGTCACCGGAACAGCCGGATTCATGAACGGGATCTCGTTCACGTACGGCGATACACTCCAGGGTTCACCATATGCGGAAGATTTTCCCGATTATATGACAGCAGTTGCGGGAAATTCGACCGTTGCCGCAACGTACACGGGCGGGTTCGGAGCAATGATCGCAGGTGCGAACACGGTCATCCTCGGAGTACCGTTCGAAACGATCCATTCCAAAACGAACAGGGATGCGGTCATGACGAAAGTGCTGAATTATCTCGGTATCGTCACCTCCGTAACAGAGCTGCACGATGCGGCAGTGCCGGCACGCTTCACGCTGGAACAGAATTATCCGAATCCGTTCAATCCTACAACTGTCATCCGTTTCTCCCTGAAAGAAAAAGAGGCGGCGACATTGAGGATCTATGATCTTCTCGGCAAGGAGATCGCGGTGCTGGTGAATGAAGAACTGAATGCCGGAACATATTCCGTTCAATGGAATGCCTCCGGCGCTTCCTCCGGTGTCTATTTCTACCGGCTCACCGCCGGAGCATATTCCGAGACCAAAAAATTACTCTTCAGCAAATAGCAGATCATTATGAGAACATCCCTTGTTTGTTTTCTCCTCTTCACGTCGGCAGCTTTCTCCCAATTCTCGCTTCGCACGGAGAATATCGGCGGCGCGAAGGATGCATCGGAACAGAACATGTTCCGGGCGACACTGGTCAATAAGAATGCACCTGTCGCGGTGATCGAACGGAAACTCCCGTACGATGTTCCGTTCCCCTCTGTGCACATCAATGAGGTGACCGGGAACTTCATCCTCAGCTATGCATTCGACGGATTCGTCGAGATGTACGGTCCGGACGGCGTGAAATTGTGGGAGCAGAATTTCTTCAAGGAGATGAAACCGAATTATGAACGAACGATCACCGTTGCGCTCGGGAAGAATACGGTTGCATTTCTCACGTCGGATGTAACGATCGACAATGCGGTTGTCCGCCGGTTCACCGTGAACGGGAGACAGGAATGGGAGACAGCGCTCCCTCACTCTATGGGATTCGAGATCGCGATGTCGGAGGATGAACAGATGATCGTTGCGGGAAGTTATTTCGTGCTTCAGGATGAAGTGCGGAACACCGCTACCGTCCTGAATAACAACGGGAAGATCACCGGAGCGGCTGATATCCTGTTCCGTTCGGCATCGTTTGACCGGACAGGGAAACTGCTTGCGCTTGCCTCCGAGCGCGAGGTGCTCGTCTACGATATTGCAGGAAAGAAGGAAATTGCAAGGAGAGAAAGATCGACCGATGGGGTCATCTCGAATCTTCTCTGGAACGGCGATGTCGTGATCGTGCAGGAATCCGCCGTGCGGACGACTCCGGAACATCAGTTCTATTTTGCCGACCCCGTCCTGATCCGCTATTCATCGGCGCTGAAGGAACTCAGCAGATCGACAGTTCCGGTGGAACGGTTCAAGCGTTCATCACTGAAACGTGAATCCGGTTCGATCCTGCTGAAATGCGACGAGCGAATCATCACGATGCAGTAAGAATTTTTATCCTCCGCATGATCCATCGCATGCGGGGGACCGGTATCCCTTATCTTATTTTTGTCCCGCTCTCCCGAATTCTGCGCTCAGCAGAGCTTCTTATCTTCTCAAGAAAATTCTCCAGACGCTGATCTTTCACTGACATTCGCGGAACCGAAAGATAATCCGTAATCAGCGGCACTTCGAATGCGCCATTGGAGACCGTTGCCGTGAACGCAGGGTTGACGATCTCGCCGCGTGTCAGGACCGCGCTGCCGTAGAAAGTCCCTTTGGACGATTGAGCATTCATCGCGTTCACCGATAAATTCCCTGTTGTCATTACATACACATCCGCCTCCGAAGCGTTAAGATCGCCGTCAAAAGCGAACATTACAGATGCGGTATTCTCCATCCCGAACATTCCGGAATCGATCGGAATTGTCCCGGGACTGCCCGGTCCGGAAAAATACAGGATGCTGACCACATCGATGATATTGGCGGTTTTCTTTTTATATCCGGTCACGTTGATCATGTCTCCCCTCCAGGAATATAAATACCTCCACCCGCCGGCCCCTTCTGAATTTGCGGACGCTGTCATGATATTCGTGGCCGAGATGCCGTTCACATCAAATATTCCGGCTCCCGATGTAAATGAGATCTTTCCAGAAGCGGTGAATTTCGGCTGGGGGACGATGGTGATGGGAATGGTGACTGTGTGTGCAGGATTGGCATTGTCCTTCAGCGTAATGCTCGTCGATCCTTCTGCCCGTCCATTCACATAGAACGATCCGGAAGTATTGAGTTCCACTTCCACATAGGCCGGATTCGGAGCACTCACGATCGACATCGGCATCGTACCGCCCTGAACGGTGACGAATGCCGCTCTTCCGACACGGACTTCCACCGAAGCGGGAGAAGATGCCATCGCTGCAACGGACACAGAGATCTTCACTTCGGCGCTTTTTGCGCTGTCCTGAATGATCACTGTTGCCGAACCGATTTTCAATCCCAGGAAGACGGCATATTGAATTCCTGAATTGTTGGTCAATCCTTCCGGCGGGAAATTGACCGACACTACACTCGAATCGGAATTCGATTTGATGAAATAGCGCCCCTTTCCCCCGCTGATGGAGACCGTTCGGGTGAAGGAAGACGCTATGGTGAGGTTGGTTTCCGACGCCGTCAGTTGAGGGCCCGCTGAATTGGACGGATCAGTTGATTGATCGCAGGAGAATGAAAAAAGAATAAGAAGAAGGAGCGGGACCGATCTGAGAAGCGGGTTCATAGAACCTCCTGAAGCAGTGGAGCAGTACGTTACGAGGGAAGCTTTTTTTCGATCACCACAAAAGCGACCACTGTTGAATCGGAGTGGGACATGGAGAGGAACACGGAGTATCCGCGGAGTGTCTCCGCAGTCTTGCCGTACAGAAGCAGGTCGGGTTTTCCGGTCGGATCGTTCTTCACTTCGATATTCTTCCATTCGAATTCGCCGCTCCATCCGGTGGCGACCGCTTTGCTGAACGCCTCTTTCGCGGCAAAACGCGCCGCAAAATGCTGCGTGGGGAACGGTTTGGATTTGCAGTACGTGATCTCGTTCTCGGTGAAGAGTTTCGAGAGGAAGGTATCGCCGTATTGAGCGATGGATTCTTCAATGCGGGAGATCTCGATGATATCGATGCCGATGCCGGAGATCATTCGGAAGCTCTGTTCTCGTTTTTAATGATCTCGACGAGCTCCGCGATATCGTTCACTTCAAAATCAGCATTCGTCTCGATGGTGCCGAATGTATCGCCATAGCGGGCGAAGACCGTCTTCATGCCGACCTTGCCCGCACCGACCATATCGCGTTCCGCCCAATCACCGATCATCAGCGCTTCGTTCGGTCTCACCTGGAGCAGCTCGAGGATCTTCTCGAACGGAGCGGGATCCGGTTTCCGTTTTCCCGTATCCTCGAATGTGACGATATGGTCGAAGATATGATGGAGATTCAGATAGGTCAGCCGGAGCCATGCTTCCTTGGCGGGAGCATCTGAAACGACACCGAGTTTCAGTCCCATCTTCAGCAGATTCATCAATGTCGTGTAGACATGAGGATAGAGCGAGAGCGCCGCTTCGCGCGCCTGGCGGTAAGCGATCACACCGGCGGAGAGGATCTTATAATCGACTTTCTTGAACTCATCATACAGCAGCTGATCGAAGACGCTCTGGAATTCCATCCCTTTCTCGAGATAGATCTTGTCGATCCTCTGCTGGATCTCTTCCCTCGTCAATTTAAAACCGGCATCGATCATCCCGTTGATGGCGGCGCCGATGGCCTGACGTTTCATCGCCATGAAATCCACCAGCGTGTTGTCCAGATCGAATACGACAGCTTTGATCATAATGTTCTTCAGAGTATTGGTACGGACTGAAGCGTCCCTGTTACGAGACCTTCGATTGTGAACTTCGGTGATAGAGCAGCATCTCGACTGCGAGGGAATATCCGTTGGAACCGAACCCGGAGAGCTGCGCCACGCAGACGGGAGCGGTGACGGAATGACGGCGGAACTCCTCGCGGAGATGGATGTTGGAAATATGCACTTCCACTGCCGGGATCGTCAGCATGGAGATGGCGTCGCGGATGGCATACGAATAATGTGTGAACGCACCGCCGTTGATGACGATACCGTTGAATCCTTTTCCGATGGTGGACTGGAGCGCATCGACGATGGCTCCTTCATGATTGGACTGGAAGAAGGTGAAATGCACTTCCGGATATCGGCCGATCAGCTCATGCTCGATATCCCCAAGGGTCTGCGTTCCGTAGATGTGGGGCTCACGCATGCCGAGCAGATTCAGATTCGGTCCGTTGACTACAAGTATATTCATAAATGGATGCTTTGGATTATTCCTTGCTCGTCTTTGTGCCCGGCATTACCGGACACGGACCATCTCGTCCTCGATGAACATGCGTACATTCGGTTTGACGAACAGATTGTCGATCCCCATCTCTCCGAGAGCGAGTGCGATCACCACCGCCTTACGCGACGGATGCAGTTTTTTGTTCACTACGATGATCTGCTGATCCTTCAAAATGCAGTAGCCCCCGTCGAAATCCCCTTTTTCATAGCGGATCTTCAGTCCCATCTCCCCAGCCAGCGCTTCGACTTCCGGTAAATAATCTTCTGTGTTCATTGGTCGCGATGTTGTAATGGCTTAAAGATAATAAAAATCGGAATAGTATAGTAGCAGAGCTGCGCGATGAACGGTAATCCGGCCAACGCCGTCAACCGGACTGTGATCGCCTTACGGAACTCTTCCAGCGGCCACTCTCCCCAATAATTCAATCCGACCAGCTTCCAATCAAGCCAAAAACAATACAATTCCACCGGAATAAACAGGAAGAGCAGGATCCCGCTCATCAGCAGCCATCCGTCCCTGCGGAATGTTCGCCGGGTGGTCGCCGCATATCCCGCCGCAAAAAGGATCACCAGCGGATAGGTGATAAAAATAATGATGCTCTGTTCGGAGATCGTCCGGTAGATGTTCCTTTCCGTTTCCGGGGAGAGCCCCTGTGTGAACTCCGCGGAACCGAATTCGAACAATCGTCCTGTCTGATAATTCTTCACCGAGGATGATGTTATCCACACGGCGGCGGATAGGATCAAAAGAGTAAGGAAGATCTTTGCGGTCACTTTTTCCATAACGAAACGAAGTACCTTTTTACTATGAGTTCACTGTTAACGGAATATCCGGAAGGTTCACCGGTCAATCGTACAAAAGATATTTTTTTCTGGTCGGCAGGAAATCCGAGATCTCCTTGCGCCATCCGGAGATGATCACATCGGCCGTTGTCCCGTTCATCAAAGCTTTCCTCACTTCATCCGTTCCGGCGACCTTATCGAACATCGCATTCCTGGATGAGTCGGCAAGGTTGAACGGATTCTTTTCCGGATACAGTGCGATGAGCGCCTCCAGAATGTGGAACTGCACATTGGTCAGATTCACTTTCGAACGGTCGAGGATATGGAGCTGGATCCCGGAGAGCTGCTTTGCCGCCTGCTTTGCGTAATACGGTTTGTAACTGAGCGGACGAAAATAGATACCGGGAAGATTTTTTGCATTCATCACTTCGGCGAGTTTTGCTCCGTTGATCCATTCCTGTCCCGTCAGCTGGAACGGCATCGTGTATCCGACTCCGATGTTCACTGTCTCCAGTTCGCCGAGGATGCCGGTGGCGGAATAATACAGAGACGATTCGGCACTGGGAACATGGGGCGAAGTGGGGACCCACGGAAGTTTCGTATTCTCCCAATGCATCCATCGTTTCCAATTCTCCATCTTTACTACTGTGAGAGAGCATTTTTTCCCTCCCTCCAGCCATCCTTCATTGTTCAGCATCTCGGCAAATTCCCCGCAGGTCATTCCATACACATAGGGAATGGGATACTGTCCGACGAAGGAACGGAATTTCAGATCGAGGATATTCCCTTCCACACGGACGCCGTTCAGAGGATTCGGACGGTCGAGCACGACAACGGAGATATTATTCTCTGCCGCTGCTTCCATCACGTATGCCAATGTATTAATGAACGTGTAGGAACGGGAGCCGATATCCTGGATATCATAGATCATCACATCGATCCCCTTCAACATCTCCGGTGTCGGCTTCCGGGTCTTTCCGTACAGCGAATAGACCGGAAGTCCCGTTGCAGGATCGGTGAAGGTATCCACTTTCCCGCCGGCGGTGACATCACCGCGGACGCCGTGTTCGGGACCGAACAGTGCAACGAGCCGGACGTTCGGCGCCTTCGCCAGAACATCGACCGTCGAAACGAAATCAGAATTGATCCCGGTCGGATTGGTGACCAGTCCGATGCGCTTCCCTTCGAGGATGCGGAAATTTGATGCAGCAAGGACCTCAATCCCGGTCCGAACCTGCGCGAATACGATCGAACAGGCGGTCAAAACAAGGAAGAAGGATGTTTTCATAATGCACCCGATTGTTTCCTCAAGGTAGGGAAAATTGTCTGGATGAGAAAGCGGAAAAACGGATGCGCAGGAACGGACCGATCACTGAGTGCGAACGGTCCTTTGTTTCCCGGATCATTGCGTCTGTTCTATGCTGTAGGTACCGCTGATGGTGACTGTCTTGGGAAACGGCTGACTTCCGATATAGAATGTGACGAAATCTTTCCCCTTGTCCGCTATCTGGAACGATTCCCATGTCCCGACGGATCTGCCTCCGGAGTAGAGCGTTACCGTAAAGCTTTTGAAACTGGTCTGAGATTGTGCATTAGTATAGAGGAGAGCTGCCATGGCGATTGAGCAGAGAAGAGAAATAACAATAATACTGCGCTTCATACGGACTCCGAAGTGATGTATACAATGAATGGAATGGGGTGAGAGGACTTACGATGTGAAAAAATATGCTGCCGCTGCTGCGACGGCGATCAGAAGCAGCAGTTTCATCAGCGCGCCTTTGTTATGTTCCTTTTGGATCGCGGAGTATCGCTGAAAAAGATCCTGATGCTGATGGAGATATTGTTCTACGGCATCCTTCGATTCTTTCAGACCGGCCCCGCTCGCCATGCGTACGATCTTGATCGCTTCGATCTTATTCCCCTGCTCCAGGGCGGCAACGGCTTCCGGCAGGATGACGATTGCAGAATTATCCATTGTGCGGTACTCCCTTGCTTAATTTCAACGTTGTCGAATGACGGCTCCCTTTTTGTAGTGCAGATCCGAGGTCAGCGTGCCGAGGGAATCCCATGAACGGAAGTTCCCGTTCAGAGTATCGTGCAGCCATTCCGACTCCTCCTTCTTCATCCCGTTCGGATACCACAATGTGCGGAAGCGGACTTCACCCTCCATAAAAATGAACTTGCCGGAAGGTGCTCCGGTATCGTTCCACGTCCACAGCGTATCGCTGAACCTCATGCTCCGTTTGATTCCGTTCTCAAAGAATTCCTCATACAGATTCTGTGCTGCATCGGTCATGGAGATCCGCCGGGAATATAAGGGTCCGGCAGGATAATATCTGCGGGTGCTGTCCTTCACCACTCCGTTCTCGACGATCCTGAATTCGACCGCTGTGTTGCCGTTCTGGAACGTCCCGGTCTGGGAACGGACCATTCCATTCTCCAGCACTGTCGTCATGATGAATGGATAGAAAAAATAATCCTCATACTCCACTTCGCCTGTTGTGTTCTCATAGCGTTTCAACACCTGTTTGATCTTTTCCCGGTCTGCAAAGATGGTGTTGTTCAGGAACATTTCCGCCGTCGAATCATCCATCATTTTCATCATCATCGCTGCCCGGATGTGATAATTCTCTTCTGTTTTCCTCGTGCGCGGCTTGCAGCCGATGCCGGTGATGAAGATGATGACGACAAGAAAGCGCAGAATGGATGCTGTAGTCGGTTTCATATTGAACTCTCTCATATTCCGCGAAGTTTGGCCGCTTTCGCCACGCGGTC
>CALRIY020000038.1:0-30223 GCA_943364975.1 Synechococcus sp. UW140
TGTTTGTGCGGAGCAAAACCTTTTCCAAACCTTCACCCGGTTTCAGTCTGATCACCTGGAGCAGGACATATCCGGATACGGCTATGCTTCCTAATGTAATGAACAGCACGGTCCAGAGTCCTTTCTGAAATATGGAGGCTTCTTTATAGTACACCCAGATTAGCAGAACAGCAATATTCGCGTAGAAGTCCCATAATGTGGCTTGCATCCATGGAATACTCATTAAATAATTCCATTCCGTGAACAGATTGCTCCGGAAACTCGTGTCGACCACTGTGTATGTGACCCACAGAAAGATCGTTGAAAACACAGCGATAAGCAGATTTTTCATGTCAACTTCCTCCATTCTTGACCTTGATAACGCCGAAAGAACCGCATAAGTTCAATGATTTAAACGAAAGATCCCCAAACTCAGTTTGGGGATCTGTTGATTTTAGTGTTCTGAAGAACGGGTGAATTTAATTATTCTCAGCCATTCAAGAAGTTTCATCAGCGGAAAGGTCGGATCGAATTCGAACCACCGTTTTGCGAAATTCGCACTGTTGGGAAAACGGTGATGATTGTTCTGGAACAGTTCGCCGAAAGTGACGAAATCGAACGGTAGCGTATTCCTGGACTGGTCGCCGGTGTCCTTAAAATTGACATACCCGAGTTTATGCCCGAACCAATTCACGATCCCGCCGTGGATCGGTCCCATGATGAAGTGCAGCGGCAGCAGCAGGAACATCCACCATTCGGTCGCGAAGAAGATGTAGAACAGTGTATAAGCGACCCCCCAAAGGATCCGCGGTGTCCACCACGATGAGACCGCATCGAGCCACTTCCATTCCGGCACATCCTTCTCGAAGTTCTTCGGAGAGTCGACCTTCCGCAGAAGAATGTCGAGATAGATATCCTTTGTCCGCATCATCATCTGGAACATGCTCCGGAAATAATGGGGCGAGTGCGGATCTTTATCCGTGTCGCTGTATGCGTGATGCATCCGGTGCATAATGGCATACGCCCGGGGATTCAAAAAGGAGGATCCCTGGGTGATAAAAGTGAACAGGTAGAAGAATCGTTCCCAGAATCTGTTCATGGTGAACATTTTATGTGCTGCATACCGGTGAAGGAAGAATGTCTGGCTGAACAGCGAGAGGATCCAGTGTCCAATGAAGAAGAATGCTATCGGCATAGTGATGAGTGCTCCCTTTCATACCTGATTGATGAGTAATGACAGGAATGTACTCTCTAAACGTTCATCACGCAAGGATTGTTCAACATTTTTTCACCGCTTCGGCGAAACTTTTACCGAGGATTTGTATATTGACCTATGCGATCTTATTCACCGTCCATTATTTTTCGGAGTCCTCTATGCGACCGTTTTGTCTGCTGCTCATCTTTTCCCTTGGACTGTTCTCTATGACATCTTCACAATCGAAGACCGGAGGGGATATCCATTCCTTCTCAAACTCCCATGAAGTGACCATCCGCCATCTCTCGCTGGACCTTTCGGTTTCGTTCGAGTCAAAGACTCTCGCCGGGAAGGCCATACTGACACTGGAGCATAAGAAAAAGACCGACAAACTGGTGCTCGATTCAAAAGGACTCCTGATCGAAAAAGTGACCACGGACGATCAGAAGAATGATGCAAAATTTACCGTCGGTGAAGCGCAGAAGATCTTCGGTTCACCCCTGACTATCTCCATCACTCCGAAAACGAAGTTCGTCACGATCCACTACTCCACCGCACCCGATGCCGGCGCACTGCAGTGGCTCGAGCCTTCGCAGACTGCAGGAAAAGTGAAACCGTTCCTCTTCACGCAATCCCAGGCGATCCTCGCACGCACATGGGTGCCGTGTATGGATGGTCCCGGCGTACGAATGAGCTATACGGCTACCATCCGGACCCGTCCGGACCTGCTTGCTGTAATGAGCGCGGGCAATCCGACAGCGCGTTCTGTGGACGGCGTGTACACATTTGAAATGAAACAGCAGATCCCCTCTTATCTTCTTGCTCTTGCTGTCGGGGACCTGGAATTCCGTCCTCTCGGAAATCGAAGCGGAGTCTACGCAGAACCCTCGATGATCGAAAAGAGTGCGAATGAATTCGTTGATCTGGAAAAGATGATCATGGCAGCGGAAGAACTGTATGGACCGTACCGATGGGACCGGTACGATCTGCTGGTCCTCCCGCCGAGTTTCCCGTTCGGCGGAATGGAGAATCCGCGACTGACCTTTGCAACACCGACGATCCTTGCCGGCGACCGATCTCTCGTCGCCCTCGTCGCTCATGAACTCGCGCACTCCTGGTCCGGCAATCTCGTCACCAATGCAACATGGAATGACTTCTGGCTGAACGAGGGATTCACCGTCTATTTCGAACACCGCATCATGGAAAAAGTCTACGGCCGAGATTACACGGAAATGCTCTCCACACTCACGCTGAAAGATCTTCACGAGACGATCGAATCGATGGGTGCAGCGAATCCCGACACTCGGCTAAAACTCGATCTGACCGGACGCGATCCGGATGAAGGAGTGACGGATATCGCATACAATAAAGGATACTTCCTGCTCCGCCTCTTTGAAGAGACCTTCGGACGTGAACAGTGGGATGCGTTCCTCGTAAAGTATTTCAATGAGAATGCGTTCACCACAATGACCACCGAAATGTTCCTGAAACATCTCGACGATCAGTTCAAGATCAAAGCGAATAAGCAGCTCTCCGCATCCCTGATGATCGATGAATGGATCTACAAACCGGGACTCCCGGCGAATTGTCCGAAACCGCAGTCAAAGGAATTCGAGAAGGTTTCTGCACAAGTTTCCTCGTTTATGAACGGCACTCCGGCAACTCAGCTCAACACCAAAGATTGGACGACACACCACTGGCTCTATTTCCTTCGGAATATCCCCGACTCCATCCGATTGGAAAAAGTGATCGAACTCGACTACGCTTTCTATTTTACCCGCTCGGGAAATTCCGAGATCCTTTGCGAATGGTTCCAGCGCTGCATCAAGGCGGATTATGAAACAGCGTTCGGCCCAATGCGTAATTATCTGATGAATATCGGACGCCGCAAACTGGTGAAACCGATCTATACCCAGCTGGTGAAGACGGAAAAGGGAAAAGCCTTTGCAAAAATGGTCTATGAAAAAGCCCGGCCGGGATATCATTCCGTCACATACAATACCATCGACACCATCGTGAAATGAAAGATTTAAACACATAGAAACATAGAAGAGCATATCATTTACTATGTATCTATGTGTTTGAATAAAAATCGCATGAAGTTATTTTTTCTCTTCTTCCTTTTGCTCACCCACATCGGGATTTCCCAGATCAATTCTCCGGATCACTCCTCGCCGGCAAAGAAATGGATCGACAGGACGTATCAGATCGGAAAACAATTCTATAAAGTCTACACTCCCGCATGGGAAGGGGCGAACGGCGCCATCGGCGATGCCTATCTCTACCGCGTAACAAAGGATTCTTCCCTCCTCCGCCGGTATCTCTATCAATATGATCTGAAGCAGATCAACAACGGCACCTGGGTGGACGACCGCGCATGGGCATGTCTTGCCGAACTGTACTGGTGGGAATTCTCCGGAAAGGTCCATGGTCAATGGGTGAAGGATGCCGCTGCCCGTTATCAGGAAGCGCGCAACGAAGGCAGAATGACGGGAGAAGGCGGATATTGGACGTGGTATAATTACCCGCTGAATGCAAGAGTGAACGATCAGATCATCACCAACAGCAACATGAATCAGATGGTGACCGTTGCGTGCAAATTATTCCTGGCGACCGGCGACCGCAGATATTTGGACGATGCATTAAAAGTATGGAACGGTGACGGCCGCATTCCGGGAATCGAGAAGACATTCTATCGCGGAAAAGGGATATGGAGCGGCAAAGATGGTCCCGCTGCATTCGGAAAAGAACTTCCATGGGAATCCGCCAGTTATCTTTCCGTCCTCGCTGCGTTGTACCAGGCAACGAATGATACAAAGTATAAGACGATTGCCGTCGCATCCGCAAAACATATTCTCGATCCGAAAACGAAGTGGGTCGATCCCGTCGATTTTTATCAGCTGCGAATGGACGGGAACGGCGCATTCGTCCATTTTTTGCTGGATGCATACGAGATCGCACCGAAAGAACTTTCAATAATTCCATCCATCGTTGAGAAGATGCTCGAACATGTCTGGACGAATAATCACGGGAAAGCAGTGATCATGCTTCATCGTGAATATGATCATGCGATACGGAACGGATGGAACCCGAACGGCGGCGAGGATGGATACGGCGTGGATGAGATCGGAACAAAGCATGCGCAGTCACAGGCACTGCGTGCATTTGGTGTTTTCACCTATTTCAAATTTGTCACACAAAGCCGCAAAGAAAAACATTAACTTATTCCCTCCGTGCACTCCGTGGTGAATGATCATAATAGACGTGCGAAGAAATGCGCCGTCAGATGATTCAGATACACCACCGGCAGATAGATCAATAACCCCGCGACCGCTGCATTCCGTAGCTGCACGTTATCAGTAATCTTTTCCTTCACCAGCATTGTCCCAAGATAGAAGGTGAACGGAATATTGCAGAATAACGCCGTCACTACTCCCGGATTATACATCTGCAGAAGGTATGAGCCCAGCAGATGCGGTACCAGTGCGTTCCAAAAAATGATGGACTGCAGGATCATCAGTGTCATAATGGACCGCTTCGTCAGTTCGCCGGATATGCAGCGGAGTGAAATGATGAGCGGAATAACGGTGATCAAAGCGAGGGAAAGATAGAGTTGAGGGGTGGAAAATTGAACATGCTCAAAGATCGGATAGTTCACTCTGAGCAGATCCAGATGGACGGAGATCCACTGCGGCATCGTCAGCGCTTCTTCCGCATTGTGCATCAGCAGAAGAAGCGGGATATACCACAGAGTCCTTTTCATCGGATCGTCATTTCAACAGAAGCATTTTGGACGCCTTCACCGCTCCGCCCGATTCCAGCCGCGAGAAATAGAGTCCGCTCACCAGTAGGGAACCGTCGAACGTCACAGAATACTGTTCGTCAGCGTTCGCACTTCCGTTGAACAGCGCCGCCACTTCCTGCCCAAGCATGTTGAACACACGCAAATGCGTTTCGCCGGTGACCGGCACGGAAAATACGATCGTCGTTGCAGGATTGAACGGATTCGGATAATTCCTCAGAAGCATGAAGCTGTTCGGCACAGAATTCTCGTTCAGTACTCCCGCTGTCCCGGACGTTTTAATGGAAACCGCCGTATCGTTCATCGCAATCGCGTTGATACTCTTCACGTTCTTCAGCTGGATGGAATAATTCGTCCCGGCTGCAAGATTTCCCTTCTCCACAAGGATCCTCGAGTAATCCTCGTTCACACCGAAGATCACTTTCGTTGCCGTTCCGGATGCGCCGAAATCGATGTTTGCTGTATTCAACACTGTGGTGGAATCGAGCACTCGGGAGAAATCGATCAGCAGTGTCGTTGCATTCATCTGTTTTACGGACACAACGGACGGCGCCATCGTCGGGAACCACAGTTCCGCCGCAAACTCCGGATGGTCAATGAACGGATTCCTGTTCTTTTGGATCGTGAAGATCGCCCCGTTTCGGTTCACTTCTTTCGTCGAGACCGTATCCTGCTGATGCCAGGTATACATCAAATTTGCATACCACGGCTCCAGATCCGATTTGTTCGTGGCAGGACTGCTGCCGAATCCGCCGTCCTCGGTATAATAGCGGACAGACATATACATCATTGACCGCGCAAGATCTCCTTTATATTCATTGAGAGGTTCGAAGACTGTTCCGCTGTAACCGGAAAATGAATTCGCTCCAACCTTACTGCCATTGAGTGATGTCCATGTGGGACTGGTGACTACACCAAATGGATAATTGCTTCTTCTGTTATTCACGTACCCATCGGTCGGATACATATGGAAAAGATCGCTCCGCGCCGGATTGGTCTGTCCAAGCCAGCTGTCCGGGAATGAATGTTCACGGTTATAACAGCTGTTCTCTCCGGTATAGCTTCCGCATTTTCTTTGATTGTGAATGTACTCATACGGCGGTGTTCCTCCGGGAATATCGGAGTAGATGTCCCACACTTTACCGTTCGGTTTCGAGTCGGTGGAGATGAACGCATTGTACAGTCCGTCGTAGCTTACTGCCGAATGACCGTCGATGATATTGTGTAGCGCAGTTCTCAATGCTTGTCCCGTCAGTCTGTAGGCGGTGCCGTAATAACCGGATTGTGTCGGCGGCGGCGCAGCGGTGGAATAGACGCCGCTCAATCCGACCGACTGCGAAGCAACACCGGTGCTGGTGATTGTGATATCTCCCGAATGCGTTCCCTCGGCGGATGGATTATACCGGGCATAGATCGTCGTCACGGGAACGCTTCCGCCGCTGTGGGTCAAAATGACCGGAGCAGATCCCCACGTCGAATTATTCTGGGAGATCTGGAATTGTGCGGGAGGTGTGATCACAATATTATCCGTCAGCATTGATCCGCTCACGGTAAAATTCTGTGACGGTGTCGGAACAGTATTGACCTGACCGAATGAAAGCGACAAAGCGGAAACTGTGATATTGGTTGTTGTCGTGTCGTCGTCTCCTCCGCCGGTCGTGGAATCCGATACGAGCGAGATATCATCCATGCGGAACGCGATCGAACCGCTTTTCACGAATTTGATCTTCAATCCGTTGATCTGCGCTGCCGGAGGGAGCGGTACACTGGAGATAAGATACCATCCTACCGCATTCGTTGAGGGGGGCAGCCCTGTCACGGTCACCGGCTGATAGGCCGCACCGTCCCAGAACAGTACGACAAGAGTTCCGAAGCCGGTCCCCGAACCCCCTTCTTTTCGGACGGCAAAATTCAGTTTCAAGGAAGTGAACGATGCTGCGTTGATCCCTTCGATGGCAAATCCGCGCTCATCGGTCGGCACACCAACCCCGGCCGCCGCAGTAAAATAGATCTGACCTCCGCCGGAAGCACCCGCATATCCGGTGGACGACGTGCTGTTCGAACGGACGTCGGAGGAGTTCGCTGCGCCGCCGCTGGTCATCGTCAGATCATCATTGTCAAAACCATTGGCTGTTTCATAATCAGCGATCACGGTGGTCGCACTTGGAGTGCCGAGCGTTTCAGTGAAGATCGTGGTTTGAGCAACTGCGGTGGAACAGAGAATGACGAAGAGACTGAGAATGATTTTCATTAAATATTTTTGATTAGTGATCTAAAGAAGTATTAAAATTTGTGATGGTAGTGTTTTGTGGCCGCAAACGCGCTTTCGAATGACGAGAAAATCTCCAACCCCTCAGTGATTCGGCTCGATGGTCGTTACGTTAATCGGTACTACACTGCTTTCATTCCCCATTCTGTTCACGATCGAAACAGCGGCGGATGTCAGATTCTCCGTGCTCTCTGATATCGTTCTTTCGCCCGTTGACAGGCGTGTCTCTTTTTTCACGATCTTGTTCAGCGGAAGTGCTGTCCGTTGTTTCCCGCCGGCGGTCACGGTGTAATCCCAAATGCCGTTGTACTGATAATAGATGATCGTGCGGAACATCTCATCGGTATTGGCAGGGGTCCATTCAATAATGAGTGAATCATTTGCCGAAGATGTGGTGATGGACGGCATACCGGGCTTTCGGTCATCAAGCCATGGTGACGATGGAACAATCGCCGGCCGTTTATACGGTCCGCTCCTCAGCATAGTATTGACTGCGCTGCTGTCCCGCATGAACGATTTCATACTGAAGTGGATGTGACCCGGTCCTTCGGGGACGAAACCGCGCGTGATCATGATCTGATTGAAGATCTCATCCGCCGTCCGCTCCTCTTTCGGTCTGCTGATGATCATCCCCGGCCAGAGATTCCGCTTCATCGTATTCTCCTTCGTCCACCATCCCAGCAGCACCGGAAAACTCTGCGGGATCTGATTCACCGGCCAGTACAACTGCGGCGTCCAATAATCGACCCATCCGTTGTTCAGCCATAATTTCGCATCGGCATAGAGCATGTTGTATTGATCGTACCCGGCGATGGAAGGCGGATTCTTCGGACGCCAGATGCCGAACGGACTCAATCCGAATTTTACATTTTTCTTTTCTGTTTTAATTCCCCGATAGATTCGTTCAATGAACGTGTTCACATGCGATCGTCTCCAATCTTCTCGCGTGAGCGAAGAATCCGATGCTTGCGCTTTGCTCCACTGTTCATCATCCGGGAATTTCCCGTCGTTGTACGGATAAAAATAATCATCGAAGTGGATCCCGTCCACATCATACCGCTTCACCACATCCATCACAACGTTATAGGAGATATCCTGCGTCTCTTTCATCGATGGATCGAGCCAGTACATTCCGTCATTGATCTTCTTGGCAAGATCCGGTCGCTGATTGACGATCGAAGATTCAGGGATCGGGCGGCCTCCGGTCAGCAGCGCACGGTACGGATTGAACCACGCGTGCAGCTCCATCCCTCGTTTATGCGCTTCATCGATCCAGAATGTCAGCGGATCATAGAACGGTTCGGGTCTTTTCCCATGTTCGCCCGTAAGGTAATATGACCATGGCTCCCGTCGGCTTTCATAGAGTGCATCGGCATGCGGCCGCACCTGCAGTACGACCGCATTCATATTCAATGCGGCGGCGGTGTCGAGGATCGCCAGCGCTTCCTTCTGCTGTTCTTCCGTTGTCAATCCCGGTTTGCTCGGCCAGTCGATATTCGCGACCGTGGCCACCCACACTGCGCGGAATTCCCGTTCTGCACGGGGAAAATCATCCCCGCTCCCTCCTTGCTGAAGGACCGGAGGTGAACCGCAGCCGTTCATCAGCACGATGGTCACAATTTGGATCGCTATTGTTCTGCAATATTTCAGCATGATAATATTCTGATTTTGAGCAGAGTGACTGTTCCGAAGGATCTTCCGCTACCGGTCCGGCGTCTCCATAAAAAAATAAGGGGACGCATACAATGCGTCCCCTTTTATCACTCGATGCTCGTGTTATACTTTTTTGAATTCCGCCACGAGTTCCTGCATCACACTCTTGGCGTCACCGAACAGCATCTTCGTATTCGGCTCGTAGAAGAGCGGATTCTCGATGCCGGCAAATCCGGTCGCCATCGAGCGTTTCATCACGATCACGGTCTTTGCTTTGTCCACATCGATGATCGGCATACCGTAGATCGGACTCGATTTTTCCGTCCGAGCAGCCGGATTCACCACGTCGTTCGCACCGATCACGATACACACATCCACCGAATCCATTGTCGGATTGATCATTTCCATTTCCAGCAGCTGATCATACGAAACGTTCGCTTCCGCGAGCAGCACGTTCATGTGTCCCGGCATACGCCCGGCCACCGGATGGATCGCAAATTCCACTTTGATCTTCCGTTTCTCCAGCTCATCGCTCAGCTCACGCACGGCATGCTGCGCCTGTGCGACCGCCATTCCGTACCCGGGAACGATAACGACGCGCTCGGCCTGTTCCAGGACGAACTTCGTATCTTCGATCCCGAATTTGGTGATCGGACGCGCTTCGGCAAGTCCCGCTGTTTCCACCTGCGGAGAACCGACGGCGCCGAACAGAACATTCCCGAAGGAGCGGTTCATCGCCTTGCTCATGATGATGGAGAGAATGAATCCGGACGAACCGTCCAGCGAGCCCGCGATGATCAGCACTTTATTGTCGATCGCAAATCCTGTCGCAGCTGCGGCAAGACCTGCATACGAGTTCATCAGCGAGATCACCACCGGCATATCCGCCCCGCCGATCGGCAGCACGATGAAGACGCCGATCAGGAACGAAGCGGCGATCATCGCATAGAACACCGTGTAATCATACGGGAAAAAGATCAGATAGACGAACATACAGACCGCAACGAGGAACAGGGAGATATTGACTGCATTCTGTCCTTTATAGGTGATCGGTGCTCCTTTGATCATCTCGTTCAGTTTAAAGAACGCCATCAAACTTCCGGTGACAGTCAACGCGCCGAAGAGCACTTCAAATCCGAGAGCGCTCATCAGACCGTTGGTCAGTTCACCCATGTGACCTTTTTCAATGTATTCGTTCACACCTACCAGCACTGCTGCCAATGCACCGAATGCGTGTGAAAGTGCAATTCGCTGCGGCATTGCCGTCATCGGCATGAAGATCGCCATGGCGGCGCCGATCGCAGATCCGATCGCGACACCGGTGATGATCCATTCCCAGGTGACGATCTTTCCGCCGACCAGTGTTCCGACAACGGCGAAGAGCATACCGAGTTCCGCCATGTGCATTCCGCGTCGCGCGGATTCGGGATGGCTGAGTCCTTTCAGACCCATGATAAAGAGGAACGAAGAGATCAGATAGACAATTTCCATTGCATAGTTCATGATTTCTTCTCCTTCTTCTTGAACATCTTCAGCATCCGTTCCGTGATCATGAACCCGCCGACGACGTTGATCGTTGCCGCCGTGACGGCGATGAAGCCGAGGACCTGTCCCGTGAAATGATCGCTCCCTGCCGCCACCAGCGAACCGACGAGCGAAATGCCCGAGATCGCATTCGTGGCCGACATCAACGGGGTATGGAGCGTTGGTGTGACCTTCTTGATGATCTCAAATCCGACAAACCCTGCCAGAATGAGGATGTAGATAAGTTCTATTTGCATATGTTCTCCTAAAAGGATCATTGAATGTCCCGGTCCCGGGTCGGGACGGGAGCATCCGGATTATTTTTTTTCGGTTTTCTTCGCTGCGAACGTCGGGTGGACGATCTTTCCGCCGTGCGTGATCAGGCAGCTCTTAATGATATCGTCGTCCAATTTCAGATCGAACTGCTTCGTCTCTTTGTTCCAGAACTCATCCAGCAGATTGAACAGGTTGTTGGAATACATCAGACTCGCGTTCATCGCAACCCGCGCCGGCATATTCTTGATGCCGATGATCTGCACGCCGTTCACATTCACGGTCTTTCCGGCGACGGAGCCTTCCACATTCCCTCCGGTCTCCACGGCAAGATCGACCACAACACTTCCCGGTCTCATCGCAGCGACCATTTCTTTCGTCACGATCACCGGTGCTTTGCGTCCGAACACCTGAGCCGTTGTGATCACCACATCCGCCTGTGCGCAGTACTGTTTCATCACTTCACGCTGTTTTTGGAGCTGCTCTTCAGTCAGCGCTTTTGCGTATCCCTGTGCGGTCTGACCCGTCTCACCAAGGTCCACTTCCACGAATTTTGCACCGAGGGAGAGAACATCACTCTTCGCGACCGGCCGCGTATCGAACGCATCGACCTTCGCTCCGAGCCGCTTTGCTGTCGCGATCGCCTGCAGACCCGCCACACCGGCGCCAATAATGAATACTTTGGACGGCTGGATTGTGCCGGCCGGGGTCATCATCATCGGAAAGATCTTTTGAAGATTGTCCGCCGCAACGACCACCGCAGCATAGCCTGCAAGGCTTGCCTGGGAACTCAATGCGTCCATTTTCTGAGCCCGCGTGGATCGCGGGATCATTTCCATGGAAATGGCTGAGAAATTCTTCTTCGCCATGTCTGCGATCAGCGCCGATTCATTGAATGGATCGAGATAGCTGATGTGGATCGCACCTTTTTTCATCAGCGCCAGTTCTTTCGTTTCCGGTTTGCGCAGCCGCAGGACGATGTCGCCGGATGCGAGCAGTTTCTTCCGCATTTTTTCTACGGTCGCACCTGCCTTCGTATATTCTGCATCGGTGATGCCGAGGGATGCTCCGAGCCCTGCTTCAACAGAGATCACAGCCCCTTTTTTCACCAATTTCTCAACTGTTGAAGGAAGAACCGGCACACGCAATTCAACCGCTGAGTTCTCTTTGGGGATGGAAATTTTCATAATATTTTCACTATGGATGTTAGGTGTAACGATGATTAATTCATGGATTGGAACATGATGATCGGTGTGAAGAACAACCATACATCGCAGAAAGCGGGTAAAAGCGGAGTTGTTTCATTGAACCGGATCAAATAAGTGGATTAATATAGTAATCTTCCCACCCCTGAGCAAGATGACATTTCATCTCAAAAATGCCCAGGTTGAAACTCATCCAAGTTTTTGGTAAGTTAATGCAGTTCAATCCACATTTTTTGGAACTTGCACCCCTCTAGCCGCTGTTATCAAAGCATCTGCGGAGGAAAACAGCAAAATTACTGAATGTTTCCTATCATCTCCGCGGTCATACAACAGGATCCCAAGCATAAGGAATTCGAGCAGCAGACTCTCCCTCATATGGAAGTGTTATATAACTACGCACTTCGAATGACCGGGAACAAAGAGGATGCGAACGACCTTTTGCAGGAAACTTATCTGAAGGCCTATCGGTTTTGGGACAAGTTCGAACAAGGAACGAACTTACGGGCCTGGATGTTCAGAATAATGAAGAATACATATATCAACCTGTACCGGAAGGAATCGAAAGAACCGGACAAGGTCGATTATGAGGAGATCGAAGGATATTACAATCTCATTCGGGATCAGAACAGCGACGACAACGATCTGCAGCAGAAGATCTTCGGTCAACTTCTTGATGACGATGTTTCCAAAGCGCTCGAGATCCTGCCTGAAGAGTTCAGAACTGTCGTGATCCTCTGCGATATTGAAGGTCTCGCATACGAAGAGATCGCAGAATTCCTCCAAATTCCGGTCGGCACTGTGCGCTCGAGACTTCACAGAGGAAGAAAGTTATTATATGCGCGGCTCTATGATTATGCGAAAGACCGCGGTTTCATCAAAAAGGATGTTCAGGACTAACAGGGAAAAGGTGTCATCGTGAAATGCAATGAATTCAAAGAATGTGTCTGCGAGATCGTCGACCATCGTCTGTCGGAAGAGCGGACGAAGGAATTGATGGAGCATGCGCAGGTCTGTCCGCATTGCAGTTTTGAATTCCAGTCCATGCAGGCAACGAAGGATGCCGTTCACTCAAAACTGCACCGTCAAAGCGTCCCATCAGAAGTCTATTATTCCATCATCAATTCAACGCTCAATTCCTCGAACTCTTCCTGGTTCAAGCAGTTATTCGGATTCAAACTGAATCCCGCCGTTGTCTTTGTTGCTCTGGCCGTCGTGGCAGTCGGCATCTATTCCCTCTTCATCCCCTCCAACGGTATGACGGAGGATGCGAACATCATCTCCCAATCCATGAAGAACTATCAGGCAGTGATCGGCGGAGCCATCAAGCCCCAGCTCGTCAGCTCCGAGGATGATGTCCGGTCGTTCCTTGCAAAATCGGTATCGTTCGATGTGAATGTTCCGAGGATGAAAGGATGCAATTCGTGCGCGGCGGTCCTCTCCGATTTCAACGGCATCAAACTCGCTCATGTGGTGTATCAGGTCGATGGAAAAGATATCATCTATATTTATCAGGCATCGATGAATGATGCGATGAACGGCACGAAGATCGGGTTACCGGAAGAGGCACGGGAAGAATTGAAACGGACGGACTGGTACATCCGCGAGATGTCCGATTCGACCACGCTGGTCATGTGGCGATACAAAAATACTCTCTGTTCCGCTGTCAGCAGCATGAAAAAAGAACAGATGATCGCTCTTCTTACTGAAAAGGATCTCAAGGAATGAAACACTTCTTTATCGCAGTACTGACACTCACTGTTCTCTGGCTCACCTCCTGCGGACAAACAAAGCAAGAACAGTCGCCATCAACGACACCCGCAGCATCTGCAAAGGCAGTCGCCAATGTCTCGGTCATGAGCTCTTCTGAAAAATCCGCGGAAGGAATGGCGCCCAACTTCACATGGACCAATGCCAATGGCGTTCAGCAGTCCTTTGCGGAAATTTCGAAAGGGAAGCCGGTCCTGGTCAACTTCTGGGCAACCTGGTGCGGTCCCTGCGTAAAAGAGATCCCGGATCTTATCGAATTGAATGATGAGTTCACCGCTAAAGGAGGACTCATCATCGGCATCTCAGCGGACAGGGATGATGATGCGTTGACGCTGGTATCGGACTTTGCCAAAGAAAAGAAGATGACATATCAGATCGTGATCGACAATGGGGACCTGGAAGAGGCCTTCGGCGGTTTGCGTGGATATCCGACCACTTTTTATGTCGATAAGAACGGGAAGATCGTAAAAAAACTGATCGGACTGCAGTCCAAAGAAAAATTTGCTCAGGAGTTCAACGCTATCTTATAATCCGGGTCAACAACATTGATGCCGCAGAGATCACTGGAGGTTTCCAAATGGTTCTGCGGCATCGCCGTTTTTAAATCGTTGGGATGAGTGGGATGAGATAGAGTTCAGGAATGAATCTCAACGAAGTGGGAAGGATAATAAAATAAAAATGCCAAGCTTATCAACGACCCTTTGGGCTGCATCACACTCTTCATTAGTCTACGACCCTACGGGTCGATAGACCCGTAGGGAGGCTGTTGCTTCCTTCTCTACGAGCCGTAGGCCGGACGTGGCAGGATTGTCTTACCCGCAGAAGCGGCACTAATGTTAATCCGTAAGAATGGTCTTGATCAAATCTCTATCAAAACCATCAATCAGTTTTTTCTTTTGCTGTGTATTGACTTTAGTTTTCAGTTCCCATTCTCGCCACATCGCTTCTGCCCTCGTCGAGTATATTTCAAAATATCCTAGTGTGTATGGTATCTTCCGCTTCGTTGAATGCACATACCCTTTATTATGCCGTAATATTCGCTTCCGTAGATCGTGCGTTTGCCCTGTATATAATGACCCGTCAATATTGCTTATAAGAATATATACGTAGAACATGATGTTTAAAATAAAAATGCCAAGCTTACTGCATCACACTCTTCATTAGAGGCTGTTGCTTCCTTCCGGACCTGGCAGGATTGTCTAACGTAAAGTTGTACAGGGCTTGGCAATAAATCTATAACTTGAACAATTTATAAATTAGAAAATTGCATCGATCTGGCAATTTTTTAATTTTCCATTTTCTTGTGGAGCTGATCGGGATCGAACCGACGACCTATTCGTTGCGAACGAATCGCTCTCCCAAACTGAGCTACAGCCCCGGATGAAAAGTCGTGCTATATTCTGAGTCGATTGCCGGTTCACTCGGCTTGAGATCCCGATAGTTCTCGGGATCTCCTTACCCAGTTCATCACGCTTAAAGATACGAAAAATTGGGGCTCAGTTCAAATCCCGGCACGGAACATTTTTTATTTTACTCTGTTCTTTTTATACCAATCAATCGCTTTTTCCAATCCTTCACGCAGCGGTACTTTTGCTTTCCACCCCAGCGCGTTGATCCGTGAAACATCCAGCAGCTTCCTCGGAGTCCCGTCCGGTTTGGATGCATCGAATTCCAGCATGCCGTCGTATCCCACGATCTCTTTGATCATCTTCGCTACATCAAGGATCGTGACATCCTCGCCGGTGCCGATGTTCACAAATTCATTACCGTCATACGTGTTCATCAGAAAGATACAGGCATCTGCCATATCATCCACATACAGGAATTCCCTTCGCGGTTTTCCCGTGCCCCACAGCACCACCGATGGCTGACCGCTCTCTTTGGCTTCCACGAATTTTCTGATCAGCGCCGGAAGCACATGCGAATTCTGCAGATCAAAATTATCGTTCGGACCGTACAGATTGGTCGGCATCACGGAGATATAGTTCGTTCCATATTGCCGGTTATAGGATTTTGCCATCTCAATACCGGCGATCTTCGCCACTGCGTACGGTTCATTCGTCGGTTCAAGCTTTCCGTCCAGCAGATAATCCTCTTTCATCGGCTGCGGCGCCATCTTAGGATAGATGCAGGAACTTCCGAGGAAGCAGAGTTTCTTCACTCCGTTTAAATGCGAGAAGTGGATCACATTGTTCTGGATGGACAGATTCTCGTAGATGAATTCAGCCGGATAAGTATTATTCGCCTGGATACCGCCGACCTTCGCTGCAGAAAGGAATACATATTCAGGCTTCTCCTGTTCAAAGAATACCTTGACGGCATGTTGATTGGAGAGATCAAGTTCACTTTTTGTCCGTGACACAATATTCGAGAATCCGCGCTCCTTCAGCAAACGCAGTATCGCAGATCCGACAAGTCCGCGATGACCGGCAACAAAGATCTTTGCAGTCGTATCCAAATCAATATCCCCGTTTCTTCACCAGTTCATAATCCGCTTTTGCCATCAGCCGGGCAAGGTCCGCAAATTTTGTCGTCGCTTCCCATCCGAGCATCGTCTTCGCTTTGGATGCATCGCCGATCAGCAGATCGACCTCCGTCGGCCGGTAATACTTAGGATCGACGGCAACAAGCACTTTTCCGGTCTTTGTATCGATCCCCTGTTCTTTCTCCGCTTCACCTTCCCAGCGCAGTTCGATCCCCAGCTCATTGAATGCAGCATTCACAAACTTCCGAACTTCATGTGTCTCCCCGGTCGCCAGGACGAAATCCTCCGGCGTGTCGCGCTGCAGCATCCTCCACATCCCTTCAACGTATTCTGGAGCATAGCCCCAGTCACGCTTTGAGTTCAGATTGCCGAGCGTCAGCTTATCCTGCAGTCCCAATTTGATCTTTGCCGCCGCCATCGTGATCTTGCGCGTAACGAATGTTTCTCCGCGGCGCGGGGATTCATGATTGAACAGGATACCATTACAGGCAAAGATGTTATAGGCTTCCCGATAATTCACTATGATCCAATAGCCGTAGAGTTTCGCAACGCCGTAGGGACTCCGCGGATAGAACGGGGTCTTCTCGGATTGCGGGATCTCCTGTACTTTTCCGTATAGTTCACTGGTCGATGCCTGATAGAATTTTGTGACAATGCCTGTTTCCCGGATCGCGTCAAGGAAACGAAGCGTACCGACAGCGTCCACTTCAGCCGTGTATTCAGGAACTTCGAATGAGACTTTCACATGACTCTGTGCGGCGAGATTGTAGATCTCAGCCGGTCCTATCTTCTCCAGCAGCCTATTGATGTTGCTTGTATCGGTCACGTCGCCGTAATGAAGGAAGAATTTCGATCCTGCATATTTCGGATCATTATAAATGTGGTCGATCCGGCCGGTGTTGAATGAGCTGCTCCGGCGGATGACGCCGTGTACTTCATATCCCTTTTCAAGCAGTAATTCTGCAAGGTATGATCCGTCTTGTCCGGTGATACCGGTGATGAGAGCTACTTTAGACATGATTGATTTCCTTATGATTCCAATATTCCAAGAGATCGGTGAGAGTTTGTTTTAAAGGTATCTCGGCTTTCCAGCCGATCGAATGGTTCACAGCGCTGGCGTTTCCGGCGAGCAGTTGAATATCATACCCTCGAAGTCTTTTGGGTTCAACATGCAGTTCGAATTTTTCACCGGTGATCTCTTCATACAATTTGATGATATCCTCGATGGCGAATATTCTGCCGGAGCAAAGATTGAAGATATAATTGGACTTGTTATCGATCTGTGAAAGCATCCAATATCCGCGTGCAATGTCTCGGACATCGGTAAAGTCGCGCCGTGCTTTGATGTTACCGACACGCAGTATCTTCGGTGCATGACTCTTTTGAATGGTGACGATCTGTTTTGCGAGTGACGAACAGACAAAATTCGGTTTTTGACGCGGACCGGTATGATTGAAGGGACGAGCGACAACGATATTCAATCCTTCATATTTCTTGTATGTCTGAGCGATATAATCGACGCTGGTCTTGCTTGCCGCATACGGATTCACCGGCTGGGGGATCGATTGCTCGGTGTGCAGTGCGGGGAGTCCGAAGGTCTCGCCGTATACTTCTCCGGATGTGACCACAATAATGCGCGGAGAGATCTCGCTTGCTTTCACTGCCTCAAAGATATTGATCGTGCCGATCACGTTGGTCTTGAATGTTTCCGCTGCATGTTCAAAAGAACTCGGCACGAAAGCCTGTCCGGCCACATGAAAGATAATATCCGGTTTTACATCCTTGATCACTTTGAAGATGGATTGAAAGTCCGTGATCTCGCACGTTGTGAGATCGACGGACCCTTCCAATTGGCGGAGATTATCATTTTTCTCCAGGTCACGGAGAATACCGAAGATCTGTGCATCAGAATGGGCTGCGATATAATCGGCAAGATGACTGCCGGCAAATCCGCCGATTCCGGTAATTAGAACTTTCATGATCAGCACACTGATGGTGGACGGAAATTTTCAGTAAGGTAATGATTTAATGCTCGGAACAAAAATACTTTTTATTGTTTGTCTTCTCTCCTTACGAAGAAGACAAAAAAAAATCCCGTCAAGCTTGCGCACGACGGGATCTTATATTAAATCAGGCATCGACCTACTCTCCCACACAGTTACCCATGCAGTACCATCGGCTCAGCGGGGCTTAACTTCTCTGTTCGGAATGGGAAGAGGTGTAACACCCGCGACAAAAACACCTGAATGTATAATTCAAACTGAATAGAAGCTCATATGATGATCTTATAAGTTTATTGATGCACGTGATAATTGTATTCAAAAAAGAATTGGCAAGTCTCACGAATTATTAGTACTACTCGACTCACGCATTACTGCGTTTACATCTGTAGCCTATCAACCAAGTCATCTCCTTGGATTCTTTAGGGGGCAAGCCCCAGGGAAATCTTATCTTGGAGCGGGTTTCGCACTTAGATGCTTTCAGTGCTTATCCCATCCGGACGTGGCTACTCTGCAATGCCACTGGCGTGACAACAGATTCACCGTCGGTCCGTTCATTCCGGTCCTCTCGTACTAAGAACGAGACTCCTCAAATTTCCTGCGCCCGCATAGGATAGGGACCGAACTGTCTCACGACGTTCTGAACCCAGTTCACGTACCGCTTTAATTGGCGAACAGCCAAACCCTTGGGACCTTCTCCAGCCCCAGGATGCGATGAACCGACATCGAGGTGCCAAACCTTGCCGTCGATATGAACTCTTGGGCAAGATCAGCCTGTTATCCCTAGCGTACCTTTTATCCTTTGAGCGTTGGCCCTTCCACTTGGAACCAACGGATCACTAAATCCTACTTTCGTACCTGCTCGACTTGTCCGTCTCGCAGTCAAGCCCCCTTGTGCTTTTACACTCGCCGCACGATTACCAACCGTGCTGAGGGGACCATTGAGAGCCTCCGTTACAATTTAGGAGGCGACCGCCCCAGTCAAACTACCCGCCTATCACTGTTCCTGTACCGGATTACGGTACTAGGTTAGAATTCCAACAAAGCAAGGGTGGTATTTCACTGTTGACTCCATCGAAGCTAGCGCCCCGACTTCACAGTCTCCCACCTATGCTACACATGCTTTGTCCGAACCCAATAATAGGGTGCAGTAAAGGTGCATAGGGTCTTTCCGTCCATATGCGGGTAACCGGCGTCTTCACCGGTACCACAAGTTCACCGAGCCCGTGGTTGAGACAGTGACCAAGTCGTTACACCATTCGTGCAGGTCGGAACTTACCCGACAAGGAATTTCGCTACCTTAGGACCGTTATAGTTACGGCCGCCGTTTACTGGGGCTTCGGTCGAGAGCTTTGCTTGCGCTAACCCCCTTCCTTAACCTTCCAGCACCGGGCAGGTGTCAGTCCCTATACGTCGACATAAAGTCTTAGCAGAGACATGTGTTTTTGTTAAACAGTCGCTTGGCCCGTTTCACTGCGACCCATTTCCGCAGCTGTTGTACACAGCAACGTACAATGGGCACTGCTTATCCCGAAGTTACGCAGTCAGTTTGCCGAGTTCCTTAACCACGGCTCACTCGAGCACCTTAGTATATTCAACTCATCTACCTGTGTCGGTTTGCGGTACGGTTTGTTTGCATTCTCTCATACGAAGATTTTCTCGACAGCCTGATTAGCTTCAGTTATGGCTCTTGCGAGCGCCCTATTCCCGTCTCGGTTTAACAGGCCTGCGGATTTACCAACAGACCCACCCTACGCGGTTAAACCACCATCCATTAGGTGGCTGAAGTTCACTTCTGTGTCACTCCTTATGATCAAACGAATACAAACAAGCACAGGAATATTCACCTGTTTTCCATCGGCTACGCCTTTCGGCCTCACCTTAGGGTCCGGCTAACCCTGAGACGATTAACGTTGCTCAGGAAACCTTAGATTTTCGGTGGAAATATTTTTCGTATTTCTTATCGTTACTTATGCCTACATCTGCGTTTCCATGCGCTCCAGCAACAGTCACCTGTCACCTTCGATGCAGCATGGAATGCTCCCCTACCACAACCGCATAAATGCGGTGTCCACAGCTTCGGTACGACGTTTTAGTCCCGAGAATTGTCGGCGCTAAGTCGCTTGACTAGTGAGCTATTACGCACTCTTTAAATGATTGCTGCTTCTAAGCAAACATCCTAGTTGTCTGAGCAACTCAACATCCTTTCTCTGTTAACGTCGATTTTGGGACCTTAGCTGGTGGTCTGGGTTGTTTCCCTTTTGGCGTCGAAGCTTATCCCTCGTCGCCTGACTCCCAAGAAACATATTAGCGCAATTCGGAGTTTGTCTGGGTTTGGTACCGTTGTGACGGCCCTAGCCCAATCAGTGCTCTACCTGCGCAATACTATAACTTGAGGCTAGCCCTAGAGCTATTTCGGGGAGTACGAGCTATCTCCGAGTTTGATTGGTCTTTCGCTCCTACCCTCAGTTCATCCGAGCGGTTTTCAACCCACATCAGTTCGGACCTCCATGACGTTTTACCGTCACTTCATCCTGACCAAGGGTAGATCACACGGGTTCGCGTCTGCCGCACGATACTATGTTCGCCCGATTAGGACTTGCTTTCGCTACGGATTCATTTCTTAGAAATTTATCCTTGCATCGTACGAGCAACTCGTAGGCTCATTAAGCAAAAGGCACGCAGTCAGTCCTCTTGTATCCGAAGATACAAGACTTCCTACTACCGTTTGTAAGCATGCGGTTTCAGGTACTATTTCACTCCCTTCTTAAGGGTTCTTTTCACCTTTCCCTCACGGTACTGGTTCACTATCGGTCACGAAAGAGTATTTAGCCTTATGAGATGGTTCTCACAGATTCACACAGAATTCCACTTACTCCGTGCTACTCGGGATACTTTCTAGAGACAACATAGTTTTGTTTAAGGGGCTATCACCCTCTATGGCTGAACTTTCCAGAACATTCAACTACTATGTTATTTTGTGACTCTATGATTGATAAGCGATACAATCTGAAAGTCCCACAACACCGTGTGCACAACGGTCGCATCCTTACGTGCACATCAGTTTAGGCTGATTCCGTTTCGCTCGCCGCTACTCAGGAAATCGATATTTCTTTTTCTTCCTCGGGTTACTGAGATGTTTCACTTCTCCCGGTTTGCTCTATTGCGCCTATGTATTCAGCGCAAAGTACCTGGCCATAACGCCAGGTGGGTTGCCCCATTCGGAAATCGTCGGATCAAAGGCTGCTTCCGCCTCCCCGACGCTTATCGCAGGTAACCGCGTCCTTCATCGCCTTTTCGTGCCAAGGCATCCACCGCACGCTCTTAGTAACTTAACCAAAAATCTTTATTGAATACAAATATACTACAGTGCATCAATAAACTTGTTAAGACCACATATGAAAAGCGTCTAATAAGAGACTTTTTATTCATCGTCTTGCGACCACGAATTACTGCGTCTCGTTTCAACTGCTTCTATTCAATTTGTCAAAGAACATTTGTTGCTAGTGGAGCTAAACGGGATCGAACCGTTAACCTCCTGCGTGCAAGGCAGGCGCTCTCCCAATTGAGCTATAGCCCCATAACCCTGTCAGCTAAAGTTTCTGATTAAAATACGTGGGCCTAAGTAGATTTGAACTACTGACCTCACGCTTATCAGGCGTGCGCTCTAACCAACTGAGCTATAGGCCCGGTAAGTTACATGAACTTCAAAAATTTGTGTGTACGGAACAGTCAAAGCTTCGTCGTTTCAAAAGTTGAATATATGATACTCGCGTATCATAACTCCTTAGAAAGGAGGTGATCCAGCCGCACCTTCCGATACGGCTACCTTGTTACGACTTAGCCCCAGTCACTGATTTTACCTTAGACGCCTGCTTCCTTGCGGTTAGCACAGCGGCTTCGGGTACCCTCAGCTTCCATGGCTTGACGGGCGGTGTGTACAAGGCCCGGGAACGTATTCACCGCAGCGTGCTGATCTGCGATTACTAGCAATTCCAGCTTCATGCGGGCGAGTTGCAGCCCACAATCTGAACTGAGACCACTTTTTTGGGATTAGCTCCGGCTTGCGCCTTGGCAACCCTTTGTAGTGGCCATTGTAGCACGTGTGTGGCCCTGGGCGTAAGGGCCATGAGGACTTGACGTCATCCCCACCTTCCTCGCTACTTGCGTAGGCAGTCCACTTAGAGTGCCCAGCATTACCTGATGGCAACTAAGTGTAGGGGTTGCGCTCGTTGCAGGACTTAACCTAACACCTCACGGCACGAGCTGACGACAGCCATGCAGCACCTGTACAAGACCCCTTGCGGGTAAACGACTTTCATCGTCTAGAATCTTGCCTTTCAAGCCCAGGTAAGGTTCTTCGCGTTGCATCGAATTAAACCACATGCTCCACTGCTTGTGCGGGCCCCCGTCAATTCCTTTGAGTTTCAACCTTGCGATCGTACTTCCCAGGTGGAATACTTAATGCGTTTGCTTAGGCGCCGAATCTTGCGACCCGACACCGAGTATTCATCGTTTAGGGCGTGGACTACCAGGGTATCTAATCCTGTTTGATCCCCACGCTTTCGAGCATGAGCGTCAGTAATGGACTAAGTGGCCGCCTTCGCAACCGGTGTTCTTCATGATATCTACGCATTTCACTGCTACACCATGAATTCCGCCACTCTCTTCCATACTCAAGATCATCAGTATCGACTGCTGTTTTGCGGTTGAGCCGCAAGATTTCACAATCGACTTAATAATCCGCCTGCGCTCCCTTTACACCCAGTAAATCCGGACAACGCTTGGGTCCTACGTATTACCGCGGCTGCTGGCACGTAGTTAGCCGACCCTTACTTTAGAGGTACCGTCAATCTCGCGAAACGAGAAATTCTTCCCTCTCTACAGAAGTTTACAACCCAGAGGGCCTTCATCCTTCACGCGGCGTCGCTGCGTCAGAGTTTCCTCCATTGCGCAATATTCCTCACTGCTGCCTCCCGTAGGAGTCTGGACCGTGTCTCAGTTCCAGTGTGGCTGATCATCCTCTCAGATCAGCTACCCATCGCAGACTTGGTGAGCCGTTACCTCGCCAACTATCTAATGGGATACAGGTTAATCTCTTGGCGCCGAAGCTTTGACAGCAACTCCATGCGGAATCGCTGCATCATCCGGTATTAGCCCCGCTTTCGCGGGGTTATTCCAGACCAAAAGGCATATTACCTATATATTACTCACCCGTGCGCCGGTTTACAATGGATATTGCTACCCAATTCTCCCAGACTTGCATGTGTTAGGCACGCCGCCAGCGTTCGTCCTGAGCCAGGATCAAACTCTCCATTGTAATAAATTTCTTTATTTCAACTATGAGAATTTGTATAAATGAAACGTCTAGTGTTTTGACTGTTGAGCCGTACACACAAATTTTCAAAGAACAATTACCGTCGGTTTGTTTCCAAACGGGTTACAAATATACAACATTTATTTCCGTTTGTCAACCACCAATTTAAACTTTTCTCAAAGAACATCTCTTCGTGTTTCATTGAAGAGTTTCTAATATAACACATGCTTGGTAAGAAGTCAAGTTTTTCTTCCTCTTATGCATTAAAATTCCTTAAGAATAGACTTCCAAAACACTAAGGATTCCAGAAATCGGAGAAGGGACTCCGATTCGTTGCACTCCATTCATGCTATCCCTATATTGAAGAAATATTCCCTTATGACTCCCTCACTGTTCCTGTACAATTTCATTGTTGTCCCGCTCTTGTGGTTCGTATTCCGTCTCGGCGGCCTGCTGAACAAAAAGATCAGACGAGGGATCAACGGCCGAAAAAATCTGTTCCGCGATCTGCAGTCGCAGATCGAAAAACTTTCCGGCACAAAACGGATCTGGTTCCACGCTTCTTCTCTCGGAGAATTTGAACAAGCAAAACCGATCATCGCTGCGATCAAACAGCGCGATCCCCGGATCGATATCGTCGCCACTTTTTTTTCTCCGTCCGGTTTCGATAATTCCAGGAACTACAAATCCGCGAGCATCATCTCCTATATCCCGTTCGACTCTTATCGAAATGTCCGACGGTTCATTGATGCAGTGCGTCCGGATGCCGCCGTAATGGTGCGGTACGATATTTGGCCCAATATGATCTTTGCTCTGCGGGAGAAGAATATTCCGACGATGATCGCCAATGCAACGATGAAAGCGAATTCGGCAAGGGTCCTTCCGATACTGCGAAGTTTTCACCGGACTCTCTACAATAATTTCTCTCACATCCTCACCGTCTCCCGGAACGATCTGAATGCGTTCCGCCAATTCGGCGCCGAACATCCGGTGATGGATGCCATCGGGGATTCACGATTCGATCAGGTAATGCTGCGCAGTACGGATGCGCGGCAGAAGAATCTTCTCTCGCCGTCGATCATCGGCAACAGAAAAGTGTTCATCGTCGGACAAAGCTGGTCTGAAGACGATGATGTGATCATCCCCGTGATTCTGAAACTGCAGGACCTCATCCCGTCGCTGCTGACGATCATCGTTCCGCATGAACCGACTGTCGAGCATCTTGAGGAAGTCGAATCAAAACTGAACGGGAAGATCACCTTCAGACGATTCTCCGAACTGAATAATTATGCCGGAGAGAAAGTGATCCTGATCGACAGCATCGGCATCCTTGTTGCGCTCTATAAATATGCAAACGTCGTCTATGTCGGCGGGAGTTTCCAACAGGGGATCCATAACGTCCTGGAACCCGCTGTCTTCGGCGTTCCGGTGATCTATGGACCCAAACATACGAACTCGCAGGAAGCGGTGGAACTCGCAGCACGCGGCGGCGGATTCGTCATCAGCGACCATAAGACTCTCTATCGAACGTTGCGGACATTGCTGGATGACGAAGTCCTGCGCGAGAGATCCGGAACGATCTGTTCAACGTTCGTGAATGAGAACTGCGGCGCCACCGAACGATTTCTGCGTTATCTGGAACCTTTTCTGAAATAAATGACCCTACGTTTGATCTCTGTTGCTCTCCCTGTTCCGCTTCCGCAGCAATTCACTTATACGGTCCCGGAACAGCTTACCGCTGTCGTCTCCGCCGGCACCGCTGTGATCGTACCGTTCGGCAAAAAGATACTTACCGGTATCGTCACCGGTTTCCCTGCAGAACGGCCGACGGCTGCATTGAAAGCTGTCATTGATATTGTGGATCTGAAACCGCTGATCAGCACCGAAGACCTCTCCCTCGCAGAATGGATATCCGATTACTATAATACGCCACTCGGTGAAACTGTCCGGCTGTTTTTGCCGAGCGGACTCTCTCAGTCCAGCAAACGGATGATCACACTCAATGCAACATCCATTGCAGGGTCCGCCGTAAGTTCAACTCATCAAAAGATCATTTCACTCCTTTCGCACAGTGCCGTGACGCTGCAGCAACTGAGAAAGAGATCGGGTGTCAAGAACCTGTACAGTGTCCTGTCCGAAATGAGTGCTGCGGGCACTATCACGATCGAAGAGATCGCCTCTCGGAGACCATCCGTCAGGAAAGAATGGTACTTCAAAATACTCCGCCGCTCCGAAACAGAGAGTTTCCGAAGCAAGAAACAGAGTGAAGTGTGGTCCGCCATCAATGGACTGACGGACGATGAAACCGACGTGAAAACTTTTTTGCAAAAGCATTCAGCGTCGATGGCTCAATTACGATCCTTCGAACAGCGGTCGCTGATCGCTCTGTATCAGAAAGAAACGTTGCGGCGGGCAGAATTCGCTTCCGATGACCACATCAATAAAGGATTGATGATCCAGCCGAATCCACGGCAGACAGAGGCGATCGGCAGCATCACATCGTCGATCGATACGGGGACGCAGCAGACATTCCTTCTGCATGGGATTACGGGAAGCGGTAAGACACAGGTCTATATCGAATCCATCCGACATACGCTGAAAAAGAATAGAACGGCGATCGTGCTCATTCCGGAGATCTCACTGACACCGCAGACGGTGAAACGGTTCCAGCTGCATTTCGGAGACCTCGTCGTATGGATGCACAGCAGAATGTCAGACGGAGAGCGGTATGATGCCTGGAGGATGGTGCGCGAGGGACGGTGTTCCATCGTGATCGGACCGCGTTCCGCATTGTTTGCCCCGCTAAAAAATATCGGACTCATAATCGTGGATGAAGAACATGAATCATCCTACAAACAATTCGATGCAAGTCCGCGCTACCATGCCCGTGACGTCGCGATCATGCGCGGGGCCGTTTACCGCGCAACAGTCCTGCTGGGTTCTGCAACACCGTCGATGGAATCCTATTCCAACGCACTCTCCGGAAAATATACATTATTGTCCTTGCCCGAACGCGCGGATAATGCATTCCTCCCCCCGGTCACCATTGTGAACATGCTGGATGAGCGGAAGCGACTCTACACAGCGGCAAAACAGCAGGCGAAGGAACTGGGAAAGAAAGCATTCGAGAACCTCTCACGGAGCATCTCGTCAACTCTTGAAATGAAGATCCGGGACCGGCTTGAAAAGAAGGAAGGGATCATTCTGCTCCAAAACCGTCGCGGCTTTGCTCCCTTCACCGAATGCACATCGTGCGGTCATGTGGAACAGTGCGATCAGTGCAATGTGACGATGACGTACCACGCCACGAAGAAACATCTGCGGTGTCATTACTGCGGAACGGTCAAACCGGCCCCGACAGTCTGTCCGGAATGCAGCGGATTCGAATTCACGCTGAATGGTTTCGGTACTCAGCGGGTGGAACAGGAATTATCCGGACTCTTCCCCGAAGCGAAGATCCTGAGGATGGATATGGATACAACGTCACAGAAGGGTTCCCATGAGAAGATCCTCCGTCAGTTCGGCGAAGGTGGAGCCGACATCCTTCTGGGGACGCAAATGGTGGCCAAAGGACTCGATTTCCCAAGAGTGACGCTGGTCGGAGTGATCTCTGCCGATACACAGATGATGCTGCCGGATTTCCGTTCCGCTGAACGGACCTTTCAATTGCTTACGCAGGTGGCGGGACGCGCCGGACGGAGCACCCTCGCGGGAGAAGTGATCATCCAAACATCGCAGCCGGGACACTATGCGATGAAACATGTCCGTGAGCATGATTTCCTCGGATTCTTTCAGGAGGAGATCGAATTCCGGCGTGCGATCAACTATCCTCCGATCTCCAGAGTGATCCTGATCGAGTTCAAGGGAAGGATCGAAAAGAGCGTAGAGGAAACGGCAGCAGTGTTCGGGAAAAAACTCTCAGCATTCATACCGCGGGAATCGATCCTCGGACCTGCACCGGCCGTACTTTCAAAGATCAAGAATGATTTCCGCTGGCAGATCATCATCAAATCGGACAAGGAGACGGATAAAAACGGGACACGCGCCCGGAATTCCGCAGCGCGTGTCATTAAAGAAGAGCAACCCCGTGCCGCAGCACGGAATGTGAAGATCATTGTGGATGTCGATCCGACCGGGATCCTCTGAAGCGAATTAGAATCCGAAATTCCCGAACACTTTGATCAGTGTCCACACCAGCCATACACCTCCCACAAGACCGACCGATTTTCCGACAGAGGTGTTCCAGATCTTGGAAAGTCCCACACCGACAACGAACAGATACCAAAATTCCAGCAGATTCACTGCCGCCATCAATTTATGCTGTTTGTTCATCGGATCGAAATTCTCCACGAGAAGCGCGGGACTGAGCGAAGCATACAGCGAGCCCATCGCCACGATGATCACCATGCTCAGCAGTGCCCCAACGATCGAAACATAGAATGACATCCCGACGACCTCCTGCACTTTGGAGAACGGTGCCGCTGTTTTATACATCAGCTTTCCAGCGAGAAGATAGACGCCGGAATACGCATACAACGATACGACTGAAACGAGCGAGACACCGATCGCACCGAAGATCAGGAACATCGGAGAACCGGGTTTCGCAGGATTCCGTTCTACTGCCATATCCATCTGCTCCTGCGTCATTTTCCCGTCAGCGACATTCTGCTGCATGGCTTTCATTTGAGCGTCGGCCATCTGGTCCTGGATTGCCGGCTGCGTAAAGACGACCAGCGTGAAGATGATCCCGACAACGATCGACAACATCAGCGGGACAGCCCAGTTGGATTTCTTCGATTCAGTTCCAACGATGGTCTGAAACACTTCTGCGGGTGAGGTGAGGATGCCGACAAATTTATCGCTCAGTGACATCTCTGTGGAGGGTTCCGGTGTAATGATCTGCTCAGGCATGGCGCAATTCCTTTCCTATATTGTGAGACTTCGCCCTTAGTTTAAGAAATGTAATATGGAGTATCAATTGAAATAATCGTGAACAAAAAAGCGAGAATATTCCCGCTTTTTGTTCAACCGTTCATTTCGTCCGATGTCATTTCAATTTCTTCAGAAGATCCTTCAGGTCCACCATATCATTCATTTCGACCAATGTGCCGTCGAAGACCGCATTTTTGCCGTCCAATTTCTCGTTCGCAGAGAACACGGAAAGGTCTCCGAAATCAACAATTCTACCCTCCCACCGGGAACCTTCAGCGGTGCGGACCTCTTCCTTATTGACGGCGATATCTGCGGTAAGCGGGGGACGTCCGTCGGAGAATGTGATCGTCGCTTTCTCGATGATGATGTCGAACAGATTCTTTGTGTTCATCGGAATATTCTCGTACGGCTGTGTCCCCGTCCTTTCATACGATCCGGTCGCAACGGCGTGAAATACCGAGAGGAGTCCGACACAATTCAGTTTCCGGATGAACATCTTCTCGGGGTCATCCTTCCATCCGCCGCTTTCGATCAGCACGACGCTTGTACCCCATTTCTGGATATTATCCCCGAACGCTCGCGGTTCAAACGTATCATCATACTTTCCGATATGATTCTTCACGAACTGTTCCAACACGAGCGTCAATTCCGATGCGACCTTCTTGGCACGGGTGCGGACCTCATTATCATTCTTCGCAACATTATAGGCAGGGGCAAGGAGGGAAATGACAGCCACCGTCCCTTTGTCCCCCACGGAATACCGAGGATCCTGATCGTGAAGATTGAAACCAATCTCCGGATTGAATCGGTCGCGAGTCGCTTTCAGGATGCGGGCTTCGGGTGTCTGCAGCCGAAGTGCATCGCGGTTCATATCGATCCCCTGCGATGTGCGTCGCTGGAACCGTTCAGCACCGTCCGGATTGAGCATGGGGATGATGAGCAGCGTCGTCTCCGAAAGGATCTTCTTTACCTCGGCGGAATTCCTATTGAGAGCGATATAATTCAGCAGATCGAGAAGCGCCATGGTGGCGGTCGGTTCATCGCCGTGCATCTGGGACCAGAGGAAGATCTTCGTCTTTCCTGTGCCCAGCGTCAGCAGATTGATGGAGCGGTGTTCCGCCGATTCGCCGAGCTTCTCGACAGTCACAAGATTTCCAAGGGAACTCCTGAGCACGTCCAGATGCTGCATCAGTTCGGCGTGCTTGAAACGCCGGGATGATATGCCGCTGAATTGATATTGATCATACGAATCGAATAACGACCGTGAGTATTGTGCATCCGCAGATTGAGTGATCATAACACACGCCAAAAATAGATAAAGGTTCTTCATAGGACTCCGTACAAATAAAAATCCCGTTCCGCGGCAGGGTGCGGAACGGGATGAGTGTACCAAATTTTTACTTCAATAACAGCATGCGTTTTGTATCGGAGAAAGAACGGCCGTCGCTCATTTGAGCCGAAACGCGGTAGAGATACATTCCGCTGGAGACCGTATTGCCGGATGCAGTAGCACCGTTCCATGAAACGGCGTTATACCCCTGCTGTACTGAGCCGCTGAACAGTTCTGCAACCACATTGCCGAGAATATCATACACAGTAACATTCACTGTGCCGTTCGCAGGCATCACATAACTGATCATCGTGGAAGGATTGAACGGGTTCGGAAAATTTTGATTCAAGATAAAATTCTCCGGAATATTCGATCCCCCGCCGACAGAGAGTGAATTGAGAACTGTTACAGTGTCATATCCTTTTGTTGCACGGGTCACGACCGTGGCGCTTCTGGGGGGAGCGATCATGAAGATCTCTTCGTTCGAGTTCT
>CALRIY020000039.1:0-29852 GCA_943364975.1 Synechococcus sp. UW140
TCGCCAGCATGATCAAACAGATCCAAAGCGATACCTCCGGTGCAGTCACCTCCATGAACGAAGGAACGACCGAAGTCTCCAAAGGGATCAAACTTGCGGATAAAGCAGGCGAATCCCTGAGCGAGATCGTGAACATCTCGCAGACCGTGACCGATATGATCACACAGATCGCCACGGCCAGCGAAGAACAATCTTCGACCTCCGAACAGATCTCGAAGAATGTGGAAGCGATCAGTACGGTCACCAGCGAGACCGCATCGGGCACGCAGCAAGTGGCCCGTGCTGCGGAGGATCTGAACCGTCTGACCGAGAACCTCCAGCAGTTGATCTCGAAATTCAAGATCTCAACCGACGGCGGCGCAGGTCAGTACCGGAACGCTCCCAAAACGATGAAAGAAGAAAAAGGCAGGACAGCCGTGAAACAGAACGGTCATCTTGTTGCTCATGATTGATTAAACGACGGAAAGGACGCCGCCGGAGCATCTGCTCCGGCGGTCCTTTTTTCTCTTTCTCCTTACTGTAATTCGTTTCGCGTCCTATGGAGGCACAGCAATGAATGAACCAACGGTCAACCGCAGTCATGGCGGCGGCGAAGAGCTGCTGCAGCTGGTCCGCTTCAATATCGGCGACGAGGATTTCGGCGTCGACATCCTGAAGGTCCAGGAGATCAACCGAATGCTCGAAGTTACACAGGTGCCGAACGCTCCTTCCTATATCGACGGAGTGATCAATCTGCGCGGAAAAGTGATCCCGATCGTGAATCTCCGCGAACGGTTCCATATGCCGCGCAAAGAACGGGACAAACATACTCGCATCATCATCGTGGAACTGAGCGGCAAGACCGTCGGCTTCCTGGTGGACGGTGTGAACGAAGTGCTGCGCATCCCGAAAAGTGTCACCGAAGCGCCTCCGACCATCGCTGCCGGCGGCGGGACGGACTATATCACCGGAGTCGGCAAACTGGATGACCAGCTGCTGCTCCTGCTCGATTTGGAAAAAGTATTGGATAATACTGACGCTCTGGCCGCAACGGCTGCGTAACTCTCCAGAGCTCGGGAGCTGTAGGTATTAAGAATTGATCGGTCTCTCTCTGCTTCACATCGTTTATACCTGCCGATATTTCCGGCAAGCAGTGTGTACGGCAGTCAGCAGATTGACATTCGAGAACTCTCTGTGCTGAATGACAAATTATTGGTGACGTATGAGAATTAAAACAAAGATCATGCTGCCGCTGATGTCTCTGCTGATGGTGCTCATCATCATTGTGGCTTGGCAGGTGATCGAACTTCAGAATGCTGAATCGGAATCCCGCTACAAAGAACAGCTGACAACACTCGCCATCACTTCCCGGATGATGATCCATTCGGCGGCGGAGGAATATGCCAATGAGCACGGAATGGAATTCTATCGTCTTCCCGCCGGCGGTACATATTCGGACCCCGGTGTTCTGGACGCCTTCCGCCACTTCTCTGCAGATCCCAAAGACGATGAATTTGATGTGATTGTCACGGACAGCACCGGCAGTAAAACGATGTTTGCCTATTCACCCGCATACATCAAGGATGAATGTGTTACGTGTCATTCCTCCTATGGAATTGAAGTATTTGGTGATCTGAAGACCGGCGATCTGTCGTCGGTTTTCGGAGTATCAACATCTCTGCGTCCGCTGGAAGAGCAGGAGGCGGCAACGATCCGCTCCGTGGTCGGTATTTCCGCCGTTATTCTGGCGGTGATGTTCGTTCTCATCAGCACCACGGTCAATCGGATCATCGGACGTCCTCTTTCCCTTTTGAAAAATGCAACGGACAGGATGTCTCAGGGGGATTTTTCTGCAAACGTTGCTGTCTATACAAAGGATGAGATCGGCTCCGTCTCGCAATCGTTCAACGATATGGCGGAGAATGTACAAAAATTGATGCATCAGGTGCAGGAAGAGAAAATGGGCGTAGAGAAGAAGATCGAGATCGCTGTCCGTGATGCGGAGGTACAGAAAGAGTACCTCTCTTCCAACGTGAAACGGCTGGTGCACGAGATCGGAAAGATCGCCGACGGTGACCTGAATGTGGATCTGCATACGGAAAAGAATGATGATATCGGGATGATCTTCAATGCTCTTCTGACGGTCACGGAGAATATCCGGGCGATGCTGTCGGATGTATCGCTTCTTTCCGCTGCAGCCGTTGAAGGAAAACTTTCATCCCGGGCCGATGCCTCCAAGCATCACGGGGATTACCGCAGGATTGTGCAGGGGGTGAATGATACGCTCGATGCAGTGGTCCGTCCGCTGAACGTTGCGGCCGAATATGTGGACCGGATTTCGAAAGGGGATATTCCGAACCGCATCACCGATCAGTATCAAGGCGATTTCAACGAGATCAAGAACAATCTGAATATGTGCATCGATGCGGTGAATGCGCTCGTTGCCGACGCCGGGATGCTCGCCGATGCAGCGGTCGACGGGAAACTCTCCGCTCGCGCAGACGGATCGAAACATGAAGGGGATTTCCGGAAGATCGTGCAGGGTGTCAACAACACACTCGATTCAGTGACCGGTCCGCTGAATATGGCCGCGAAATATGTGGATGATATCTCCAAAGGGAATATTCCCGCACGGATCACGGAAAATTATCGCGGCGATTTCAACGCGATCAAAAATAATCTTAATACATGTATTGATGCGGTGAATGCTCTTGTCGCCGATGCCGGAATGCTCGCCAAAGCTGCCGTGGAGGGAAAATTAGCAACACGCGCCGACGCAGCCAAACATCAAGGTGATTTCCGGAAGATCGTGCAGGGAGTGAATGAAACCCTAGACTCGGTGATCGGTCCGCTGAACGTTGCCGCACACTATGTGGACGATATTTCCAAAGGGAATATTCCCGCGAAGATCACGGATAACTACAACGGCGATTTCAATACGATCAAAAATAATCTGAATACGTGTATCGACGCAGTGAATGCTCTGGTGACCGACGCCGCGATGCTCTCCCGGGCGGCGTTGGAGGGAAAACTTGCGACGCGAGCTGATGCATCGAAACATGGAGGGGATTTCCGGAAGATCGTCCAGGGTGTGAACGCTACGCTCGATGCGGTGATCGGTCCGCTGAATGTCGCAGCCAAGTACGTGGACGATATTTCCAAAGGAGCCATCCCGGACCGGATCACGGATAATTATAACGGTGACTTCAACACGATCAAGCAGAATCTCAATCAGGCGATCCTTGCGATCAATAGACTCGTTGCCGATGCCAACATGCTTTCCGCAGCCGCGGTGGAAGGGCGGCTCGAAACACGGGCAGATGCCGCCAAACACAACGGCGATTTCCGAAAGATCGTGGAAGGAGTGAATCAGACTTTGGACGCTGTGATCATTCCGGTGCAGGAAGGGGCCAAAGTATTGGCCAGGATGTCCGAAGGGGATCTCACCGTCCGCGTTGTCGGTGAGTATCAGGGGGATCATCAATTGCTGAAAAACAGCATCAACACGGTTGCATCATCATTGAACAAAGCGCTCCTCGATGTTACGGACGCTGTGGAAGCGACTGCCAGTGCCAGCAGTCAGATCTCTTCCAGTACGGAGGAGATGGCCGCCGGTTCACAGGAACAATCCAGCCAGGCGGCGGAAGTGGCAACGGCCGTGGAAGAGATGACCAAGACGATCTTGGAAAACTCCAGGAATGCATTGAACGCGGTCGAAACAGCACGGAATGCAAAACAGTCTGCGGAACAGGGTGGGAAAGTCGTTGCGGAAACGGTGAACGGAATGAAGCGGATCGCCGGCGTTGTCATGAAGTCGGCGGAAACGGTGCAGGAACTCGGCCGATCCAGTCAACAGATCGGAGAGATCATCAGCGTGATCGATGATATTGCGGATCAGACTAACTTACTGGCGCTGAACGCCGCTATCGAAGCGGCGCGGGCGGGTGAACAGGGACGCGGGTTTGCAGTGGTTGCAGACGAAGTGCGGAAACTCGCCGAACGGACGACCAAAGCAACAAAAGAGATAGCGACGATGATCAAAAAGATCCAGTCCGACACTGCCGGCGCGGTAACGTCCATGGAAGAAGGAACGAAGGAAGTGAACAGCGGCATCACGCTCGCAGACAAAGCGGGAAAATCATTGCATGAGATCGTCTCCATTTCGCAGACCGTGACCGATATGATCACTCAGATCGCCACGGCGAGCGAGGAACAAACGACCGCATCCGAGCAGATCTCCAAGAATGTGGAAGCGATCAGCACGGTAACAGGAGAGACCGCATCGGGTACGCAGCAGGTGGCCCGTGCCGCGGAGGACCTGAACCGACTGACCGAGAATCTCCAGCAGTTGATCTCCCGGTTCACGATCGCATCAGATTCATCCGCAGTGCGGCAGGCAGCCGGACCGCGGAACAAACGCAGAGCAACGGTGACGGCTGAAGCTGCTGCGTGACAGGTCCTGATACGGAACATCAGTGGTCTTCAATAATTCCATGGAATAATCCACTTTCGAAAGTGGTCACAGGAAAACCGATGGCAATACAATGGATCGAATCGATGTCCACCGGAGTGAAAGAGGTGGACGATGCTCATAAGGTGTTGATCGAGTGGATCAACAAACTTCAGGATGCAATGAAAGCAGGCAATGGACGTCAGGAAGTGCTGAACATCCTTGATTTTCTTGCGCTGTACGCACAGGAACATTTTACGCACGAAGAACTCTGTATGAACAAGTACCGTTGTCCTTCTGCGAAGCAGAATCGAAAAGCACACGGCGAGTTCATGGTGTTCGTCATGGATATGCGTCAAAAGGTGGAGAAGGAGGGTGCCAGCTGGGCATCGGTCATGGAGATCAACCGGTCGCTTGGTGAGTGGCTGCAGACGCATATCATGAAGATCGACATTCATTTAATCAACTGTTCCAGGGACGACCACTTTAGTTTGAATTGAGCTGTCATATGGCATTTACTTTCTTTTTCCGCGACGAACATGTTCTGAACATCATTGCAAAACAGGTCCTCCCCGAACTGACGGGATTCAGCCGTATCAAATTCTGGGATGCAGGATGTGCGATGGGACCGGAGCCGTATTCGCTCGCCATTATTTGCGCCGAGAATATGGGGAAGTTCTCGTTCCGCAATCTCTCCATCACCGCCACGGATATCGATGAGAGCGGGGAGTTCGGGACGGTCATCCGTGAAGGACGGTACCGGGACGAGGAAGTGAAGCGGATCCCGAAGGAGATCTTCGACCGGTATTTTCAGCCGACGGAGACACCGAATATTTTCGTGATCGACCAAGTGATCCGCGACTCGGTCCGTTATTACCAGCACGACCTGCTCTCCATGAAACCGATCGGCACCGGATTCCACCTGATCCTCTGCAAGAACGTCCTGCTTCACTTCACTCCGGAACAGCGAATTGAGGTGATGAAAATGTATCATGGTGCTCTGGCGGACGGCGGATATTTTTGTACCGAGCAGACTCAAAAACTTCCGGAAGAGCTCAATCATCTGTTCGAACGGGTGACGGAAGATGGTCAATTGTTCAGGAAAAAATAAAGAATGGAGGTCGTATGCCGCTGATCCAATGGAGTGAAAAACTGTCGGTCAATGTCCCGTCCATCGACGGACAGCATAGGATCCTGATCGATCTGATCAACCAGCTGCATGAAGCGATGCTCTCCGGACGCTCAAAGGAAGTGATCGCCGACGTCCTCTCCCGGCTGATCGATTATACCAAACTGCATTTTGCCCACGAGGAGCACTGCATGGCAAAGAGCTGTTATGCGCATCTGAAGGAACACCGCTGCCAGCATATCGATCTTGCCGAAACCGTTCTGAAATTCGAGAAGGATTTCAATGCAGGAAAGGTCGGATTGACGATGGACGTGCTGACATTTCTGCAGCAATGGCTGAACGGACATATCCTGAAGTCCGACAAACGATACTCGGAACATTTGAAACAAAATCATATCTCATAAACCTCTGCAGTGATCAAAGGAAATATTCTCATGTCATTATTCCAATGGGATGAATCCCTGAGCGTACAGGTTCCGTCCATCGACTCACAGCATCAGGCGCTGATCGCCATGATCAATGAACTGGATGATGCCCTTTCGCGGGGATACTCAGCGATCATTACCGGCAGCATCATTGAAAAACTTCTCGTGTATGCCGAACATCATTTTTCTTATGAGGAACACTGTATGGAGCAGTGCGCCTTTGCGCAGATCGAAACGCACCGGTGCCAGCACGATGCACTTCTCGCCAAAGTAAAGGATTTCAAAGCTTCGTATGCCCTTTCCACGCCGGGACTGGACAAGGATCTGATGGAATTTCTGACCGCGTGGCTGCAGAATCATATCAAAAAATCCGATAAACAGTACTCCAGTCATTTCGCTCAAAGCGGGATCGTCTGACGTGAAGACAATCGATTCGAAGTGATTTCGCTGTTATTCCATTCATGCAGCACGCAAAGGTATTGAAGGATGGGAAACAGCGTGTGATAAAAAGAATGAGCACACAATGAAACTGCTGATTGCAGAAGATGATGCTTTTGTCCGCATCATGATCAAAAAATTCCTGAAAGGGACCGGCCATACGCTGGTGGAAACGGTGAACGGCGAAGATGCGTTCACCAAAATGATCGATGAGGAATTCGATGCGGTGATCATCGACTGGATGATGCCGAAACTGGACGGTCTTGAACTGATAAAGACGATCCGGAAGAATCTCTCGCCGGTCCCGTTTCTGATGATGATCAGCGCCATCGGTTCCGATGAAGCAAAGAAAAGAGCTCTCGATGCCGGAGCGGATGCGTATCTCACCAAACCGTTTGAAAAAGAATTGTTCCTGGAGACGCTCGAGAACGGCGTCATCGTCAATCAGCAGGGGCGGCGAAGCATCTCCATCATCAACAGAGGCACCCCCTCCCGCAGCCGTTCGCTGACCGGGGTCGGCGTGGCATCAAGCACCGGCGGACCGCAGACGCTGTTAAAGGTCTTCGCGGACATCGCTTATTCCGAACGGTCGGTCTTTTTTCTTGTACAGCACGGACCGGTTTGGATGCTCACCTCGTTCGTTGAACGGCTGCAGAATGTGACGCCGATGAAAGTTCAGCTTGGGGTGGACCGGATGAAGTATCACCCGGGAAATATCTATCTCGCTCCGGGTGACCTTCACATGATCGTCGATCCGGTGAATGAGGAACTGCGGTTGATCGATGATCCGCCGGAGAATTACTGCAAACCTGCCGCCGATCCGCTCTTTCGGAGCATTGCTTCGGCGTTCGGCACATCATCCATGAGCATCGTCCTGAGCGGGATGGGGCGCGACGGAACGATCGGATCAGGATACATAAAGGCTGCGGGCGGAACAGTGATCGCACAGGATCCCGCCACGGCGATCCTCCCGTCCATGCCGCAAAGTGTTACGGAATTGATGATCGCATCGAAGATCATTCCGCTGGAGAATCTCGGAGCGGAGGTATCGAAATTGCTGAACGGATCGATGGCAACGGCACGGTCCGGCAGGGAAATGACCGCAGTTCCGCAGTAAAATACTTTGTGACGGAAGCTTCGTCCCGAAAAAGTGCAAACAAAATAACAGAACATAGTCTGAATATTCATACAATCACGGAGGATTTATGAAGTTGCTGCACGTTTTTACATTCGCATTTTCCATTCTGCTGCTGCCGGTCGTCCTCTTTTCCCAGAACACCCCATCATCGTTTTCCCTCTCCGGTCAAATCCGGTACCGCGCTGAACTGGACGGACGAAGTTTTGTGCAAAATGCCCGGCCTCTTGGGTACCAGCTGCTCCGGTCCCGGGTGAATCTTTCTATTACACCGCTGGAGGAAACGAAGATCTATCTTCAGCTGCAGGATTCACGTCTGTTCGGCGCCGGAAATGCCGCATTGAACCGCGGAACGCAGGACGGGATGTCCAAAGCGATCGATTTTCATCAGGCGTATTTTTCAGTGCAGAATGTATTCAATTCATCCGTAGACTTGAAGGTTGGACGCCAGGAGATGTCGTACGGACGGCAGCGGCTGATCAGTCCTTCTCAATGGAATAACATCGGAAACACTTTTGATGCGGTGGTCGCTCACTGGAATTCATCCTCAGCGACCATTGATGCATTTAGAGCGAAACTCGTCACCAATACGGCATATGACAGCGCGCAGAATTTTCTGGGGGTGTACGGGACTGTCCGGTACAGCGCGCCGCATTTTGCCGATCTATTCTTCCTGAACGATAATAATAATTATCCGCTGCCGAAAGGGGCGGACAAAGGTACCGCACGGCTGAACCGGTACACATTCGGAACATCGTTTGCCGGAAAACCGACACCATTCGATTACGAAGCAGAGGTGGTCCTGCAGCGCGGCCGGACGGCAGTCACCGACAGTACCCTGGGGGACATTGATGCGTATCTATTAGCGTTTCACGCAGGATACACCATCAATACAGAAAATAAACTTCGGCTGGCAATGAAATATCAGCTCATGTCGGGAGATGACAACCAAAAGAGTGGATCATTTTCGACATATAATACACTGTTCACTTCCGCGCACTCCTTCTTCGGCTATATGGATTATTTTCCCAAGACATTCACCGAATACGGTATCCGGTCCATTTCCCTGCATGCATCCATGGAACTCGATCCTTCCACTGCCGTTGCTGCCGATCTGTATCATTACCGGCTGGACAAGGAGGCATCGCTTCGGAATCCTTCAGGACAATTTGTGCGATCATCGGATGTGGGGAATGAGATGGATCTGACGGTGATCCACAAATACTCAACCGCTGTGACTGTGAATACCGGAGTATCGGCGTTCGTCCCGAACACGGCGATGCGGCTGTTGAAGAGTTCTTCGGTCTCATATTGGACATATCTGATGACCACGATCAATTTCTAATCCGGATGGTATTATGCATCCGACAGCAATAATACTTATTCTCTGTTCCGCTGTGCTGCAGACTTTGTTTCCGCAGCAGCAGGATCCTGCACAGGAACGTTCTGAAACTTCCGGGGGAGACCATTTTCCACCGCTGAATGGTCTCACCATCTCCGCTGTGGGGAAAAGCGAATTCTGGCAGGTCCAAAAGGGGGGGCTGAATTCGGAGCCTCATCTGCTTTCCAATGCCGACCTGACCATGACAGCTGATCTATCGGAGTTTGCCGGAATAACCGGAACGGAACTGATGATCCACGCACTGGCGAACAACGGCGAATGTCTCAGCGGCAGCGTCGGCGATGCCCAGATGGTGAGCAATATCGAAGCATACCGCACCGTGAAGCTGTATCAGCTGCTCATCCGGCATTCCATCCCTTCGCTCGGTCTTTCACTTCTCGCAGGAGTGTACGATCTGAATTCCGAATTCTATGTCACTCCCTCTTCCGGAATATTCCTGAACGGCTCGCACGGCATCGGGATAGAACTTGGGCAGACCGGTCTGAACGGACCTTCCATCTTTCCGAATACCGCATTGAGCGTTCGGCTGCAGTATTCTCCTGCCGAGCAGTTCCAATTCTCTGCCGCGGTGATCGACGGACATCCCGGGTCAGCGGATGACTGTACGGCATTCGACTTGACGGTGAACAGCAGCGATGGTTTTTTCACTATCGGCGAGGCGGCGCTGCTGCAGGATGCATCATCCAAATATGCTGTCGGATTTTGGTACTTTACCGGCACCTACGCCGATGTCTGTGCAGTGGATGGACTGGAAGAGTATACGGAACGAAGGGACAATGCCGGTTTCTATATTTTAGCGGACAAAAAAGTCTTTTCAGAATCCGGTTCGGAAACAGAAGGTCTCTCGTTCTTTTCGCGGTTCGGGATGACAAATCATCATATCAATGAGATCCAATTTCATTTCGGCGGGGGATTCACCTACACAGGTCCATTTGAGGGACGAAGTGAGGATCAGATCGGATATGCCGTCGCCTTTGCGTCCTACGGAAGTGATTTTCAAAAACTGAACCGGTTCCTGAGTAATCCTGTCGCTTCAAATGAAACTGTCCATGAACTGACCTATCGGTCGCAGTTCACTCAGTGGCTTGCCGGACAGTTCGATCTGCAGTATATCGTTCACCCATCTGCATCACTTCAAATTCAGGACCCGATCGTCGCTGGATTCCGTGCCGAACTTTCGCTTTGAAACAATAGATCGAAATTCGATCAATTGGCCAATATTCCGCACTCTCGAACCGGTAAGCACACATTCTGTGCAAAAAGGACTGTTTTAAGAGAGAAAACGCCCTTCCCTTTGAAAATATTGTTGGCATACAATCTGATTTAGTCTTGCAAAACAGGGAAAGTGCATCATTACCACAGGGGAATTAATCATGCGGAACTCAGATCACCATACGACATCGCCGGCAAAAGAAATTCCGGTCACACAACAACATATGATCGATTTTTTTCATTCGTTCGCGTACCGCGGTGAACGCTGCGTTGAGTGCGGTCATCCCTGGACCGAAAAAGGGGAACTTCATCACAAATCGTGTTCATTCCATGTATCGTACCACAGTCTTCACAAACACCACTGAGAGCGAATATGAACGTGCTGCTGATCGATGACGACGATACACACCGGTTCTTTCTCCGTCAGGCATTTACGAAGAAGATGGGTGCAACCGTTATGGAAGCGAAGAACGGAGTGGAAGGATTGCGAGTGCTGCAGAAAATGACCCCCGATGTGATCATGCTCGACCTCTGGATGCCGGTGTTGAACGGTCAGGATTTTTTGGAAAAGATCAGACGGGAAGAACAGTGGAAGGATATTCCGGTGATCATCATGTCCGCTGTGAGGGATAAGGAGATCATCGAGAAACTCGTAAAGCTGAAGATCAGCGATTATCTGCTGAAGCCGTTGACGCTGGAGCAGCTGACCGGGCGGATCTCAAAGCTGGCAGTTGAATCATTCGTGCAACAGTAAACCACATTATCATTGGAAGCATTATGATCCATGACGATATCAAACAATTGATCGTTGACCTGTTCTCGAGTCCCGATGCCGACGTCCGCAGACAGGCGGCTGTCTCATTGGCCGATGCTCAGAGCGTCATCGTCTCTTCTGCGTTGGCGTTGGCGCTGCAGGACAAGGATAAAGGGGTGCGGGATTCCGCGGCGCGCGCTCTGCTGGATATGAAGAGCAAAAGCGCAGCATTCGCCGTTGCTGAATATCTGGTGGACAGCAGTTTTGTCACCCGCAATCTTGCGTCGAATCTGCTGCTGCAGTTCGGCGAATTCTCCGTTGAACCCCTGCTGTATTACTCCGTCCACCCCAATCATGATGTAAGGAAACTGGCGATCGATACGCTCGGGCTGATCGGCGATCCCAAAGCGATCCCGACGCTCTCCACACTGGCGAACGATCTGGATGATAATGTGATCCTGGCGGTGGTGGAAGCATTCGGCAACATCAAAGATCCCTCCGTCATTCCCATCCTTGCGATGATCTTCTCCACGTATGAGTATTCCCGTGTGGTGGTGGTTGAGGCGATGGGAAAGATCGGGCATGAATCCGCTTCACCGTTCCTGCTCTCCCAGCTGAATGATCTGGAGACGCCGGAAGGGGATGAACTGCTCGTTAATTTTGCGATCGTGGAAGCGCTCGCCGCTGCCGGGAATCCCGGTGCCCTGAGTGCTATCAAGGAACACTGCATGACCAGCAACGGTAAGATGAGGAATATCTATCTCTTTGCGCTCGTCTGTATCGCTGAACGGTACGAGATCCTGCTGTCGGAATTTGCACCGCTGGCGGAATACTTCAAGGCAGCGCTGCAGGATGACGACACCCGGATCGTCATTGCCTCCACCAAAGCGCTCATGTGCATGATGGATGCGGATGTGGAAACGCATGTCCTGAACCTGATCGGCAGGAACGAACAGCTCGATCAGCTTATTCTTAACAACCTCCCCGGAGGGGGGCGCTCGTTCGTTGCACTTGCCCGGAAATATCCCTCCTTCCACCGCGAACAAAAGAAGACGGCGATCGAGTTCATGCTGCCGCAGTTGAGCGATCTGGCCTCGGCGGATGATGAGGAGATCCAGCAGGCGCGGGCTGATCTGTTCGGTCAGCTGGTCGGTGAGTGGATCGATGCCGATGAGGAATTGAGAACGACCATCATTGATGCACTCTTTTATCTGGATGAGGAGCGTGCCGTAGGGTATTTCATCGACCTGATCGGCGATTCCTATTACTGGCTCCGTATGCGGGTGCTGGAACTGCTGGCGCAGATCAGTCATTACCGCAGTTCGGACGTACTCTCACAATTCGTGAACGACGACGACGAGATGGTGCGCAGCTTCGTCGCATCCGTTCTGATCTCGCGCGGCATTATTTCTGAAGCGACAGCACATCAAGGTGAACAATGAATGTCGCCCCGTTGTATACGACTCCGGTGATGAACAAACCGCAGACCATGAGCGATGTCACGTTCAGGGAGATGCGGGAGTTCATTTATACCAAGACCGGTATCTATTTCCAGGACAATAAGAAGTATCTGCTGGAAAGCAGGATCTCGAAACGTCTTCAGGTGATGCGGATGGACCGGTTCGAATCGTATCTCGACTTCCTGAAGTTCGGTACCGGGCGCGACGAGGAGAAAAAATATCTCTTTGATGCCATCACCATCAACGAGACCTATTTCTTCCGGAATGAACCGCAGTTTGAGATCCTCGAGAAGACGCTGATCCCGGAAATAGCAAAAGCAAAACTCGCCTCGGGCAAGAACAAACTCCGTATCTGGAGCTCCGCCAGTTCGTCCGGCGAAGAGGCACACACGATCGCGATGATCTTTCTGGAACGGATCAAACCGAAATTCCCTTCGCTCGAATTGGAAGTGATCGGCACCGATATCAGTCCGACGGTCGTCGAGACCGCCCGCAAAGGGGTCTATCGTGAATACTCCGTCCGCAACATGCCGAAGTATTATCTGGAAAAGTACTTCACGAACAGCGAGGGACGGTTCACCGTGCACGACAGCGTGCGTAAACTCGTCCGTTTTGAACATATGAACCTGTACGATCAGCCCCGGATGAGGATGATGACGAACATGGATGTCATCTTCTGCTGCAATGTGCTGATCTACTTCGATGCAAAATCGAAGATCCAGGTGGTCTCGAATCTGTACGACAGTTTGAACCGCGGGGGATACCTCTTCATCGGATATGCAGAATCACTGCACGGTATCTCCACCGCGTTCAAAGTGATCAATTTCCCCAAAGCGATTACCTATAAGAAGGAGTAGCATTGTGAATCATACGATCTTGGTTGTGGACGATTCGTCCACCGTGAGGAAATTCGTCTCCGTCTCACTCTCCATGCAGGGATTCCGTGTGGTGACAGCAGAGGACGGGATGGATGCCCTCGAAAAACTTCCGAAGGAACCGGTGGACTTGATCATCACCGATCTGAACATGCCGAATATGGACGGGATGGAATTGATCAAAACGCTCAGGACCAATTCCTCGTTCAAGGACCTGCCGATCATCATCCTGACGTCGCTGAAAGAATCGACGCTGAAGGAGGAGAGCAATTCCATGGGAGTGCACTCCTTTCTGAACAAGCCGTTCAGTCTTGAGAAGGTTCAGTACGAGGTCGCCAAATATTTAAGCTGGTCAGAATAACACGAAACAAACAGAGGAGTTTTCCATGGCAATCAAATTCTTGGTAGTCGATGATTCGCTGACGATGCGCCGGATCGTCACCAATGCATTGAAATCGATCGGATATGACACCGTTATCGAAGCGGGGGACGGCAAGGAAGCGTTCGCCAAACTGACGGCAGAGGGTGCGGATTTCCTCATCTCGGACTGGAACATGCCGGAAATGAACGGTCTGGAACTGGTCAAACTCGTCCGCTCCACCGGTTCGAACACGGAGATGCCGATCCTGATGATCACCACCCGCGGGAACAAAGCGGATGTGCTCGAGGCGATGCAGGCGCGGGTGAACAATTACATCATCAAGCCGTTCACTCCGTTGGCGCTGAAAGAAAAGATCGATCAGATCCTGAAAGTCGTGCCGATCGAAAAGGCATAATCACTCAACCTACTATCCGAGTCGACCATGATACCACAAGCAGAAATCTCAGAATTATCGGTCAACGGCGAGAACAAGGCCGGAATGCGTCAGCTGCTCGATATGCTCCGTTCGCTGATGCCGGTGCTGGACAACATCAAGAATGCCGTTGAGAATTCCTCCAGCAAGATCCCGAAAGCGACCGAGCAGCTCTCCACCGTTACTCAAGCGACCGAAAGCGCCACCATGGAGATCCTTAATCTGCTGGATGACATCGGCCGCAGAGTGGAGAACGTACAAAAGAAATTGAAGGAGATCGAGACCGATCTCGCACGGAAACAGGCGAGCATCACCAATCTTGCCGGACTGTTCGAGACTCTCTCAGCGGATCAGCGGACGCGGTACAGTACGTTCGAAACGGATTGGAAGAATTTGACCGATCAGTCATTCCATGTTGCTACGATGACGGAACTCGGCGTTGAACTTGCCGAAGTCCATTCACTCTCCATGAGTATCGCCATGGCGCTGCAGGTGCAGGACATCACTTCCCAACAGATCGAAAGCGTGCGGCACCAGATCGAATCAGTCCGGACGCAGCTCTCGTTCGTGGTGGGACAGTACGAAGGACGTGAAGTGGTGAACGAACCGCTCGATCCGGTGAAGAAAGCGTTCGACGACGAAGCACAATATATCAAAGATGAATCGCGCCAGTCGGATGCCGACGATATCATTGCACAGTTCGCACAGCAGTTCAAATAAACATTTCGATCAATCAGAGAACATTATGAGCGAGCAATCATTTTCACAGTTCGACGGAGAGATGGCGGAGTTGCTGGAAAGTTTCATCGTCGAAACGAACGAGATCTATGAGAAACTCGGTCCGGACCTGCTGGAACTGGAGAAGAATCCCACCGACAAGGAACTGCATAACAGGATCTTCCGTGCCGTCCATACCGTAAAGGGGACATCCGGTTTTCTCGGACTGGATCAGATGACCGAACTAGCCCATGTCTTTGAGGATGTGCTGAACAAGATCCGCAAGGGAGAACTCGAAGTGACCCGGCACAGGATGGATGTGATGTTCGATGCGTTCGATGTGCTGAAGGAACTACTTGCCCGGGTCGAGAACCGGAATGCGGAACCGATGGAACTGGAAACGATGGTCGAACGGCTCAGAGTGATCACCACCGATGCCGGTGCCACCGAAGCGACAGAACAGGCTGCAGGAACTATGCCTGCGAGAGAGAATGTGAAGTCTGCCGCCGACGTTCCGTCCGTACCGGAAGTACATGTTGCAGAACCGCCTCAAATGTCGAAGGAACACGATCCCTCGGAACCGAAAGAGAAACAGAAGAGTGCGGAGACGCAGCAGCATCCGGCGCAGACAAAACTGGCCGAGACGACCATACGGGTCGATGTGGCGCGCCTCGATGAACTGATGAATCTGGTCGGGGAACTGGTGCTGGGACGCAACCGCCTCTCGCAGATCAACTTCAAGATGAATGAATCGCTTGAGGGGAATCCGCTCGTCAAGGACCTTGCCGATACGAGTTCGCAGGTGGACCTGATCACCACCGAACTGCAGATGGCGGTGATGAAGACGCGCATGGTGCAGATCGCCAAAGTATTCAATAAACTCCCCCGTCTTGTACGCGATCTTTCGCGCGAATTGGGAAAGAACATCGTTCTGGAGATGTACGGCGAAGAGACCGAGTTGGACAAATCGATCATCGAGGAGATCAATGATCCGCTCGTCCATATCCTTCGGAATGCTGCGGACCATGGAGTCGAGTCACCGGAAGAGCGTCAGAAGAAAGGGAAGGATCCTGTCGGAAGGATCAAAGTGAAGGCGGACCACGAAGGGAACCATATCGTCATCTCCATCGCCGATGACGGAAAAGGGATCGATCCGGACAAGATCAAAGCAAAAGCCATTGAAAAAGGGGTCATTACCGCTGCACAGGCGGAAGAGATGACCAAACGGGAGATCCTGAATCTGATCTTTGCGCCGGGATTCAGCACCGCCGAGAAGGTTTCGGCCGTCTCCGGACGCGGTGTCGGCATGGATGTGGTGAAGACGAATATCACCAAACTGAAAGGGATCGTCGATATCGAATCCGAGACCGGTCAGGGAAGCACCATCATCATCAAACTTCCGCTGACTCTCGCCATCATTCAGGGACTCCTGGTGACATCACACGGCGAGGCGTTCGCCGTACCGCTCAACTCGGTGCTCGAGGTCGTCCGTGTACGGAAGGAAGATATCAAAACGGTGAAGGGATATGAAGTGATCACGCTCCGTGATTCGGTCCTGTCGCTCGCGCGTCTCGGACAGATCTTCTCCGTGGACCATCAAGTGCCGAAGTCGGACTGGATGTACATAGTGGTCGTCGGTCTGGCGGAACAACGGCTCGGCATCATCGTCGATTCTCTGCTCGGTCAGCGCGAAGTGGTGATAAAATCGCTCGGAGATTATCTCGGAACGATCGAAGGAATTGCAGGTTCCACCATCCTCGGTGACGGAAAGGTCATCATGATCTTGGATGTCGGCCAATTCATGTCCATGGCGACAAAAAAGGTCCTGACCCGTCAATCGTATGAAGATTCCATGAAAGAATACAGTGCTCAACAGACAAATTAGCGTCGTTGTCGTCGATGATTCGGCATTCATGCGGAAATCCATTACGCTGATGCTCGAATCGGATCCGGAGATCAAAGTGGTCGCCACTGCGAAGGACGGAAGGGAAGGGATCGAGATGATCCGGAAATTCCGTCCTGCCGTTGTGACGATGGATATTGAAATGCCCGGACTGGATGGTCTCTCTGCATTGAAGATCATCATGAAAGAAATGCCGCTGCCGGTGGTGATGTTCAGTTCACTCACCACCGAAGGTGCCAATGCGACGGTCGAAGCACTGAATCTCGGTGCGGTCGATTTCATTCCGAAGGATATGTCCTACGTGAATGTGAACATCGCCGGCAAGCGAGATGAGCTGATCGAGAAGATCAAGAATATCGGCAGCAGTGCCACACTCCGTCTCCGGTTCAGCCGGATGGGGAGGAGTGCCGTCGGCACAGTTCCCGGAGTAAAGAAACCGGGGAGCACCCGTTCCATTACCGCACCCGCCCGCAGGGATTTTCAGGCGATGATCCTCGGTATATCCACAGGAGGTCCGTTCGCGCTGCTGAATATGATACCGCAGCTTCCCGAGAATTTCCCGCTCGGTATCGCCGTGGTGCAGCATATGCCGCCGAGATTCACCCATTCGCTTGCGGAGCGGATCAATACTATGTCCAAACTGACGGTGAAGGAGGCGGAGGAAGGGGATCTGATGGAGCCGGGGATCATACTGATCGCGCCGGGCGGGAAGCATATGACGTTCCGCCGTTCCGGTTCGCAGGTCAGTGTGCATATTTCCGATCAGCCCTCCACCACACTCTATCGGCCGAGCGCCGATGTGATGATGACCTCCGCTGTGGAGACCTTCAATGGTCCGCTGCTCGGAGTGATCATGACCGGGATGGGGAAAGATGGATTGGAAGGACTCCGGCTGCTGAAGAAAAAAGGGGGGTACATCGTCGCCCAGAATGAAGAATCATGCGTTGTCTACGGAATGCCCAAAGCGGTCGTGGATGACGGAATCGCCGATGCGATCGTTCCGCTGGATGAGATCCCGCCGGTATTATTCCAAACGTGTACAGGACGTTCCTATGAATCTAACAGAGCAATCCTCCACTGACAGCTTCACACAGTTTTCGGAGCGTCCTGCCGTAAAGGATGCTCCGCGGCGTCATACTGGGAATATCCTTAAGGAAGGTAATTTCCAGCGGCTGGAACTGGATACGCTGAATGCCTCTGTCATCGTCTCCTCTTCAGGCGAACCGCGTGTTATCGTCAACCGCAGCGGCGATATGATCGAAAGCATTGAATTTATCTGCACCTGCGGCTGCTCCAAGACCGTCTCATTCGATTTCGAGGGTGAATAATTAGCATCTGGCGAATATTCACCACCCCGCCTCACCGATACATCCTCATTCCTCCGTTTTTCAGTCAAATCCGCCCATTTCTTTTTGGCACTCCAGTTGCAAAGCAATATGGGAAAGAATATGGGAAGGGAAGGTGCCGTATGAACAACAAATCACTCCTTGGTCCGCTGACAGTCGGTGCTCTTGTGCTTGCAGGATTGATCGGTGTTCTTTCGCTGATGAACAGTGCGGAGGAAACGGACAACGAGATTGTCTGCGATGAGATCAACGATTCACCGATCGGAATTTAAGAGGGGAGCGTTCGATGAAACTATTCGATAACACAAAGATACCTGTCCTTTCCAACGCGCTTGATGCATACACACTCCGTCATAAAGTGATCTCGGCGAACATCGCCAACATCGGCACACCCGGGTACCGCGCCAAAGCGGTGGATTTCGAGAGTGCGCTGAACGATCAGATGGTGAAGACCTCCGTCCACGGCAGCACGACCAATGTAAAACATATAGAACTTTCTTCCGCCGGGAACGGTTCGGGTGCGCCGACGATCGTCGATGCTGCACCGGACAACTTCAGCGATGAAGAGATGAAGAGCGGTATCAATGATGTGGATATCGATACGGAAATGGCGGAAATGGCAAAGAATCAGATCCGGTTCAAATACGTCTCTAAACTCCTCGGCGAATCCTTCCGTGGCATCCAGAAAAGTATCAGAGGGCAGGTATGAAAATTGATCAATTCTTCAAAGGATTGAACATTAGTGCTCACGGATTGAGCGCCCAGCGAAAAAAAATGAATGCGATCGCTTCCAATATCGCGAACGCAGAGACCACCCGCACCGAAGAAGGGGGACCATACGCCCGCAAGATCGTCATGATGAGCGAGAAAGCTCAGGACTCCTTCTCCGGTCTTCTGAACACGCAAACCTTCCAATTGGATACCACCAACAGCGGTCATATCGGCTTCAGTGAAGTGAGTGTGCGCGGTAACGATGTCCGTACCAGCGGCGTCTCCGCGAATGAACAGATCGATGAGACGCCGTTCAAGATGGTGTACGATCCCAGTCATCCCGACGCGGATGAAGCGGGTTACGTGAGCATGCCGAATGTGAACGTGGTGAACGAGATGGTGGATATGATCTCGGCCACACGCTCCTACGAAGCAAATGTCACAGCGATCAACGCTGCGAAAACGATGGCCAAAGACAGTCTGGAGATCTGATCATGTCAATTTCATTGAATACCAATATCTCATCCTCACTTCCGGTGAACGATGCACGTTCCTCCTCTGTGATCAAACGGACAACTCAGACGCCGGCCGGTGCGCCCAAAGCGGATTTTTCAGCGCTCGTACGTTCCGCCAGCGGCACGGAACAGGAGAATGTTGTGTCGGGTGAAGAGAAACAATTCTTCGCGGAACTCTTCCCCGCAGCATCCGAAGCGATCCGCTCCTACGGCGGATATTCCCCTGCCGGGGTGAACAAACCGGTGCAGCTTGGCACCATCATCGATATGAAGGGATAGCCATGAAAGTCAGTCAGGCACTTACACTCCTCCCGAACGTTGAGAACACCATCAATCAGCGGGCGGTCGATAAAGCACTGCAGCAGACGAATGAATCGTTCGGCGCCATGCTTAACAAGGCGATCGGCGATGTGAACTCCTTGCAGACCGAAGCCGGGAAAGCGGTGGAAGGACTCGTCACCGGCGAAGCTCAGGACCTTCACGAAGTGATGATCGCAGTGGAAAAAGCACGCACCAGCTTCGATCTGCTGATGGAGATCCGGAACAAGACCGTGGATATGTACCGCGAGATCATGAGAACACAAGTGTAACCTGAGACGCCGGGAGAACTATGAATCAATTTGCAGAATTTATCCGCCGGTTGAGCGGAGTACAGAAAGCACTCATCGGCACCGTCACCGTTGCCGTCTTCATCGGCATCATGGCTCTGGTCAATGTTGTCAGCAAACCTTCCTACGGCGTTCTTTTCTCCAATCTGAATGAACAGGATGCATCGAAGATCGTCCAGGTGCTGAAAGAGAAGACCATCCCCTTCACCCTTGATGATAACGGCAAATCGATCCTCGTTCCCAAAGATAAATTGTATGAACTCCGCCTGGACATGGCCTCGGCCGGTCTTCCGAATTCCAGCATCATCGGGTACGAGATCTTCGACCGCACCAATCTCGGCATCTCCGATTTCGTTCAAAAGATCAACTACCGCCGTGCGCTGGAAGGGGAACTGGCGCGGACGATCCTTAATCTGAATGAGGTTGAAGGGGTTCGGGTCCATATCGTTTCCCCCGAGAAGGCGCTCTTCAAAGAGGATGAGAAGCAGACCACGGCATCGGTCGTCCTGAAATTGAAATCCGGCAAACCCCTGAAACGGGAAGCCGCACAGGGGATCGCTCACCTCATCGCGAGCAGCGTGGAGGGACTGGATGCATCGAACGTTACCATCCTCGATACCCGCGGCAATGTCCTCTCCGAAACGAACAAAGCGAATTCCCTCGCAGGCATGACCTCCACACAGTACGAACTGCAGCAGAAAGTGGAGAGCTATCTGGCCCACAAAGCGCAGTCCATGATGGACGGCGCTCTTGGCATGGGAAATTCCATCGTGCAGATCAATGCCGAACTCGATTTCCGTCAGGTGGAGCGGAACCTGGAACAATACGATTCCGAGAATCCGTCCATCCGCAGTGAACAGACCACCGAAGAGAAGAGCATCCTCCGTGATTCTCTTCCCCCGTCCACCCGCTCCAACTCCGTCACGAATTACGAACTCAGCAAGACTGTGGAGCATATCGTCGAGAACGTCGGAAATATCAAACGCCTTTCGGTCGCGGCTATCGTGAACGACAAAGCGGTGACCAAAGAGACGGAAGGTGTGAAGAATACCGAATATAAAGGACGCACACCGGATGAGATGAACCGTCTCACCGAGATCGTGAAACGCTCCGTCGGTTTCGATCCCTCCAGGAATGACGATATTTCAGTGGTAAACATGCCGTTCGATACGATGAATGAACAGCTCCTGCTGACCGACGAGCAGTCGCCTCAGCAGTGGAATGACATCGCCGTGAAAGTGGTCCTCATCCTCGCCATGATCGCCGCCATCGTCATCATCCGTTCGCTGCTGAACCGGTTGAAGTTCAAAGTGATCGAACCGGAAGATATCGTCTGGGGGAACAAGATCTCCGGCGAACTGAGTCAGGGGAACCCGGTCAGCAAGAAGATCCACCTCCGTTCGATGGAATCGGAAGTGCCGATCGAAGTGGCGCTGAAGACCGAACGGCGTCTCCAGATCCAGGATTATGTGAAGAAACAGCCGGATGAAGCATCGCGGCTGATCAAAGTGTGGCTCTCCGAGGAAGTATAAAGGACAGAAAAGTGAAAACAGACTCGCTACAGCACCGTGCGTTGACCAACAAGCAGAAGGCCGCCATTCTCATGATGTCGCTGGATGTGGAGACGGCTACCAAGATGATGCGCGGATTGAATCAGGATGAGATCGAATGTCTCACTGTGGAGATCACCAATATGCGCGGTGCGCACTCCAATCAGCTGGATGAGGTGAACGAAGAATTTCACAATCTGATCAAAGCGCAGGAATATATGATCCAGGGGGGATTGGAACAGGCACGGAAACTGCTCGAAGGTTCGCTCGGTCCTTCCAAAGCGAAGGATGTGATGGACAAGGTGAAATCGATGACGAATATCACCGGGTTCGGCATGCTGAAGAAAGCGGACGCACAACAGCTGGCAAGCTTCCTTCACAAAGAACATCCGCAGACCATCGCGCTGGTGCTCTCCAATCTCACGATGGACCAGACGGCGAAAGTACTGAATGAACTGGCGGATGAACTCCGCAACGAAGTGGTGATGCGCATGGCGACCCTCGGCAAGGTCTCGCCGGCACTCATCGGCGAGATCGAAGAAGTGCTGACGAATGTCGCCGAAGCGGAGATCAGTCAAAACATGAGCTCGCTCGGAGGCACGAAGTCCGTTGCCAATGTGCTCAACAAGATCAATACCGTTACGGCGAAGACGATCCTGGAATACATCGAACAAAAGGACACGCATCTTGCCACAGATATCAAACGGCTGATGTTCCTGTTCGAGGATCTGATGTATGTGGATGACCGGAGCATCCAGCGTATCCTTCGGGAAGTGGATAAAAAGGATCTTGCACTTTCCATGAAAGTAGCGGACGAAGGGCTGAAGGAGAAGATCCTGAAGAATATGTCCGAGCGGGCGCAGGAGATGCTGAAAGAGGAACTGCAGTTCATGGGTCCTGTCCGCCTGAAAGAAGTGGAAGCGGCGCAGACACGCATCGTGCTGATCGTGAAACAGCTCGAAGAGAGCAACGAGATCATTGTTGCAGGAAGAGGTGTCGAAGATGTCATCGTGTGAGATCATCCGCATGCCCCGTTCGCAGAGACGCGTCAGGATCGACACGGATGATCCGGTCCGGAACGGGATGGATCACGCTTCCGCTTCATCCGTCTTCAAAGGGGCCGATGCCGGGTTGATGCAGCAATCGTTCGGACTGGTGAGTGAAGAAAAAGTTCGTGAAGCGTTCGAACAGGGGATCGAAGAGGGGAGCCGGCGGACGACCGAGCTGCTGCAGGATCAATATTCCGAACGGATCACACAGGAATGTATGCGCATCGGACAAGTGCTGGCCTCAATTCAGAAAACATTGTCATCGCAGTCCATTCAGTCCGAACAGGCTTTATTCGCATTCGCCCTCGGCGTGGCGGAACATATCGTACGACGGGAAGTGTCGCAGGATAAAGAGATCCTGATGAATATCATGAAGGACGGTATCCGGAAGATCGTCGGAGTGGAACGGATGACGGTCCGTCTCAATCCTGCGGATCTGACCTACATCCAGGAGAACAAGCATACCATTCAATCTGTTTCGGATTCGCTCCGCGAGATCACGTTCGAACCGGATGCATCCGTGGAACAAGGGGGATGCACCATCGAAAGCGACATCGGAAATGTGGATGCCCGCATCTCAACGCAATTGGAGCAAGTGAAAGAACTCATCGGCAAACATTCTTAAACCAACGGGAGTACGCATATGGAAATCGGAAAACGGATCGCGATCGACAGAGAGTGCTGTGAAAAGGGACGGATGTGGAACGATTATATCATCCATTTGAGTAATTCACTTCAGATCGGCCGCATTCCGCTGACAAAACTCCTCATCTCGTTCGACGTGCTGGTCTCGCTCATTCATCACGCCGCAGAACGGGTGGATGCCCATGAATACTGCCGTTTCCGCACCGAATCCGGCGAACCGGCCGATATCGACTCCATCCCGACCACGGACCGCTATTTTTATTACACATCCAATGACAGGATCGAAGTTGCGGTGGATCTGTTCGCTCATCCGGACACTGTTGAATTTGTATGATCGCACAGACACCATATCATCCTCCCGTTGAAGCGAATATGCTCTCGCAAAAGAGCGAACATTTCCTTCATCTGATCCGACGGAAGGACCTGCTGAAGATGAACGGCCGTGTAACGAAAGTGATCGGACTGGTCATTGAGTCGAACGGTCCGCACGCCTCCATCGGCGAGGTCTGTATCGTGAAATCGAAGGATGATGTGGAACTCTCATTGTGCGAAGTGGTCGGCTTCCGCGAGAACAAGGTCCTCTCCATGGTCCTCGGAGAGGCATCGAACATCGGTCCGGGATGCGAGATCGTCTCGACCGGCCGTCCGCTCACGGCCCGTGTCGGCGAAGCGCTGCTCGGCCGCGTGATCGACGGGTTGGGAAATCCGCTCGACGGCAAAGGACCGATCATGGCCTCCGAAGAGCGTTCCATCTACAATGCACCGCCGAACCCGCTGGAGCGGAAGAGGATCGTTCAACCGATCGCCACCGGCATCCGTTCCATCGATTCGCTCCGAACACTCGGCAAAGGGCAGCGCGTCGGCATCTTCGCCGGCAGCGGTGTGGGGAAAAGCGTTACGATGGGAATGATCGCCCGGAACACCAGCGCCGATGTGAATGTGATCTGTCTGGTGGGAGAACGCGGACGCGAGGTCGGAGAATTCATCGAACGTGAACTCGGTCCGGAAGGATTAAAACGCTCCGTCGTCATCGTAGCAACGAGCGACAAATCGGCGCTCATCCGGATCAAATCGGTCTTTATCGCAACAACGATCGCAGAATATTTCAGGGATAAAGGTTTGGATGTGATGCTGATGATGGACTCCATCACCCGCCTGGCCATGTCGCAGCGTGAGGTCGGTCTCGCCATCGGCGAACCGCCGACAACGAAAGGGTACACCCCGTCCGTCTTTGCCATGCTGCCGAAAGTACTGGAGCGTGCCGGAACAGCGGTGAGGGGGAGCATCACCGGACTCTACACTGTGCTGGTGGAAGGGGATGACATGAATGATCCCGTAGCGGATACGGTCCGTTCCATTTTGGACGGACACATCGTCCTCTCCCGCCGTTTGGCGGCGGCAGGTCACTATCCCGCCATCGATGTGCTCGGCAGCGTCAGCCGCGTGATGACCTCCGTAACAACGGAAGAACACCGCGGATTGGTGCAGAAATTCCTGGATACACTCGCCACATATGCGGAAGCGGAGGATCTGATCAACATCGGCGCCTATGCGAAAGGAAGCAATCCGAAGATCGACGAGTCGATCAAACGGATCGAATCGTACCGGAAGTTCCTGCGTCAGCAGGAGAATGACCACTGCACGTTCCAGGAGAGTCTTTCAAAACTCTCCGGCGTAGTGATGAGACCGGTGGAGGAGCGCCATGACGTCAAGTAAAGCGGTCCGTTTCAATACCATCATCAATGTTCGGGAACATCAGAAGAAACAGACGACCAAAGAATTGTCGCAGATCTCGCGTCAGAAGAAGGAAGAATCGGAGAAACTTTCCGGAATGCACAGTGAACATACCGAGGCGATGAGTTCCTCCTTCTCCGCCCGGCGTTCCACCGCGAATGATGTGCAGACGAACAGTGCATTCATCAAACGGCTGGCGACGGAGATCAAGCACCAAACGAAGAAAGTGGAGAAGATCGAGGGACAGGAGGCCGATAAACGCGTTGAACTTCTAGAACGGGTGAAAGCGAAATCGGTCATCGAAAAACTTCAGAGCAAATTAAAAGAAGAGGTCCGCGTAGAGGCGGATAAAAAGGAACAGAATCTTTTGGATACACTTGGACAGCGTTCCGTGGATAAGAATATATGAAAACAGCAGCGGTCATCGGTATCGGTTCGCTGATCTCAATGATCTTCATCGCAGGCGCATTTTTCCTTCTGTTTTCGGCTAATCCGGCGGCATTTGGAGTCCGTCCACAGGAACCGGTGAAACCGGTCGCTGCGGTCAGCGCGGATTCATCGAAGGAAATCAGCATCGATTCCTCAGCAGCTGTCAGGACCGATTCAAAGACTGTCGAAGCACGACAACCGGCGGTGGTTGCCGCAGCACCGGTAAAGAAAACGGAAGCGTCGAAAACGATCGTCTTCCATGACACGACGGATTGGAAGTCCAAGGCGAAATTGTTTGAAGCAATGACTATTGAATCTGCTTCATCCATTCTGCAGACGATGAATGACAAGGATGTCAAATTGATCATCCCGTACATTAAAAAACGAAATGCAGCGAAAATATTGGCGACGTTCGATCCGGACCGCGCCGCCAGGATCATAAGGTAGGAACGTATGACGACCAGCATCATGACCATCGGTTCATCGAAAGTGTCGAAACAATCTCTTCTGGGCGGTGCAGAGATCTCTGCAGAAGGGACTGTTATTCCCCAGGAAGACGGTCAGGCGGAGAACCTGTTCCTGCCGATGTTCCTTCAAATGCTCTTTGCACAGAATCCTGCCGTGCCGCAGAAAGGTACTGGCGGAGAACTGTCCGGCGGTACAGCCGATCCGGAAAATGCAGCTCCGGTCTCCATCCTCGCAGGAAGCATCGACGGGCTCACACGGCTCACAATGGAACGGACACAGCCGGCGCTGGAAGCATTGAAGGCGCATCTTGCACAGATGCAGCGGCTGAAGGAAGGGGAGGAATCTTCCCTTATCCTTCCGTCTCTCTTCGGCAGGAATCTGAGGATGCCGGTCGGAAATATTCAGGAGATCATCGATGCGGTCTCGTTCAATTCGAAGCCCCGTGCACTGGCAATGGATATTCCTCAACCGGAAGCCCCGATCATGGTGGATACTGATGCAGTGACCGATGCATCGGTCGCCGGAGTAGCTCTCACGTCTGCAATGTCAGGATCGATCGCTGATGCACAACGGAGTGCCGAAGTATCGCCGGCGCAGCGTTCCGCAATGACTGAAGGTAAAATTGAACTTGATGTTGCGAACGGTCTGCCTGTACCGAAAGCTTTGGTGCAGACCGACGGTCAAGAAAGTTCCCTTCAGCACCCGGCCGCCGGTGGCAGGAGTGAAGAGGCAAATGCAGATTCACCGAAGCGGACCTTCGATCAGGAAACGGCAGTCATCTCAAAGAGTGTCAATACCACAGCGCTGAAAAATATCCTTTCGGATGAACAACAGTCCGCTGAACAGACGCGGATCGTTCCGGAGTATGCAGCAGCTCCGACGGTGAAGCCGCGCGTATCTGAACAGGTCCAGGAGAAAAAAGGGAGAAACGTACGCTCAACTTCTGACGAGAAAAGTTCAGCCGCCGAACAGAGAAACGTAACCGAAGAACATAGTGTCACATCCGTTCCGGTATCCGCGGAGAATGAAAGTAAGGAAACGTCTTCGGACGGGCAGCAGCAAAATACCGACCATCAACTGCAGTCTGTGCTGAGGGGAGAGACAAATGAATTCCGGAAGGCCGTTGCAGAAGTTGATGCCGGTATATCGAAGATCTCATCCGGTCCGGGCGAAGTACGGACAGCAGAAGCACTTCCTGCCGGAACATTCAAACCGGAGACTATCCGCTCGATGATGGAACAGCTCTCCAAAGGCGTTGCCGTTGCAGTGAATGAGGATCATTCTGAAATGAAGATCATCCTTCATCCCGAAGCGCTCGGAGAAGTGACCGTCCGGGTGCAGGTGGAGGAGGGGAAAGTGACCGCAAAACTGGATGTGCAGCAGGTGCAGGTGAAGAATACCATCGAAGCGAACATTCCGCAGCTGCGCGAAGCGCTGACCTCACGCGGGTTGACGATGGAGCGGATCGAGATCTCCACCGCTCAGAACGGTCTGGCGGACGGCACGGCAAAGAATCATCAGAACAAACAGGGAAAACGTTCCGGAAATCTTTTCGATCTCGCTGAAGAGGAAGAACAGGATGTCGTGAAGCTGTACGGATACAACACCGTTGAATATACTATCTAAAGGATGAACAGATGAATGCGATCGATGTCATCAATTCTGTCAATGCAAATCCCCGTACGCCGAAAAATACGCTCGGCAAGCAGGATTTCCTGAATCTGCTCGTCTCTCAGATGCGCAATCAGGACCCGCTCGATCCGATGAAAGGGACCGAATTTGCTGCACAATTGGCACAATTCAGTTCTCTGGAGCAGCTGACCAATCTGAATACTTCCATGACTCAGAGTCTGGATGCCAATGCGATCCTGACGCAGTCCATCAATAACGGACTCTCCGCCACATTCATCGGCAAAGATGTTCGTGCAGCGGTCGATACGTTCCAATACACCGGCGAAGGGGATGTGAAGATCGGATATGAACTGCCGGTCGAAGCATCCAAGGTCACCGTGAAGATCTACGACGGCAACGGCGTTCTGGTCAACACGCTGAATGGTGACACCGGAAGCGGACAGCATTCTCTGACGTGGGACGGCACCACCGGTAAGGATGAAGCGGTCGCGTCAGGGAAATATTCCTTTAAAGTGGAAGCGGTCGGTGCGGACGGGAAGGCGATCACGGCAGAAAAATATCTCTTTGGCACCATCAGCGGGGTCCGCTTCAAACCGGAAGGGACCGTCTTTGTGATCGACGGAATGGAGATTGCACTCGGAAACATCCTCGAAATTATGGAAGGAGGTTGATCGTATGTCTGAATCCTATGTGAACGGAGTCAGAGTCCCTTTTGTACCGGTGGTCGGACCGACCGGTACCGGTTCGCGGATGCCTGCGGAAGTGACCGGAGAGAATTCCTTCTCGAAGGTCTTTGAGAAGGAACTTCAGCAGCTCAAGTATTCAAAGCATGCACAGCAGCGGCTGGAATCCCGCAACATCGAATTGAACGACGCGGACAGGACCAAGATCGAGAACGCGGTGAACAGGGCGGAAGAGAAAGGTTCCAGCGATTCGCTCGTCTTTCTGCGCGACATGGCGTTCATCGTGAACGTGAAGAACAGGACAGTCGTCACGGCGATCGACCGGGAGAATCTTCAGAATAATGTCTTCACGAACATCGACAGTGCTGTTGTTGCCGGATGACACAATGATTGTGCATTACACATAACTCACATAACGGGCTGGCCCTTTCTTTCCGCCGAATGCGGGGAGAAGGAAGCCCCTCTTGCCTGATTTTCAGGCAGACATCAGGTTGACTGACCGATACTTGATGTTGTTCCAAACACCACCACAACGGAGGGTACTACTATGGCATTCCTACGATCACTTTCGGCAGGCGTTACCGGTCTGCGTAATCACACCATGATGATGGACGTTATCGGAAATAACGTCGCCAACATCAACACTATCGGTTTCAAAGGGAGCAGGATCACCTTCGGTGAAATGTTCGCACAGACACTGCGCGGCGCATCGAGCGGCACGGCGTTCAACGGCGGCACCAACCCGATCCAGATCGGACTCGGCGCCTCCGTCCTTTCAGTCGACACGGTATTCAAACAGGGCGGTATCGAATTGACCGGCGGTGAAGGGGATCTCGCGATCTCCGGCAACGGGTTCTTTGTGGTGAACAAGGGAGGCAAACCGTACTATACGCGCATCGGTGCATTCAGTGTGGACGATCAGGGACGCCTGACACAGAACGGTGGGATCCTGCAGGGGAAAGTCGCCGATCAGCTTGGAAATATCTCCAGCGGCACGAAGCTGCAGGATCTGAAGATCGATCTGGACAGAAAATCCCCGGCGAAAGCAACATCGCTGGCGAAATTCTCCGGCAACCTCAACACGAATGCCGCCATCGGCGATTCCACCGATTCCACCGTCACGATCTACGATTCACAGGGAAACGCGATGTCGCTCGGAGTACGGTTCACCAAGACCGGGAACAATACCTGGTCGTGGGCTGCTTCCATTCCTTCACCCGCCGGCACCACCATCAACAGCGGCGGCACCGGAACGGTCACCTTTACGAACGAAGGTGCGTTCACCGGCATGACGTACGACGGTGGCGCGTCCGCACTCGGCGTCTCCACCGGGTTGGGAACCAATGACCTTGCCATCGATCTCAATTTCGGCGCATCAGGGGAATTCAAAGGGATCACTCAGAGCAGCGGCACCATGTCGGTCTCCGCGCGCGAACAGAACGGATATGCGGCCGGCGAAATGACCGAATGGAAGATCGACACGAGCGGATTCATCAACGCAACATTCAAGAACGGTCAGACGATCCGTCTCGGACAGGTGATGCTGGCAGAGTTCAACAATCCGAACGGACTTTCCCGTACCGGCGACGGTCTGTTCGACGTCTCCGCAAACTCCGGCATCCCGGTGATCGTGGATGCGGGAGGCGCTTCCCGTTCCAGTATCGCTTCCGGTGCTCTCGAACAATCCAACGTCGACCTGCCGGAAGAGTTCACAAAGATGATCGTCGCTCAGCGCGGTTTCCAGTCCAACGCCCGCGTCATCACCACCAGTGATGAGATCCTCAACGAGATCGTCAATTTGAAACGGTA
>CALRIY020000040.1:0-29840 GCA_943364975.1 Synechococcus sp. UW140
CATGCTCAATACCGTTCCGACCGCTCCAACATCCTCCGGTGGCAGTACGTTCAGTTTGACAACCGATCATGGGAGCGAAATTACAGTGACAATCTCGGCAGGCGATGGCGGTAGACGAATTGTTGTGTTGAAAAGTGGCAGTGCGGTGAACGCTACGCCGTCGGACAATACCACATACACAGCAAACTCTGCCTTTGGTACGGGTGGTTCGGATTTGGGAGGAGGAAACTATGTTGTCTATAATGGCAGCGGCACGTCAGGAATTTCCATCACAGGTCTTACGCTTGGCGGCACATATCATTGGGCAGTGTATGAGTACAATGGTCCCAACGGCGTTGAAAAATATCGAACAACATCTCCCGCAACAGGTAATTTTACTGCCTCAACGACTCCAAACGGTGCGACGGTGAATGCGTTTTCAAAGAACTATGGTTCAACGGTTCAAGTAAATTGGTCGAGCGGTTCAGGAGTGAAGCGCATGGTTATTATGAAGCAGGGGAGTGCTGTCAGTGCAACACCGACAAACAACACGACCTATTCCGCCAACGCTGCTTTTGGTTCAGGCGATCATATGGGCGGAGGAAACTATGTTGTGTACAATGGAACAGGTTCATCGGTGAATGTTACCGGATTGAACCTTAATACAACATATCATGTATCCGTCTTTGAGTATTTTGGCACTGCGGGGAGTGAAACGTATGGAGTATCATTTGAACCGGGATCGGAACCGGTGGGGAATGTCACAACAAGTGCAACAAACGGCTACCCATTCGGTACCACAGCTGGTTCGGCGTTAAGCTATAGTGCCGATCATTGGGACTATGCCGATAAAAATATTACCCTTGGCACGGCATTTACGATCGAAGCATGGGTCAAACCATCGGCGATCGGAAGTAATATGGTAATGATCCTGCACGATAATAATTACCTCTGGATAGGTATCGATGCTTCCGGACATTTCTACGGCCGGTTATATGATGTCAGTCTTGAGGATAATGTTCTTATCACCGGTTCAACGACGACCGCTGTTGCAAATCAATGGTATCATGTCGCATTAACGGCAGCAAATGGATCAAAGCTCAAACTTTATGTGAATGGTGCATTAGAGACCGAATCCGGGGGGAATATCGGTACAATCTCTGAAGCGGGAGGAAGTATTTGGCTTGGAGGGGATTGGGACAATAAAACATACAGCGGATTGATTGATGAATTACGTCTGTGGGGAGATGTGCGTACTGCAAGTGAGATCAGACTGAATATGCATAAAACACTCTCCGGATTCCCGTCCGACTTGCGCAGCTATTGGCAGCTCAACGAGGGGAGCGGAACGGAATCTGCAGAATTGGTGGATGAAAATCCCATGTATTCCGATGATGATTTCGTCTGGGTAACTTCTACGGCTCCCGTTGGCGGCGGAACTGCGACGAGTTCATCGGTATCGGCGAACACCACCGGAGCGCAGACGATCGGTAATGTGAGTTTAAATATGAGCGACGGGTTCGACGATCCGACCGATGTGATCGTGTCAGAAGTGACTGCGGCTCCCAGCAGTTTCCCGACAAACTATAACTCTTCGGTCGGCAGCAAATACTTCATCATCGACGCATTCCCGTATCCGACGAACGGAACATTCAACACGTCCTTGACACTGAATTACGGAACCGGCGTACTGACTGATGCGGTTGCTTCAAATTATATCCTCTACAAACGCGGTTCATCTTCATCCGGATCGTGGACCTCATTCGGCGGAGCATCCTCCGTGAATACTACGACCGGTGCTGTCACGTGGTCGAACATCACGTCGTTCAGTCAGGCGGTCGTCGTCAATCAAAACGACGCGCTTCCGGTGGAACTGACATCGTTCACTGCAAACACAGCGAAAGGGTCGGTGGAACTTCTCTGGAAGACCGCAACGGAAGTGAACAATGCCGGATTCGAGATCGAACGCTCCGCGTCCGTTAAAAAGAGCTCCGACAATACTGTCTGGAAGAAGATCGGTTCGGTTGACGGACATGGGACGACCAATGCACCCCAGGAATATTCCTTCACCGATAAGACGGCCCGAGGCACAATGCTGTATCGTCTGAAACAGATCGACCGCGATGGTAATTTTACCTACTCGCAAACGGTCGAGGTAACCACGATTGCTCCGACGGTTTTTGCTCTGTCGCAGAACTATCCGAATCCGTTCAACCCAAGCACAATGATCGAATTCACGCTGCAGAACACCGGCATGACCTCGCTGAAGATCTATGATGCGATCGGCCGGGAAGTGGCGACGCTGGTGAATGAAGTACTCGAAGCGGGAGTCTACCATCAGAAACAGTTCAATGCCGGATCGTTAGCGAGCGGTGTGTATTTTGCACGACTGACATCGGGCAGTCAGACGCAGATGAAGAAACTTCTTTTGACGAAATAACGGCAAGAGTAGTCAGGAGCTGTTGAAGAAACCGCTACATCCAATGATCCCGGCCAGCAATGGCCGGGATTTTTTATATTTCCCACGGTCTACCTTCGTATGATCAGGCAATTCCTTGCGAATTCATCCTCATTCCATGCTTGATCTTCAGAATCTTCTATAGATTATGGCGTTGCAGAAGAACATTCATTTGCATAATTTATAGAATAACTCCTACCATCAAGAGCCGAACAATGCCCGGAATTCGGCATTGTCCACCGGGCTGAGACGGACCGATGCAGAAGCATCACCGAGGGGCATCACCGAAACAAAAGACCATGAAGCTGTTCACCAGACTACCGAAAAAGGAATTCTTCCTTCGATTCTTCCTGATCGTACTTTCATTCATCGTGATCAGCCGAATCTTCGAACTGATTTTGTTCGAAGCGTATCCCGATATTCCGCACTCCACCATCATTTTTATCAATACTATTCTGGTCTCGGTGCTGATGATCCCCGGGCTGTATTTCCTTGTGTACAGTCCGATGGTCACACTTTTTTCCGAACGCCAACAGGCGGAATCCAACGCCAAAATGTTCGAACAGACCATCCGCAGCATCAATGGGGTGGTGAATATCGCTGACCTGAATGACAACATCATCTTTGTGAACGAAGCGTTCTGCAGGCTCTACCGATATTCCGAGGAGGAATTGATCGGAAAGCACAGCAGCATTTTCTGGTCGAGCCGAAATCCCAAAGAGGTCGTCGATCAAATCCTTCCCGCAACGCTGAAGGGGGGATGGAAAGGGGAGCTCTATAATAGAAGGAAGGACGGTACTGAATTTCCGATCTCTCTCTCCACATCCCTGATCAAAGACAGTTCCGGGAAGCATGTTGCGGTGGTGGGAATGGTGGAGGATATCACGGACCGAAAACGAGCCGAACTTGAACGTCAGACAATCTTTGAGATCACCCAGGGAGTTACGACGACCTCGAACCTCTTCGATCTGCTGAAAGTGATCCATCATGCGTTGAAAAGAGTGATCTATGCCGAGAACTGCTATGTGGCGATCTTCAACGAAGAGACGCAGCAGTTGAGTTTTCCGTACTTCGTCGATCAATTCGATCCCTGGCCATCCCCGGGACCGATGAACCGGGGTTGTACGGCCTATGTGTACCGGACGGGAAAACCGTTCCTGCTCTCACAGGAATTGTTCGATCGGCTCGTGGAAGAGAAAGAAGTGGAACTGGTGGGGACCAATGCTCCCTCCTGGCTCGGAGTGCCGCTGCAGACACCGGCAGGGATCATCGGTGTACTGGTGGTACAGCATTATGAACAGAAGGATATCTTCTCCGATCACGATGTCCAGTTCATGCACTCGGTCGGTTCACACATCGCCATGGCGATCGAACGGAAGCGGGCACAAAACGATCTGCAGGAAAGCGAAGAGATGTTCCGCCGGCTGTTCGACGAGTCTGCGGATCCGATCCTTCTGCTGGACGAACATGGATTTTCAAAGTGCAATGCCGCGACGACCGCACTGCTGGGATACAGAACGCAGGACGAGTTCCTGAACAAAAAACCGTACGAACTTTCGCCGGAGCGGCAGCCGGACGGTGCTCTCTCGTCGGTCAAATCGGTTCAGATGATGGAAAAAGCAATTGTTGAAGGATATCAGCGTTTTGAGTGGACGCATCTGAAAGCGGACGGAAGCGAATTGTTTGTCGAAGTGATGCTGACTCCCGTCGTGCTGAAAGGAAAACAGTTCCTCTATACTATCTGGCGCGATATCAGCGGCCGTAAGCAGGCGGAACAGGCATTGCGCGAGAGTGAAGAGCATTTCCGTGCCGTCTCGCAATCCGCAAATGAGGCGATCATTACATCGAACGGTTCGGGTTTGATCCTTCACTGGAATTCCGGTGCGGAGAAGATCTTCGGATACACGGAACAGGAGATCCTCGGAAAAAAATTGACGAGCCTCATTCCGGAGGATTTGATGGTTCAGCATCAGGAAGGATTGAAACGGGTGGCTGAAGGAGGAGAACGGCATGTGATCGGAAGAACGGTGGAACTGAAAGGACGTCACAAGAACGGAAAGATCTTTCCTCTGGAACTCTCACTGGCCGAATGGGAAACAACGTCCGGCAAGTACTTCACCGGGATCCTCCGCGATGTGACAGCGAGGAAATTGATCGAGGAAGAACGGGAGCAGCTGATCACTGATCTGCAGAATGCCATTGAACAGATCAAGACGCTGAGCGGCATCGTCCCGATCTGCGCCAACTGCAAGAAGATCAGGGACGACAAAGGATATTGGGAACAGGTGGATCAGTACGTCTCCAAACACACTGATGCAAAATTCTCGCACAGTATCTGTCCGGACTGCACCAAGACGCTGTATCCTGACTATTATCAAAAGATGCTTAAAGAGAAGAAGCCGTAACAACTCCCTCCCTCCCGACAGATGTGTGTGCGGCAGTTCAACTGCCGATGTAGGATACCTTTGAGGTGTCCTACATCTGTTATTCGATCGCCTGATTCCGGATCATCTTCGTCATATCGTACGGAGCCGGGCTGCCGCCGAGATATTTGTGGAACCAATCCAGATGCGCATTATAATAGAGCGGCATCGATTTCACATTGCTGGGCCAGTGACCGTCGTTCGGGAAAACGATCAGCCGTGACGGAACATTCATCCTCTGCAGATCGGTGAAGAATTCCAGACTTTGATTGTAAGAAACACGGTAATCACGCTCTCCGGTGATGACGAGACATGGAGTTTTAAAATTCTTTACAAAATTGTTCGGAGACCACTGCTGATACATCGGATTGTCATACGGCGGTCCGTTCAGATCCCACTCCGGGAACCACAGCTCTTCCGTGGTACCGTGCATCGCTTTCAAATTATAGACCCCCATCATGGACGCGATCGCTTTGAACCGCGTTGTATGCCCTTCCAGCCACATCATCATATATCCGCCGTAACTCCATCCCATCGCTCCCATCCGCTCCGCATCCACGTATGGAATGTTCGCCAGCGAGTCAGCAACAGCCATCACATCCTGATAGACCTTTCCTCCCCAATCCTTGGAGATCGCAGCGGTAAATTCCTGCCCGTATCCTGTTGAGCCGTGCGGATTCGGGAATGCAACGATGTATCCGGCACCGGGATAGACCTGCCAGTCGCCGCGGAATGCATCGGCCCATTGTGACTGCGGTCCGCCGTGGACATTAAGAATAAGCGGATATTTTTTCTTCGGATCGAAATCATGCGGTTTGACGATGAAGGTATGGATCTTTTTTCCGGTGGGAGAGCTAATCCACAGTTCTTCTGCAGGACGGATATCGACGGAATCTTCCACCGGTTTGTTGAACGTGGTCAGGCGGACCGGATTCTTTGCCGTTCCTTTTTCAAGCATTGCTTTCCACATTTCCACCGGTTCGCCGACACTGCGGCGGGTGTAGAGGACCGATTTTCCGTCGGGGGAGATGTCGAACGCGTCGATCGTTTTTGCATCCAGCACCTGTGCTATCGATCTCGATTTAATATCGATGGAATAGAGCGGGACATGTCCCTGGACGTCTGCAGTGAAATATAGATTCTTTGAATCCGGGGACCATTGACATTCATTCACCCAGTTGTTGAATTTCCCTTCGGTGATGATCTCAATTTTCCCGGTGCTCCGTTCATACAGCGCAATGCGGAAGAGATCGGCTTCATAACCGGGAATGGATTGGGTCCTGAATGCAATATATTTTCCGTCCGGAGAATACACCGGTTCGCCGTCATACGCCGGATTGGACGCGGTGATATTCTTCGCCTCGCCGCCGGCTGCCGGGACGATGAACAGGTCCTTATTGGTGGAGGTGGCTTCAACTGCATCATGATTCGACACGAAACAGACTTCCTTTCCGTCGGGGGAAAATACTGCCGCGCTCATGCCGAAGCCGGGTGCATCATAGTCGCCCGGTGTCAGGTCAACATGTTTCTTCGATTCGATATTGTAAAAGAATGTATGTGTCCGTTTTCCTTCCGCCCATGACGTCCAATGCCGGTAGAGGAGACGGTCCGCCATGTAAGCCTGAATGGGACCTTTCTCTTTCGCTTCTGCTGTCTTTTTATTCATCGCATCATCAGCACTGAATTCAGGATACACTTCGGAGGAGAAAATGAATCCTTTGCCGTCCGGAGAAAGCACAACATTATCCACGCCGGTTGAAAGATCGGTCATCTGTTCCGGTTCGCCCCCTTCCAACGGAAGTTTCCATAATTGTGCGCCGTTCTTTCTGGTGGAAAGAAAATAGACCGACTTCCCGTCCTGCGACCACTGCGGTGCGTAATCTGCTGCCGGATTAGCGGTCAGTTTCCGTTGTGCCGATCCGTCGGCATTCATCAGATACAGTTCGGAATTGGTCTTTCCTTCTTTCAGAGTACTTTCGGTGACGGAGAAGACGATCCGTTTCCCGTCCGGAGAGAATTGCGGCCCCGCAATGGACTTGATCTTATACAGGTCGGCTATGGTAAACGGTTTTTTTTGAGAGAAGAGAAGGGAAGTGACGCACAGGAACAGAACAATAATCTTTTTCATCTATTTCATCCTTTTATGAAGTTTTTCATGAGCCCAATATACAAAAATTCAGTTCGGACATAAAGATGTAGGACACCTTTGAGGTGTCCTACATCTTCATTATTCTTCTTTAAATCACCTTTGAGGTGTCCTACATCTTTATTATTCCTCTTTTAATGACCTTTGAGGTGCCCTACATTTTCGTATGATAACAGACAAAAAGGACTTGAATCTCAATATCATTCATGGTGTATCCCATTCCAAAACGGTACATTACATAGACCTGCTGTAGAGAAAATCGTTGACGAGCGTCCGAAGGTTCTGTATGAATATCCTATTGGTCTATCCTGAATATCCCTCATCGTTCTGGAGCTTCAAACACGCTCTGAAATTCGTTTCAAAGCAGGCAAGTTTCCCTCCTCTTGGATTGTTGACCGTTGCATCACTCCTTCCGTCATCCTGGAATAAACGCTTAGTGGACCTGAACACCAGGGAACTGAGTGATGCGGAGATCATCTGGGCTGATTATGTCTTTCTCAGCGCAATGTCGATTCAAAGCGGATCCGCTCATGCTGTGATCGAGCGGTGCCATACCCTGCATCGGAAGATCGTTGCCGGCGGACCGTTATTCACCAGCAGCTGGGAGCAATTCGATCATGTCGAACATCTTGTACTGAACGAAGCGGAGATCACCCTGCCGAAATTCCTTCATGATCTGGAGCTGGGAACTGAGCAGCACCTCTACACGACCGACGAGTGGGCCGATATCACTAAGACGCCGCTTCCGATGTGGGGGCTTGTGGACCAGCAATACTATTCTTCAATGAACATTCAGTATTCGCGCGGTTGTCCGTATTCATGTGATTTCTGCGATATCACCGTTCTGTACGGCAAACGTCCCCGTACAAAAACGAAGGAACAGGTGATCGCCGAACTTGATGCGATCCATGCTTCAGGCTGGCGCGGACCGTTGTTCTTTGTGGACGATAATTTCATCGGGAATAAGACCAAACTGAAGAATGAGATCCTTCCGGCGGTGACAAAGTGGATGGAACAGCATGCGAGTCCGTTCTACCTTAATACGGAAGCATCCATCAATCTTGCCGATGATGACGATCTGCTGCAGGCGATGGTGGATGCGGGATTTGAGTCGGTCTTCATCGGGATCGAAACGCCGAACGAACAGAGTCTGCTGGAGTGCAATAAATCCCAGAACAAGAACAAGGATATGATCGCGAGTGTGAAGAAGATCCAAAAGGCGGGGATCGAAGTGCAGGGAGGATTCATTGTCGGTTTCGATAATGATCATACAACGATCTTCGATGACATGATCACCTTCATTCAGAAAAGCGGAATCGTCACCGCCATGGTCGGATTGCTGAACGCGCCGAAAGGGACGCCGCTTCACAAACGGATGATGGATGAGGGAAGGATGCTGACCCATTTTACCGGGAGCAATACGGACTTTTCCATGAATTTCATTCCTGCCATGGAACTGGAAACCTTGATGAACGGGTACAAACAGATCGTTCAGACCATCTATTCCCACAAGGAATATTATGAACGGATCATGACGTTTCTGAAGACGTTCGATCCGAAAAAGGAGAAGATCTTCCACTTCAATCCCAATTATGTCCGGGCACTGCTCCGGTCCATTGTCCGCCTGGGAGTGATCGGGAAGGGACGGGTCTATTATTGGAAACTATTTTTCTGGACACTCTTCCGTAAACCGAAATTCTTTTCGCTGGCCATCGGATTTGCGATCTATGGATTCCATTTCCGGAAGGTGGCGGAGGACCTGTAAAACGTTCAGCGCAGCATTGAATGATGATGGGCTCCGTCTCAAAGAAGGAGCCCGTCTTAAGACTCCTTAATCGTAATTCTTCTCTTTAAACCGTTTTGCGATCCACACCTTCACCTTCTCGGTATACTCATCCACCAGTGAATACGCGGTCGGCACGACGATGAGTGTTAAGAACGTGGAGATCGACAGACCGAAAATGATCGCCACGGCCAGCGGACGCCAGAATCCTGCGCTTTCGGAACCGGAGACAAAATGGAATTCGGTCCAATTGAAATCGACCCCGGTCCCCATCGGTATCAGCGCAAGCACGGCGGCTGCGGCAGTCAATACGACCGGACGCAGACGGACACGGCCCGCTTCCAGCAGCGCATCATCAAGCGATAATCCCCCTTCGTTATGTTTATGTTTCACAAAGTCCAGCAGGATAATACCGTTTCTCACCACGATCCCCGCCAGCGCAACAATGCCGACGCCGGTCATCATCACGCTCAGCGGTGTTTGCGTGACGAGCAGACCGAAGAGAACGCCGATCAGCGACAGGATCACCGACAGCATGATCACGAACGGCACCTTCATGGAATTGAATTCCATCACCATGATCAAAAAGACAAGCAGCAGTGTGATGGTAAATGCCCTGCTGAGGAAGTCCGACGCTTTCTGCTGTTCTTCCTGCGAACCGGTCAGTTTCACACCGTACCCGTTCGGCAGCTGCATACCGGCGATCTTCGCTTTTACATCATTCAGCACTTCGGACTGCACACGGCCGGAGACATCGGCACTGACAGTAATGACCCGTTTCTGGTCTTTGCGGCGGATATCGGTCACGGACGTGGTGCGCCGGATATCCGCAACGGAGGTGATCGGAATGGAGAGGAGCTGACCGCGCCGGTTCATGAAATTGATCCGGAGATTCTCCAGGTCCGCCGGCGCTGTCCTCTGGTTCTCCTGTAAGCGGACGCGGATCTTATACTCATCTTCGCCGACGCGGTATTTCGATGCTTCCACACCGGCGATCGCAGCGCGGACCGTGGATGCGATTTGTCCGGTACTGGTATAGAAAAGCCCGGCTTTCTCCCGGTCCACAATGATCTCCACTTCGGGTCTTCCGGTATTGTAATCATCCTTCAGATCGACCACGCCGGGGATATCCTTGATCAGTTCCCGGATCTGTTTGCTGATCGTGGCCAGCTGTGCATAATCCTCACCCGAGACCTCCACGCTCACCGGTGAACCGACCGGAGGTCCCATCTGCTGTTTGGTCAGCCGCAGTTCGGCGCCGGCGATGCCGAGGGTCGATCCGCGGATCTCTTCCATTGTGGTAAAGGAGCTCTGTCCCCGCAGCGCTTTTTCGAAAAAGTTGATCGCTACGCGCCCTTTGTTGGATGTCCCTTGTCCCCCCATATCGAACATATCATCGGAGGTGCCAACACTGGTGGAGATGAATTCGATATCTTTTTTCCCGGGGATCGACCGCAGCCGTTCCTCGAGGATCTTTGCGACAGCGTCGGTCACTTCCAGCGACGAGCCTGAGGGACATTCGATGCTGACGCTGATCTGTGACGGTTCGGTGTTCGGGAAGAACTCGACCCCTTTATTGAACATTCCGAACAGCACGATAACGATCAGCAGAAGGGAAAAGGAGCCCCAGATCGTTTTCCATTTATTCTGCAGCGTCCAATGGAGCGACGTCACATATTTCTTCTGCATCCATGGAAAGAAGATCTCATCCACCTTATGATAGAGCAGTGTGAGTGGATTGTATTTCCTGTACCAGTGCGGATGGTCAAGATTGTAGCGCGCTTTCTTGATCTCTTTCTTGTAATCGATCCATTGAGCCGCCTGCACCGGACTGATCACATACGCCACGAACAGCGAGGCAGTCAGCGTCACAATGAGCGTGATCGGCAGGAACTTCATGAACTCGCCGACGATACCGGGCCAGAAGAGGAGCGGGATGAATGCGGAAAGAATGGTGATGGTCGAGGTCAGCACCGGCACGAAGACCTCGCCGGCCGCTTTCTTTGCGGCGGAATTCGGCGGTTCATCATACTCCTGCTGGTGCCGGTAGGTGTTCTCGATGACGACGATCGCATCATCCACTAGGATGCCGAGCGCCAGAACGAGCGCGAACAGCACCACAACATTCAGCGTGATCCCCATAGCGCCGAGAACGATGTAGCCGATGAACATGGAGAGCGGAATAGCGGTGGAGATAAGCAGCGAATTCTTGAAGCCGAAGAACATGAACAGGGAGAGGACGACTAAAAACATTCCGGTATAGATGCTATTCTCCAGTTCATGCACCATCCGTTTGATGAATTTGGACTGGTCGTTGGAGACTTCCAGTGTGATCCCGTTCGGGAGGTTCTTCTGTTCCGCCGCCACGATCTTTTTCACTTCATCGGCGATGCGGATCAGGTTCTCTCCGGCCCGTTTTCGTACCGCAAGTGAAACGACCTCCGCACCGTTCAGTCTCGCCATGGTCTGCCGGTCCTCGAACGAATAATCGACCGCCGCCACGTCGCGGAGGTAGATCGGTTTGCCGTTCTGGATCTTCAGCACGATGTTCTCCAGCGGTTTCACCTGTTTGAATTCGCCGGGAACGCGGACGGTGAAATTCTTCTCCGCTGTCTCGATGGTGCCGCCGGGAATGGAGAGATTCTCCGCTCGGATCGCACCGGCAATGTCGTCAAAACTGACCTGGTATGCATTCATCCGGTACACATCGACATTCACCTGCACTTCGGGCTGCAGTCCGCCGGTAACATCGGCGCGCAGGACGCCGGGGATCGCCTCCACTTTATCCTGAAGATCTTCGGTGATCCGTTTCAGACGGGCAACACCGACATTGCCGACCGCATTCACGTACATAATGGGGAACTCGCTAATGTTGATCTCGGATACGATGGGATCCAGAATGTCCGCCGGAAGCTGTCCGCGGGCGGAATTGACCTTATCCCGCACACGCCGGAGCGCTTCATCCACATCCACGCCGGTATTGAACTCGACACGGATGGTGGAGAGACCTTCTTTCGAAACGGAGGAGATCTGTTTGATATCCTTCAGACCTTTCAGCGCCCGTTCCAGCGGCTGGGAGATGAGTCCCTCGATATCCACCGGCGAGACGCCGATGTACGGCGTGGAGACGATGACGAGGGGAATGGTGATGTCCGGAGTCGCCTCGCGCGGAAGTCCGACATAGGATGTGTATCCGAAAAAGACGATAAGGATCATCAGCAGATAGACTGCGGTTTTATTATCGACAGCGATGTTCCAGATTTTCATTGTGTTGTTCTCCATTGTAGGACGAAGCGCAGCTTCGTCCGGCAGTATTGTTCCTTACGCAGAGCAAAATGCATTCATTTGTAGGACGAAGCGACGCTTCGTCCTACGGTTTATTCTGTGATCACCACCGGTGAACCGTTGATCAATTTTTGATAGCCGGAGACGACGAGCGATTCGCCGATGGTCAATCCTTCGATGATCTCGACGAGATTTCCCTGACGGCCTCCGGTCTTCACGCGCCGTTCCTCGGCAATGCCGTTCTTCACGACATAGACGATCTGCCGGTCACGGTCCACCAATTGCACGAGCGTTTCGCTGATCAGGATCGCAGCATTCTTCTTCTGCCGGACGAGATTCACTTTTGCCACCATCTCCGGTTTCAGTTTGGCGTGTGGATTCGGCAGTAGGATCTCCACCTGCATGGTTCTGTTCGCTGCGGAGACGGTCGATCCGACGAACGTGACCTTTCCGCTGAGCATCTCTCCCGGTACTGCGTCGAACGTGACAGATGCCGGCGTTCCGACTTTGATCGTGCCGGAATACAGTTCGGTGACCTCCGCCTGGATCTTGATCGTTTCAAGATTCACGATCCTCGCGATCGGCACTCCAGGAGGAGCCATTTCTCCTGCATTCGGAACGGTATTGTCCACAATGCCGTTGATGGGGCTCCGGAGCTGCGTCCGTTCCCAGCGCGCTTTCATCAGATCGGCATTCGCTTTTGCCGCATCACGTCCGTACACCATGTTCTTATACTGCAGTTCACTGATCCCCTGCTGTTCGTAGACGGACTGCTGTTTCTCCACATTCAGCTGCGCCATTTTATACTGAGCGTCCGCTGCTTCGTAGCTTGCCTTGATCACTTCATCCTTCAGCAGGACGATCAGATCGCCCCGTTTCACCCTGTCGCCGCGCTGTTTCTTCCATTCCTTCACGATGCCCCCTTCTTCGGGGCTCATCATCACATCCTCGAATGCTTTCACCGTTCCGGTGACCTGGATGCCGTCGATCAGCTGGGATGGTGCGACCTTCTGGACGGTCACATTCACCGGCTGTACTGTTTGTTCAACCGCGGCATTCTCCTTCTTCGCGCAGGAGATGAGAAGCATCATACATGCAGTCAGGATCGCCGCTGTTTTCAGGAACTGTTGTTGTTTCATGGTGATTGGTCCTTTTTCGTTTGTTCTCAAATTGAAATTCATTTCATCGGACACGGCGGACAGTCCGTCGGATGTCCCGGCAGGATGCCGTACCGATCATTCAGCGGCATTGTCCGGCAGCCGGCCGAGCATTGAATCGAGTTCGGACGCCGAGACGAGATAATCATAGATGGACTGCATCCGGTTCACTTTGGCCTGCGATAAAGCCAGCTGAGCATCGTTCACTTCCAGCTGCGTTGCAGCGTTGGACAGGAAGCGGGCGGTGACGATCTTGTATCCGCGTTCCGCCGTCTCCACTGTCTTTTGCTGCGCATCGATCCGTTTCCGCGCCTGCCGAAGATTGCCGATGAGCGAACGGATCCCCATCTGCAGATTCCGTTCAAGACTCCCTTTCTGTTCCTCGGTCTTTTGTTTCTCCAATTGCGCCTGCTCGATGCGTGAATTGGTCTGCAGTCCCTGGAACAGATTGAGCGAAAAATTCAGACCGACCTGCGCTGTTTTATAGAAATCATTCGTGGAGATCCGGTAATTATCCTTGATCGCCGTGTAGGAATAGGAACCGTACGCAACGATCGTGGGAAGGTAGTTCGCCCGTTCGGCGTTGACCGAGGCGTTGTTCAGTTCGATCTGATGCTTCACGATGTTCAGGTTCGGATTTGACTCCAGCACCGTCCGGTCAGCGGACTGGAGGATCCCTTCATCCACTTCCTGAAGTATCAATGCGTCGGACGGGAGCACGTTCACCGAGTCCCCGATACCGATGGTATTGCGGAGATTGTCCACGGCAAGACGGAAGCCGGTCTCCGTCTGGATGACGATCGGGCGGAGATTGTCCACGCCGACCGTTGCGCGGAGTTCATCATACTCCGAAACGATCCCCTGCGAACGCATCAGCTGCACATTCTTCAGATTCTGTTCGGCATTCCTCAGATTGGATTCCATCATCGTCAGCGCTTCGTGCGCCAAAAGAGCCCCGAAGTATGCTTTCCGTACTTTCGCGACCGTCTCAACCTTCTTTTGCAGGAAGAGGTCCCGCGCTAATTGGGAATAGACAGACGCGGCTCCGACACCGACGAAGACCGATCCGTTGAACAGGATCTGCCGGACGTTGATCGCGGCGTTAGCGCTGTTCGTGGGGGACATGGAGAACGGGAGCTCGATCAGCTGACCGGTCGGTCTCGGCAGCCGCGCGGTCGAATCCATCAATTTCACCAGCGGATAATAGATCGCATCGGGGAAAAAGCTCTTCGGTTTCTCCACGATATGATTGAACGTTCCGCTCAGATCGACGGAGGGCATGGTGTACCCCCACGCCTCCATAACGCGTGCGTCGGACCGCTGCACTTCCAGCCGTGCGGACTGAAGTTCCGGATTGTGCTGCATCGCCATGGTGACGGCAGCATCGATGGTGAGCGGAAGTTGGACCGTGTCGGCGCTCTGTGCAGCGGCGATCCGCAGCAGGGAGCAGCTGAGTACGGTGATGATGAAGATCATTCGTTTCATGGATGCCTCGTTGTTAATTCTGTCGTTCATATAATTCTGCCTTCCCGCGTTCTGTCAGGACGGAATCCAAAAGGAGCATGGTCGATGTATTGAGCGTATGGTACAGATCGATCTTCAGTTTCCGCGCGAACATCTCCTGCTGCGTATCGATCTGCATCAGGAAAGAGGAGGATGTCGTCCAAAGGATCAATGCCACTTCGACCGGATCAAGATCATTCCGGAGCTTGTGTTCCTTTTGTCCGCGGACGATGATATCGGTGGCGATCCCCCAGAGCGATTCATTGAACCGGTCGCACGACTGCATCATCTCACGGGAGACCTGTCTATGAAAGAGCGGAGTGTTGAAGAAATGGAGCATGCGGAAGAATTTCTGATGCTGCCGGTAGAAATCGGTGTAGGCGTTCATCAGTTCCGCAATCGTCTGTACCGTCGATCGTCCCTTCCGTATCACCGCTTCAAAGGATGTTCTCAGCAGGGATAATCCGCGCATCATCACGGCGAGATAGAGATCCTCTTTGCTGTGATAATAGAGATAGAGCGTCCCTTTGGCGAGCTCTGCAGTCTCGGCGATCTCGTCCATCGTGGCAAGGTTGAGTCCTTTTTCAAAGAACACCTTCTGTGCGGCATCGATGATCGATTCTTTCCGGTTCTCTTTTTCGCGTTCTTTTCGTTCAAGGATTCCCATGAGGGTCTTCCTTCAGGTGAGCGGGCAGTCGGATGGTCTTGAGGTCTTTGCAGAGAAGAAGATCGGTGCGGCGTACACACGTTCACGTCTATGACTTGCAGTCAGTTGTTACACTCTAGTTTTGCGAGAAAACTCCGGGGAAGCAAGAGAAAATATCGTTGTTTTGCGGTGGTTTTCGGATAAAAATGTCTTGGGCAGAACTTTGAGACTTTTGAACGGTCAAGTGAATGCATGGGAGCCTGGAGAGCGGTGTGACGATGATTTAACCGTTCCGCATTCGGAGAATAAAGAAAGCTGCACGAAGAAAGTGCGCTGCCGGACCGAGCTCACCACGGTGGAACTGCGTGCTATCGATGACCATGTTCTGTTGTACGGTGAAATGCACCGGCAGCATTCGGTGAATTGTGTGACATTCACCTCGATAATCCGCATTGATACTCTGGCAAGTTTTGGGTACTATTTTTTCAGCACCGGAATGTTCACCGTCCGACCATCCGCATCACCTCAACTTCCGAGTGAATCTGTGCCGGTGTATTTCCCAAGGGCTCCTGATGAAAAATAATAGATCCACTCTCGCTCTCTTCTGCATCTTTTTACTTTCCGTTCTTCTCAATGCTCAACAACAGAATGTTCCCGAGATCTACATTCAGACGGGACATGTCGGCGATTACAGCATCTACAGGGATGTCACATTCTCCCATAACGGAACACTGCTCGCATCCAGCGGCGGCTCCAGCGATATCATCATCTGGGATGCTGCTACCGGAAAAGAACTTCGGAAGTTCGCCGGTCATAAAGGATCGATCATACAAGGCGTGAACGGACTTCTTTTTTCGAATGACGACCGCTCGGTCATCTCCGGCGGACAGGACGGGGCTGTACACCGGTGGGATATTGCCTCCGGAACAATGAGTATCACGTACGTAAAGGAAGGAAAGGGGATCCAGCAGCTCGATCTCTCCCGCGACGGCAGGATGCTTCTGGCCCTCACGCTTGAAAATATTCGGATCTGGGATGTCCAGAGCGGACGGACGATCACGTCGCACACCAAGAGCGAACTTGGAGGGGAAGGAATGATGACCAGTGCGCGGTTCACGTATGACGGTTCCGCCGTGATCGTCTCGTATCATTCCGGAAAGACCGTCTCGGTCTCCCTCCGCGGTGAAGGCATCTCTGCCGGAGAGCGGAATATCGGCATCTGGGCAAAATTGTTCGGATTTCCGCGCAGCGGCACGGCGCTCATCAGCGAGTTCAAAGAGGTGGTGTGGATGGAGATGTCCAACGGGACCAAACAGATCAGCAAGGTGTCCCTCTCCCCGCAAAAAATATCAGGCGATGGCCAATATCTGATTTGCAGGGAAATGTCGCAACCGTGGAAAATTTCCATCTTCAGTCTCGGGAGAAAGAAGGAGATCTTGACCGACTCCCTGCCGTATGACTGGAACACCGCTGCCGTTTCACCGACACAGGAACAGATCGCCGTTGCGGACGGTCGGAACGGATTGAAGATCTATGATTTTACCGGCCGGATGTTGAAAGATCTCGGTTCCAATACGATGGTGCCGTACCAATTGTCCGCCTCGAAGGATGATCAGTATCTCTCTTTCTCTCATGAGGTGATCCCTTCGGTATCGACAGGGATGAAATTTGCCCGGACGATCTTTTCACTTTCCAACGCCTCGTTTCTGAAGGAATACAATGAACAAGAGCGGTACAACGAGATCATGTCGCTGTTCAAATCAGCTGATGAGAAGGACCTTCAACGCGCCAAAGCGTTGATGAATGAATCGGATCAGCATAAAGCTCTCCGTCCGCTGGATCTGACGTTCGACAAGACCGCGGCGAAATTCTACCGGCTGTCGACGGAGATCATGTCCAACAGAGTAAAAGTCCTCGAGGCGGATCCGGCAGATCCGTACGATCCTGCTCATCCCGAATATGCGGTGATCCCCGATCCATCCCGTGCGGATCTCTGGCGGATGATCGGTTCATTTGCGCATCACTCAGCTTCGGTGAACGCAGTCACATTCTCTCCGGCAAAACGGCTGATCCTTACCGGAAGCGAAGACAAGACGATACAACTCGTCGCATTTCCATCCGGACAATTGATCAGAACGTACCGCGGACACACAGGCACCATCAACAGTCTTCTCTTCAACGCGGACTGCAGCCGTTTCTATTCATCCAGTATCGACGGCACCATACGTCTTTGGGAGACAGAATCGGGGAAAATGCTGGCGATGTTCGTTTACTTCGCCGACGGAGAGTGGATCATCATCACGCCCCAGGGATATTTTACCGCTTCCTCCAACGGGGCATCGCATCTGAATGTGCGGCTCGGGATGAATATCTATTCTATGGATAATTTCTTCGAGACGTTCTACCGTCCGGAGGTCGTCAAAACGATCCTTGCCGGCGGAAGTGTGGACGATGCGGTGATGGCAGGCGGGATCACCAAAGGTATTCGAACGCCGCCGACGGTGACGCTGAGCGTGAAGGATCTCCGCGAAGAATTTGTCCCGTGGAAGAGCGGCGAGGAAAAGAATATCAGGATCGTGAACGGAACGGTCGAGATCAGGATCGCTGCGGTGAATACCGGCGGTGGGATCCACAGTGTGAAGCTGTTCAACAACGGAAAAGCGGTCGGCGAGGAACAGCGCGGCTTCAAACAGACGAAGACACGGGAGGTCACCGAGCAATTCTTCACCGTTTCGCTGACGGAAGGGAACAACATCCTGAAAGCGGTCGGCGTCTCCGATGATCTTTCGGAATCGAATCCGGTCACCGTCCCGATTCAATACACGCCCGCTGCCGCCATCGCGCCGAGAGCGTTCATCTTCGGGATCGGCATCAATCAGTACCGCAACAAGCGGTATGATCTGAATTATTGTGTGGGAGATGTGAACGGATTTGTGGAACAGCTGACCCCGAAGATGAAGCGACTCTTCTCCGGAGTGACGACGAAGATCCTTACAGACCGGGAAGCGAACCGCGCGAACGTCCTTGCCGCACTGGAAGCGATCAAGAACAGCGCCCGGCCGGAGGATGTGTTCATCTTCTTCTATGCCGGCCATGGCATTGCGCTCGACGTGACGGATGCGAATGGAAGGTCACGTTCCGAATTCTACTATGTGCTGAGCGACGTCACGCAGATGACCGATGTTCAGAAGGTGTCGCAGGATGGTCTCTCCGGGACGGAAGTGAAAAAGATCCTGACGGAGATCCGGGCGGCAAAACAGGTGCTGCTGGTGGATGCATGCAACTCGGGGGCGTTTGCGGAGCAGTTCGCGGTGAGGGGTGCAGCGGAGGAGAATGCCCTCGCAAAGCTCAGTCGTGCATCCGGTTCGGTCATCTTTGCGTCCACCACAAAGGAACAGTTCGCGAAAGAGTTCAAAGAACTGCAGCACGGCGCGTTCACCTACGTGCTGATCAATGCGCTGAACGGAGGAGCGTCATTGCCGAACGGACAGATCACGGTGGCGGGACTCAAATCCTACATCGACGATGCGATCCCGGAGGTGACAAAGAAATTCAAAGGGGAGGAACAATTCCCGACCTCCTTCATCTGGGGACAGGACTTTCCGATCGGTCTGCATGATAGGAAGAAATAGATCCGGGATCGGATCATTCGTCACCATTATATCCGGCGGCGGTTCACGTTCTCTGCGGAGAATCGCCGGAAAATTTCATTCCTGTTTGTCCGCTTCCACCAATTCTGCCAGCCGGATATTCTCCCGCAACAGATACACCGTTCCGACAATGAGGATGCTGAAGTAATAGATCGCATGTGTGTAGACCACATAGGCGAACGCATCCGCTTTTGCCGCGCCGTATCCTTTCGTGAGCGTGAATGCGAGGAACGTATGATAACTCCCGATCCCGTTCGGCGTCGGCATCGCGGCGGCGAGTCCGGAGAGGACCTGCAGTGTCGCACCGGCGATGAGCGTGAGATGTTCCATATTGAAGAGGGACATCGGAAGATAAAGGATGATCACATACATGGACCAGATGGAACAGGTGAGGAGTGCGATCATTCCGTAGTTCTTCTTTGTTGTGCTTGCTTTGAATCCATCCATGAACGATTCGATGATCCGGTCGATCTTTTGCCGGGAAGCGGCGGGAAAGAAACGGACAAGATGACGGATCAAGGAGAAGACGACGGCGGATTTCACGAACAGCAGCACGAAGAGGGCCAGCAGTGCGACTGCCGCGCCGTCCATCAGCAGTTCTTTTCCCGCAAAACTCGGGAACCAGAGGATCAACGCTTCGGAATTGAAGATGACGACCACACACAGCACCGATGCAAAACTGACGAAATCAAGGATGCGTTCAAGGATGACCGTGCTCAGCACGGAACTTGCGGGGATATGTTCCTTCCGTCCGAGCACATAGGAACGTCCGATCTCGCCGGCACGCGGAATGAATCCGTTGATCATGAATCCGACCATCAGCGAAGCGAACGTGCTGTGAACGGAGATGCCGGATTTTACCGGTTCGAGAAGGATCTTCCAGCGGAGTGCCCGGAGGATATGACTGACGATGTTCAGTACGAACATGATCATCAGCCAATGGAGCGGCTGCTGCAGAATCGCATCGCGGAGCTGACCGAAATCCTGTCCCCGGAATGCGAACCAGAGGAAGATTCCTGTCACCGTCAGACTCACGGCGATCCGTATCATGAACGATCTGTTTTTTTTCATACAGTTCTTACAATGATGCGACCCTGCGCGACAGCACCTGGATATCGGGATTCGAAGGATTGATCTGCTTCAAAGCATTCAGCGCCGCCGCCGCTTCCTTCTTCTTTCCGAGTGCAGTCAACGCTTTCACTGTCCGCACATGCAGGTCCTCATTCTTTGGATACATTTTCAATCCCTGCTGTGCAACGGAAAGCGAAACAGCGGCGCTGTCGCTCCACAGCTGAACATCGGCAAGTGCGGCATAGGCGTCGATATAGGTCTCGTCCCGCAGGATCACTTCGTTGAAGTGACGTTTGGCGGTCGGGTAATCATTGTTCCAGGCGTAGGTTCTGCCGAGGAGCACGCGCGTGTCGTGGAAGTTCGGCGAGGATGCGAGGATGCGGCGGCAGATCAGCCGTGCCTCATCGATCTCTTTGTTGAACGCTTTCTGCCGGGCAAGGAAGTACAGTTTTTCCAGGTCGAGTCCCAGGGAGTCGATCCGCCGGAACGCCTCAATATCCTCAGCGGTGATCTCGTCGTCCGCCATCTCTTCCGTTTTCGGGAAGAGCCGGTTCTTGTCGATCACATACTTGTTGATCTGCTTGAATTCACGGAGTTTGCCGGAGAGTCTGCTGAAGACCGTTTCATCGGTCACTTCTTCCAGTTCCAGGTCCGGCTTCACGCGGAAGAGCTGTTCTCCGGAGATGTAATAATCCCCGTCCAGATAATCCGCGATCTCTTCCTTCACGCGCATGAATGGAACAGAATGGATGTTGCGGAATGCACGCGCCGTATCGATGCCGCTCCCCAGCCAATGCGCCTTCTGCGGAATGCGAAGCGCATACTGTTCCTTCAGGAATGCCAGGATACTCGGGGTCACATCCAGATGGGATGAAACGGAGGAGAATGTGACGGGAGCTTTGATCATCGGTGAGAAGATGATCAGCGGTACATGGAACCGGTCGATCTTCGAATCAGACGGGATCGGGATGATCCGGTGGTCCCCCGTGAGAATGAAGATCGTGTTGGCATAATCGGGACGTTTCGCATATTCCGTGAACAGATACCGGATGGCGTCATTGAAATAGAGCAGACTCGAGAACTGGTCCCGGTATGCGTTCATGGACGCTTTCTTTTCCGCTGAATATGGAAGTGATCTGAGCACCGTTTCGAATTGACGGAGATAATACGGACGGTTCGGCGGGAGGAACGGTTCATGCGTGCTCATGGTGAGATAGACATCCATCCGTGCAGCCGGACGCTGCTCGCTGAGGATATCGATCGCTTTCCGGAACACTTCACCGTCCGAATATCCCCACGAGAATCCCCCGGCATCACCGGCTGCAAGCTGGTAATCCGGACCGAACTTCGTTTCGTCCATGATCAGACTTGTCTGCTGATGTTCCAGAAAGACATCCTTCTTATCGAAATTCTTGTTCCCGCCGTACATGAAATTCACACGGTAGTTGTTCTGGTTCAGCAGCCGGATCAAAGACAGATGCCGCGGCATCCGGTATTCCAGTTCATTGAATCCTTTGTCGCCGTACGGCAGAGACGCCAGCAGTGACGGCAGCACACCGAAGGTCCGGCCGGAATTGGAAAGGAAATTCTCCCAATACAGACTCCGTTTCGTCAGCGAATCCAGGAACGGCACAAATCCGCCGTACTTCGCCCGCTCGCCGACAAAATCCCGGCCGAGTCCTTCGGCGATGATCACCACGATATTCGGACGGGTTTCGGAACGCTCGAAATGCGGACCGAGTACATCCTGATACGGAAAATCTTTGAGCAGCGGATATTCCTCGCTGATACCTTCCGTTGAGACGGACGGTTCAAGGAAATGGCGGAACGCTTTCGCGGTGAAATAGTGCGTCTTATTCACTGCAAGATGGTATTCCAACTCCGAGGAATAATCCTTCGGTGAAGGGAGGACGAACAGCGAGAGAGCAATGGAAAGGATGGAGACACCGCCGAAGACCGATGCTGCTGTTTTCCCGACTGTGAATCGTTTCCGCAGGAACATATGCAGTCCGATCACTGCCATCAGCATCACATACGGCAGGATCACCGTCCCCGATCCGACACTGGTGGAAGAGGCGACGGTGAATTTGATATCACTGATGGAATATCCAAAAAGGTCCGCACCGAGAGGGATGAGCGTGGTGGAGAAATATTTCAGCAATCCGAACTGTGCCAGTCCGATCACCATCACAACAGTATAATAGAATCTCCGCGCGGCGGCCTCCGACCACAGGAAGAGCAGTACGAACATCATCAGCAGGATCCCGGATGCGGTCAGGAAAAAGAGCAGATCGGATGCAGCGGCCGGGAAGAGGACCGAACCGTACGGTACAGCGCTTCCGTGTTTCTGGGAGACGAGATAATATTCGAACGGCCGGGAAAAAAGGACGAATACCGCAAGGATCGCGCTCAGGGAAGCGAAGGATTGAAGGGCCGGCACGACACGCTCGGCAACAGTATGTTGTTCTGTGTTATTCATAATGGCAATACAGTTTAAAAAACGGCAGGACTGATTGCTGAAAATATAATCAAGTCGGATATGGAATGAAAGAACGAATAATCAGGGAGCGTCCGCCGGACGGAGTGTTCCTTAAATCGGACCTGAAAGGGTGATTATCGGACGGGATCCGGATGTTCCTTTCCATGTCGGTTCACGGCATAGAAAATGATCCCGGGTATGATGAAGGTGATGCAGCCCATGATCAGTTTGAATTCATATCCGGCGATATCCGTGATGGAGGAGTGAGGGCTGAAGGAGACGATGATGCCGTACAGGGTCAGGAGCGCACCGGAGATCCCGCTGATCGTGAGAATGAATTTCTTCCGGAAATATCCTATGCGGGTCGGATACGAACGATTGATGATGAGCAATCCCAGGAACATGTACAGATACGGTATCAATTGAAGGATGACGGTCGTTTGCAACAGGATCAGATACATATCGTTGACACTCGTCTCACCGGACGAAATGAAGATGATGATGATGCTCGAGGCGCAGCTTTGAATGATCAGAGCTATGTAGGGCGTCTTGAACTTCGGATGGATCCATCCGACCGCTGCCGGAAGATAGCGGTCGATGCCGATCACGTACGGGATCCTGGCAGCGCCGGAGACCCATGCCGATGTGTTCCCCGCAGCGTTTAGGATCATCAGGACCCCCACCGGAACAACGATCCATTCCGCTCCAACCTCCACTGCCGCTTTCTCGATCCCCTGCAGGATCCCGTCGATAATGCCGATCTCCTGAGAAGGGATGGCAATAAGCAGCGAGGCGGTGACGATAAGAAAGAGAGTGATGGTGCTGAACCCGGCGATCATCACCGCGCGTGGAATGTTCCGCTCCGGTTCCTTGATCTCATCGTTGATGATGGATCCAAGTTCCAATCCGACAAAGTTGAGACAGACAACGCTCACCAGCGTATAGAACTGCCAGTCGGTATTCTGCGGCATCAGGTTGGACAACGAAAAATCATTCGACGCTCCGCGCTGCAGATAGACCAGCACGCCGATCGTCAGGATCGTTGATGCCGTGATGAACGTTCCGGTAGCGCCGATATTCTGGATCCATTTTCCCACGGTGAATCCGCGCACATTCATGAGCGTGATGATCCAGAGGATTACCAGAGAGATGCCCGCCATCATCAAGGGATCATGCGACAAGGACCTGGTCGATTCCCCGCCGATGTATGATGCAAATCCTATAATATAGATGAGGAGTGTCGGGATATAGAAGATATTGTTCACCCAATAGCACCAGCCGGAGAGGAAACCGTGAAAATGTCCGAACGACGCTTTCGTCCAATGATAGATCCCCCCTTCCAGCGGGGAACGGCGGGAATATTCCAGCACGGCAACGGCCTGCGGAAGGAAAAAAAAGAGGAATCCGATCGTCCACAGCAGCAGTGCGGAAACACCTGCTCCGGCGATCACCGGAACGCTGTTCAGATTCACCAACGCTGCGATGAGAAAGAAAGAAAGGTCTCTGAGTCCGAGTACTCTTGATAGATGGGGCTGTTGTGCTTCCACGATCCCTTTGAAAAGTAAAAAAAACTGCGGTCGATCCCGAAGATTGTCATCGAACCTACCATGTAAACAGAAGAAAATCAAGACGCAAAAAGGAAAAAAAGATCAGAGATTGATTTTCATGGATTGTACATCTACCTTTAAGCGCCGATGAAATTCTCCTCTCTCCCATATGTTGCACAGCTCGCGGTCCACACTCTTATCGTTGCCGGTATCACGCAGCTTGGGTTGATGATCTCGCCGGTGGAGTCATCGCTGCTGTTCGTCTGGTCTCCCGCCGGATTGTCGATCGTTCTCCTGACGCATACCGGAGTCCGTTTCCTCCCCGCCGTTTTCATCGGCACAGCGGTGAACTTTATCCCTGCGGTTCATTCCGTACCGCTCGGCACGGCGCTGGCCGCCGGTTCCGTGCTGGAAGCGTTCACCGGATATCTTCTGCTCCGCCGTGCCGGTTTCAACATCGGATTCCGTTCGTTCCGCGATGTGGGAGTGCTGATCTTTATCGGCGGCGGCACTGCCACTCTGATCAACGCGCTCTTCAGCACTGCATGCACGGTATTGCTGGCGGGGACGAATGCGGAAGGATTCGGTCTGACGGCAATTCTATGGTGGACCGGGAATCTTTCGGGGCTGATCATCGTTGCACCGCTGATCCTCGTCCTTACGTCACGCAATCCTCTCGCTTTCTCCATGAAACGGATCGCCGAATTGCTTCTGCTGATCCTGTTCGTCCATATTGTCTCACGCTTCGTACTGCAGGATTCGTCGTTCCTGGTCCATGTCAGGGACTCGGTCACGTTCATCCTCTTTCCTTTCGCCATCTGGGGAGCACTTCGGTTCGGACTTGCCGGTTCCGTCCTCACAACGTATGTGATCGCCATGAATGGGATCCTCTCCCTGCACGGTGCGACCCATGCGCGGCTGGATGGGGAACCGGGATTCGACCTGTTCGTCATCCATTTGTTCCTGATCGTTCTCGGAACCACGTCGCTCGTGCTTGCGTCGCTGACGGAGGAACGGGAGAAAGCGGAAAAGGCCGTTGAACGCAGCAAGGAGATCTACCGCATCATCACCGAGCGGACCGGACAGGTCGTGTATGATTATGATATCGCGTCTGGAACGACTCACTGGAGCGGCGCACTGACCTCTGTTACGCAGTATGCGCCGGAGGAATTCCGGTCCATCAGTATCGATGAATGGATCGCTTTGATCCATCCCGAGGACCTGGAAAAAACGAAGGAGGAGTTGACCTCCTCCATGCGGGATCGACGCGAATTCAAGGCCGAGTACCGTCTCCGACGGAAAGATGGGACGTACGTGAACATCCTGGACCGCGGAGTGTTCCTGTACCGCACGGCGGCGGATACAACGGCGTACCGGATGCTCGGCACGATGGCCGATATTTCTCTTGTCCATCAGACGATGAACAAACTCCGTGAGAACGAGGAACGGTTCCGCATCCTCATCGAGAAGAGTGCCGACGGCATCATCCTGATGGACCGCCGTGCGAGGGTCACGTTCGTCAGCAGTTCGGCCACCACCGTCATCGGATACACACCGGAAGAACTTCTGAACACGAGCATCCTCGATCTGCTCCATGTATCCGAAGCGAAGAAATATGCATTCAAATTCGGGCGCCTGGCGCTGGAAGCCGAGCGGAGCGAATACCTTCTCGGCCGTTTCCGTCACAAGAACGGAGAATGGGTGCATATCGAAGGGATGGTGACGAACCTGCTCGGTAACTCCACCGTGCGGGCATTCGTGGCGAACTTCCGCAATGTCACGGACAGGATGAACGCCGAGGAAGGGCTGAAACGCTCCCTTCAGGAGAAGGAGATCCTGCTGAAGGAAGTGCATCACCGTGTGAAGAATAATATGCAAGTGATCTCAAGTCTTCTTAATTTACAGTCGGCGTCGCTGAAGAACGAGAAGATCCTTTCGATGTTCCGCGAGAGTCAGAACCGCGTAAAATCCATGGCACTCGTCCATGAGATCCTGTATCAATCCCAGGATATTGCCAGTGTCAATTTTTCCTTGTACGTTAAGCAAATGACCGCATCGCTGCAGAAATCGTTCGGTGCGCGGGCGCGGGATATTGCGGTGAAGGTGAAGATCGCGAACATTGTGCTCGATATAGACTCGGCGATCCCGTGCGGACTGATCGTGAACGAACTCGTGTCGAATTCCATCAAGTATGCGTTCCCGCTGCGGCAGGACGGCCAGATCGATATCGAATTGAAAAAGAAAAAAGGAACGTACCTCCTGTCCGTGCATGATAACGGCGTGGGTCTTCCGAAAAAAGCGGAACAGTCACAGTCACTCGGTCTGACGCTCGTCCGTGCTCTGTCGGAACAACTGAAAGGCGAACTGACGGTCACCGTGGACCGCGGCACGACATTCACCGTGGAATTCCCGATCCATCAATCCATTACACCATCGGAAGTATGAAGAAAAAGAAGGTCCTGATTGTTGAAGATGAGAAGATCGTTGCCCTCGATCTGAGGTCGATCCTTATCAGCGCCGGATACGCGGTGGCGGGTGAGGCCTCCTCCGGCAAGCAGGCGATCATCGCTGCGAAGGACCATACACCGGATATCATTCTGATGGATATCTCGCTGAAGGGGAGCATGACCGGCATCGAGGCGGCGAAGACCATCATTGACCGGTACGATATTCCGGTCATTTTTCTCACCGCTAATTCCGATTCCAAGACCCTCGAACAGGCAAAGCATGTCAGTGCATACGGCTATATCCTGAAACCGTTCGATGAACGCGATATCCGCACCACCGTGGAACTGGTCCTCTATAAACATATGGCGGAGGTCCAGGTGAAACAGCAGCGCCGCTGGCTGGAGACCACCCTCCGGAGCATCGGCGACGCTGTGATCGCAACGGACAAACGCGGGCTTGTGACGTTCATGAATGTCATCGCGGAACAGCTGACCGGCTGGAGCCAGTCGGAGGCCGCCGGCCGGAAACTCGGCGAGGTCTTCGTCATCGAGAATGAGGATACGGGAAAGCGCCTTCCGAATCCCGTCGCCACCGTCCTGCGCAACCGCGCACCGCTTAGTCTCACCAATCACACCATCCTCATCGCAAAGAACGGGCAGAGGACGTTCATCGAGGATTCCGCCGCGCCGATCTTCGACGATTCATCGGAGATCACCGGCGTCGTGCTCACATTCCGCGACGCGACGGAAAAGCGGAGGGCACAGGATGAATTGAACAAGAGCGAGCAGCGGTTCCGCGCGCTGATCGAGAAGAGCGCCGAAGTGGTGCTGATCGTCGATGCGGAAGGGAATGTGACATACTCCACCGGTTCCGTCACGACCATGCTCGGATATACGGTGAAGGAATTTGTCGGACGGAATGCGTTCGAGTTCGTGCATCCGGAAGAGACCGAGAACAACAGGAGACTGTTCGAAGAACTGATCCGCCTGCCGGGCAAGAGCATCATGACGCAGATCCGCTTCCTGCATAAGGACCGTTCCTGGCGGTGGCTCGAAGCGGTCGGAACGAATCTGCTGAACGATCCGGCAGTGAACGGACTCGTCGTTAATTTCCGTGATTTTTCATACCGCCGGACTGCGGATGAACAGCTGAATCATCTGAACAAACGCCTCGGTCTGATCGCCCGGGTGACGAACGAAGTGATCGGCGCGCTCCCCATTCAAAAGCAGACGCGGGAGATGATCGAACAGGTGAAGAATGCATTCGATGTGGAAGCGGTGATCGTCCGAATAACGGAGGATCAGCAACTGCATCTGCTGGCGAGCATCGGCGTTGACGAACACCGGCTCTCGAAGACCATCCCGACCAATTTCGGCATCTCGAAACAGATCATGGCCAGCCGTCGCGCGCTGGCGGTGAAGGATGTAAGGGAGAACTTCGCCACGATGTTCCTCCGCGATCAATCGGGACTCGACCCGCTCCGGTTCGAATTCATCTCCTACGCCGGTGCGCCGCTGCTGATCGGACACACAGTCATCGGCATTCTCGGACTCTATTCCAAAGGCAAGATACGCGAATTCTCCGCCACCGATCTCGAACATCTTCAGATCGTCGCCAACCACATCTCTGTTGCCATCGCCAATGCCCGCCTCTTCAAGGAGATCCGCGAACAGAATGTGGAGATGACGAAGCATATTGAAGAACAATCCCGCGCCGAAAAACTGCTCCGCGACAGCGAGGAACGGTACCGCGAACTGGTGGAGCATTCACCGACCGCCATCTTCGTCCATGTGAACGGCGTCATCCAGTTCGTCAACCATGCAGCCATCATCCTCTTCGGCGCCTCCGTCTCCGGAGAACTGATCGGCACGAAAGTGATCGACCTCATCCATCCCGATTTCCGCGAACATGCCGAGGAACGGATGAAGAAGGTCTATTCCAATTACATGCTCCCGATGACGGAGCAGAAATATCTGCGGCTGGATGGATCGGAGATCGATGTGGAGATCTCCTCCATTCCGTTCACATTCGAAGGGGAGCCGGCGGCGCAGGTGATCGCACGGAATATCACCGAACGGAAGCAGCACGAAGTGGCGTTGCTCGAATCCGAACTCCGGTTCCGCTCACTCTTTGAGAATGCGAAGGATGCGGTGTTCCTCACCGACACGAAGACCGGAACGGTGATCGATGTGAACGCGGAGGCGGAAAAGCTGTTGAAACGGTCCCGCATGGAGATCATCGGACAGCACCAGTCCTTCATCCATCCGCCGGAACTCTCCGCCGAGGCCGATTCGCTGTTCCGGGAACAGATCCTGACCCTCGGCGAACATCCCATTGAATTCGAGGTGATCGATTCCTCGGGGAGAAGGATCCCGGTGGAGATCAAAGCCAGTGTGGTCCGTCTGGACGATCATCGGATCATCTCGCAGGGGATCTTCCGTGACATCTCCGAACGGAAATTGGCGGAGGAATCACTGCGGGAAAGCGAGCACCGCTTCCGCACATTGGCGGAGAACCTTCCCGGTGTGGTCTATCTTTGCCGGAACGATGAACGCTTTACGATGCTCTATTTGAACGACCAGATCGAACAGCTGACCGGGTACTCCAAAGAGGATTTCCTCGATGACCGGATCTCGTTCGTGGACCTGTATCATCCGGAAGACGTCCCCGAGATCATGGAAGGGGTGAACACGGCGCTCGCCGCCCGAATGCCGTTCCATCTGATCTATCGTGTAAAACATAAGAACGGAAGCTGGAGGTGGATCGAGGAACAGGGGATCGGCATCTACCGCGGAGGCGACATCCTGCGGCTGGAAGGATTCCTCAGCGATATCACCGACCGTAAGATCGCCGAAGCGGCGCTGAAGGAGAGCGAGGAGAAATACCGCCGGCTGTTCGAGGATTCGAAAGATGGTATTTATATCACCACCTTCGACGGCCAGATCCTCGATGTGAACTCCTCAATGATGGAGATCCTCGGATTCACGGAAAAAGAAGAGATGAAACAGTACAATGTGCGAGATTTCTATTTTTATCCGTATGACCGGCAGAAGCTGATCCGCGAACTTGAATCGAAGGATTATGTGAAGGATTTCAGTGTCACCCTGAAGCGGAAGGATTCCAACAAAGCGCACGTGCTCATCACCACCGTCGTCATCCGGGACGAGAACGGCAAACCGATCCTCTTCAACGGTTCGATGCGCGATATCACGGAGAAGAAACAGCTGGAACAGCAATTGATCCAGGCGCAGAAGATGGAGAGCAT
>CALRIY020000041.1:0-29382 GCA_943364975.1 Synechococcus sp. UW140
TGTCGAATCGTTTTCCGGCTTAGTGCGGGACAAAAGCATCGATAAGGATATTCTCGCCGGGATCGTCGAAGATATTTTCGGGATGATGGTGCGGAAAAAATATGGACTCGACGCAAAATTTGACGTTGTGGTGAATATGGATAAAGGGGATATCGAGATCTATCTGGAACGTCAGATCGTCGAAGTCGTCGAGAATCCTGCCACACAGATCGATGTAGCAACAGCACGGAAACTCTCCGGCGAAGAATTAGAGGTCGGCGAAGAATATGTGGAGATCATCCCGTTGGTTCAGTTCGGACGCAGGCTTGTGACGACCGCCAAACAGAACTTTACTCAGCGGATCAAAGAGATCGAGAAAGAACTCATTTTCAGCGAATACTCCAATTCGATCGGTGAGATCGTCGTCGGTGAAGTCTATCAGATCCGGAACAACGATCTGCTGATCATGCACAACAAAAATGAACTGCTCCTTCCCAGAGGCGAACAGATCCCGAAAGAACGGTTCAAAAAAGGGGACACGGTCCGCGGTGTGGTCAAAGAAGTGCGCAAGAACGCAAGCAATCCCGTGGTCGTCGTTTCCCGTACCGATACCCGCTTCCTCGAACGGTTGTTCGAACTGGAAATACCGGAAGTGTATGACGGTATCATCGAGATCAAGAGCATTGCCCGTGAACCGGGTGAACGTGCTAAAGTTGCCGTAGAATCATCCGATGACCGTATCGACGCCGTCGGTGCTTGCGTCGGCATGAAAGGTGTCCGCATCCATGCCATTGTGCGTGAATTGAACAATGAGAATATCGACGTCATCAATTTCAGTGACGATCATGCCACATTCATCACCCGTGCGCTTGCTCCGGCAAAACTGAAGAGCATCGAACTGGACAAAGAGAATGCCAAGGCTGTCGTCACAGTGGAAGAATCACAGGTCTCGATGGCGATCGGCAAAGGCGGACAGAATATCCGTCTCGCCAGCAAACTCTCCGGATATGATATTCAGCTGGTGAAAGAAGGCAGCGAATATGACATCGATCTCGTCGAGTTCAAGGATGAACTGGGCGAAGAATTGTACAACAAATTCCTCGAAGCAGGTTACGAGACCGCAAAAGAAGTGATCGATGCGGATATTGACGATCTGATCGACGAACTGAATGTGGACGGCGAGAAACTGAACGAAGTCGTCGCTCTGATCAAAAAGGAATATGAGGAAGCGGAAGTTGATGAGGATGATGACGAAGAGGAAACAGAAAAAAAAGATCCTGAAAAGTCAGCATCATAACGTAGCTCTACACTAAAGGAAACTAATGTCCGAAGCAGTAAAAAAAGTTAAAGTCAAAGATGTCGCAAAGGACCTGAACATCAGCTTCAATGATGTCGTCGCCTTTTTGAATAAAAAGGGCTACAAACAGGTGAAGAACATCATGTCGTCCGTCGATGACGATATGATGCGTGATATCAACGCACACTTCAAGAAAGAGAAGGACTCTGCGGAACGTCACCAGCGGAAGATCGCTGAGATGAAGGAAACAAGGCGGAAAACGACTGAATCCAAAGCCAAGGAAGAGGAAGAGATCGCTGCGGAAGAGAAAAGAACTGCCGCACCGGAAGTCCCTGTCGTGGAGCAGCCCGTTGAAACACCTGAGGTCAAACCGACACCGGAGGAATTCGTTGTCATTAAGACCTTGCAGCCGCAATCGGCCGAACCGGAAGAACAGAAAACAGAGGAGGAGAAGACCTCCTCGCCGCTGGAAACTCTCCGGGCGAATCGCGGAACCCAGATGCGCGGGCTTACCGTGAAGGGAAAGATGGAACTGGTGAAACCGAAACCGCCGGCACGCCCCGCGGACAAATCCGGCAAACCGGGAACATCATCCGCTGCAGAGACTGAAGAACAGAAGAAGAAAAAGAAAAAGAAGAAAAAAGTCGCCGGCGGCGTAGAAACAAAAGCTCCGGAAACAGAGAGCGAATCGGACGCCAAAGGAAAGAAGAAGAAAAAAGGAAAGCTTCGTCCGTATGAGATCGATCAAGGTCAGGTGGACGAGACCATCAAACGTACACTGGCAGAACTGGATGACGCCGTTACGGTGATCAGCAGCCGTGCTGCACACAGGAAGAAGAGAAGGAAGGAACGCGAAGAGGAGCAGTCGCTGCAGGATGAAGCAAAAGCGATCGATGCCAACAGGATCCGTGTGACGGAATTCGTTTCCGTCGGCGAGATGGCCAATCTGATGAAGGTCAGCGCTTCCGATGTGATCGCAAAATGTATCGGTCTTGGCATCATGGTCTCCATCAATCAGCGGTTGGACAAGGATACGATCGTACTGCTGGCGGATGAATATGATAAGCAGGTTGAATTTGAATCCGAGTTCACAATCGATGTTCTGGAAGACACGCCGGATAAAGTGGAAGATCTGAAACAACGCCCTCCCGTCGTCACGATCATGGGACACGTCGATCATGGAAAGACCTCAATGCTGGATTATATCCGCAATGCGAACGTGGTGGCTGGCGAATCCGGCGGTATCACACAGCATATCGGTGCGTATGAAGTAATGCTGCCGAGCGGCAAGCATATCGCATTCCTCGACACACCCGGTCACGAAGCGTTCACTGCTATGCGTGCACGCGGTGCTCAGGTGACCGATATCGTTGTTCTCGTAGTTGCTGCTGAGGATAATGTTATGCCGCAGACGATCGAAGCGATCAACCATGCGAAAGCGGCGAACGTTCCGATCATCATTGCCATCAACAAGATCGATAAACCGGAAGCAAATCCGGACCGTATCCGTCAGCAGCTGTCTGACCGCGGAGTGCTGGTGGAAGAATGGGGCGGTAAATATCAATCCGTGGAAGTATCGGCAAAATCCGGGAAGAACATGGACCTGCTCCTCGAGAAGATCCTTCTCGAAGCCGATGTCCTCGATCTGAAAGCGAACCCCGACAGATTTGCACGAGGTGCGGTCGTCGAATCACAAGTAGATAAAGGAAAAGGAACTATTGGTACTGTTCTGGTGCAGAAAGGGACGCTGCGTATCGGCGATCCGTTCATCAGCGGTATCTACAGCGGAAAAGTAAAAGCAATGTTCGATGAACGCGGCCGTAAAGTTGAATCAGCGCCTCCGTCTACACCGGTGCAGATCCTCGGCTTCGACGGGATTCCCGCTGCAGGCGATCAGTTCATTGTCGTGGAATCGGACCGTATCTCCCGCGAGATCAGTCTGAAGCGTCAGCAGTTGAAACGGGAGCAGGATTTCCGTCAGGTCCGTATGGTCACACTGGATGATATTTCCCAGCAGATCCAGGCAGGACATCAGGTCCGCGAATTGTCCATCGTTGTCAAAGGCGATGTGGACGGTTCCGTGGAAGCTCTGGCCGATTCGCTCATGAAACTGTCGACGGATGAAGTGAAGATCCGTGTTATCCATAAAGGCGTCGGTGCGATCTCTGAATCCGATATCGTCTTAGCAGCAGCGTCACGTGCAGTCATCGTCGGATTCCATGTCCGTCCGAACCTGAATGCGCGCCGTCTTGCAGAGACAGAAAAAGTGGATATCCGTCTTTACAGCATCATCTATGACGCCATCAACGAGATCAAGAATGCTCTCGAAGGTCTTCTCGCTCCGACCGTTACGGAAGAAGTTGTTGCGACGGTGGAAGTGCGTGATACGTTCAAAGTCCCGAAGATCGGCGTCATTGCCGGCTGCTTCGTGCTGGACGGCAAGATCACCAGGAACAGCAAGGTTCGTCTCGTTCGGGACGGATTGACGGTGTTCAACGGCGGACTTGCTTCGCTGAAACGGTTCAAGGATGATGTGAAAGAAGTCGAAAAAGGATTTGAATGCGGTATGGGTCTTGAGAATTTCAACGACCTGAAGACTGGCGATATCATCGAAGCATACAAACTTGTTGAAACGAAACGGAAACTGAGCTAATGTCCATCAGAACTGAACGTGTTGCCTCTCTTATCAGGGAAGAACTCGGCACGATGCTGAGCAGAGCCTTCAGCGGCAGTACGGAATTCGGATTTACCACCGTCACGGAAGCCCGGGTCACACCGGACCTCCGTACGGCACGGGTCTTCGTCAGCATCATGGGATCCAAAGAGAAGCAGGAAAAGACCATGGCGCAGATCGAAAAGCTGAAAGGGCAATACCGCTCGGAGCTCGGTCAGCGGATCAATCTGAAATTTGTTCCGGTCATCGAATTCCGTCATGACAAGTCGCTCGATAATGCAATGCATATCGAATCGCTGATCAAGCAGATCCATAAAGACGATAAGAAGGAAGAGTGATGTGGGAGCATGCCGGTCAAAAACAGTCTCTCGACCTTGAAGCGGGGGAGATCATTTTGGTCGACAAACCGCTCAATTGGACTTCGTTCGACATCGTTGCACGGATCCGGGCTATGTTTGAGATCAAAAAGATCGGTCATGCCGGCACATTGGATCCCAGGGCGACAGGTTTATTGATTCTCTGCACCGGAAAGATGACCAAGCAGATCGATCAGTTCCAGGGGTATGATAAAGAGTATACCGGCATTCTGGAGATCGGTGCTGTTACAAAAAGCTTTGATACGGAGACGGAAGTAACTGACAGGAAAGATGTTAGCGGGATCACCGAAGAATTATGTAAGGATGTATTCAAGTCTTTCTTAGGTATCCAGCAGCAGCTTCCGCCCATGTATTCGGCCATCAAAATGAACGGAAGACGTCTGTATAAAGACGCACGAAAAGGACGGGATATCGAACGTCCGACTCGGGAAGTAGAGATCAAAGAGATCGAAATGACATCATTCAACACTCCATTTATCGGTTTTAGAGTGGTCTGTTCCAAAGGGACATATATCCGCTCGCTGGCAAATGATATCGGGGTGAAACTCAACTGCGGAGCTTATTTGAAGGAATTGCGGCGGACCAAGATCGGAGCATTCGATGTTTCCGATGCTCTTCCGGTCGAACAGCTGCACAGTTTGGAACCGAAGATTGTTCCGAAGGCGGCCATTGTATGATGATCGTCCGCTCCCTCAATGAAGTAAAGTTCGACAAACGGTCTGTCGTTACCATTGGAATGTTCGATGGTGTCCATCGGGCACACCAGTCGATCATCAGCAGGATCGTGGAGAAGGCCGGGAAAATTTCCGGTCGGAGCGTGGTCGTTACCTTCGACCCGCATCCGCGTGAAGTAGTTTCAAAAGGATTGAAGAGTGCCGATCTCCTTTCCACGTTGAACGAGAAGCTGCAAATGATTGAGCAGCAGGGAGTTGACCTGGTGTTCATCATACCGTTTACGTTTGAGTTCTCACAGCTCTCATTCAGCGAGTTCTACTCTTCGTATATCATCGGCGGAGTCGGTGTTTCGGAGGTGGTCGAAGGATTCAATCATCAGTTCGGCCGGGACCGGCAGGGCGGTATGAATCAGGTCGTAGAACTTGGACAAAAGCATAATTTCTCGGTGGAAGCAATCGCGATGATGAAAGAAGATGATGTCATCATCAGCAGTTCCAGTGTTCGGACCGCGTTGCTGAATGGTGACATCACGCTTGCCAACAGGATGCTCGGCAGGGAATATACATTCTCCGGAACGGTCGTTCGAGGATTTGGAAGAGGAAAACAGATCGGGTATCCGACGGCGAATATCAAATTGGAGACTCCGAAGAAACTGGCTCCGCAGACAGGCATTTACGCCGTCAAGATCCTCGTTGAAGGCACATGGTACGGCGGAATGATGAGCATCGGCCATAATCCGACGTTCGGTGATGCACAGGAACGGACGATCGAGGTGAATATCTTCGACTTTGATAAGGACATTTATGATGAAACGGTGACCGTTCAGGTGCTGAACCGGACACGCAGCGAGAAAAAATTCGACTCCGTCGATGCACTCATCAAAGAGATCGATCACGATAAAGTAACGATAACAGAGATTGTAAAACACTATAAACACATATCTTCATAAGGAGCCACACATGGCAATCACAAAAGAACAAAAGAACGAACTCGTCACGAAATTCGGAAAAGGTGCTAAAGACACCGGATCACCTGAGGTACAGGTTGCGATCCTCACCGCGAATATCAATTCGCTCTCCGAACACTTCGCGAAATTCAAAAAAGACAATCACTCGCGCGTCGGTCTTCTCCGCATGGTCGGAAAACGCCGCCGTCTGCTCGACTATCTGATGAAGAAGGATATCGAACGGTACCGTAAGCTGATCGCAGAATTAGGCATTCGTAAATAATAAGACATTCATAGTTCCACTGTACACAGAAAAGAAGAAAATTATATGATAGTAAAAAAGAGCGTCCAGATCGGGAATTACTCGCTGGAATTTGAAACAGGCCGTTTCGCCAAACAGGCGGACGGAGCGGTCATGATCCGTTACGCGGATACCATGGTCCTTGCAACCGTTGTTGCGAACAAACAGCCGAAAGAAGGATTGGATTATTTCCCCCTTCAGATCGAATTCAGGGAAAAGATGTCCGCTGCCGGAAAGATCCCCGGCGGTTATTTGAAACGCGAAGGCCGTCCTTCGGACAAGGAGATCCTCTCCGCACGTCTGATCGATCGTCCCATCCGTCCGATGTTCCCGGAAGATTACCATTGCGATACACAGGTGATCGTCACCGTCTATTCATCGGATCAGCAGAATGATGCCGATGTTCTCGGCGCATGCGCTGCTTCGGCGGCTCTGATGATCTCCGATTCACCGTTCGACGGTCCGATCGGGGAAGTCCGTGTCGCACGGGTGAACGGTGAGTTCATCCTTAATCCGACATTTGCCGAACTCGATCAAAGCGATATGGATGTGATCGTTGCCGGCACGGCTAGTTCCATCCTGATGGTGGAAGGAGAATCACGCGAGATCTCCGAAAAGGATATGCTTGCGGCGCTGGCTTTCGGTCATGAAGCCATCAAGAAGATCTGCCAGCTTCAGGTGGAGTTCGCAGCAGAGATCAAGAAGGCAAAGCGCGTCGTGACACCGGTCGTGTACGATCCCGCTCTTCTTGCTGAAGTGAAAACGCTTGCTGAAGCACGCATCCGCGAAGCGGCAAACACCGTTTCTGCAAAGGAAGAACGTGCCGACCGCCGAAATGCGATCGTCACCGAGACCCTCGAAGCGCTGAAAGAGAAATTCCCGGAACAGGAATCGGTGATCAAAGAGATCATCCATGACATTGAAAAGGTCGAGATGCGTGAAATGATCCTCGGCAAGAAGAAACGTCTTGACGGACGCGGTCTTGCGGATATCCGCCAGATCTCGATCGAGACCGCTGTTCTTCCGCGCGCTCACGGCTCTGCATTGTTCACCCGCGGTGAGACGCAGTCGCTGACCACCGTCACTCTCGGTACGAAGGATGATGAACAGAATACGGACGGACTGATCGAATTCAAACCGCGCCGCTTCATGCTTCATTATAACTTCCCGCCGTTCTCCGTCGGCGAAACAGGACGCCTCGGCACCACCGGACGCCGCGAGATCGGTCATGGCAATCTGGCTGAACGCGCTCTGAAGAATCTGATCGGCGACGAGAAGGAATTCCCGTACACGCTCCGTATCGTCTCGGATATCCTTGAATCGAACGGTTCATCATCGATGGCTACCGTTTGCGCCGGTTCGCTTGCCTTGTTTGATGCAGGCGTTCCGCTGAAGAAAGCATGCGCCGGTATCGCAATGGGTCTCGTGAAAGAAGGGGACCGTGTCGCGATCCTGAGCGACATCCTCGGCGATGAGGACCATCTGGGTGATATGGACTTCAAGGTTGCCGGTACTGTTGACGGTATCACGGCATTCCAGATGGACATCAAGATCCAGGGCATCACGCTGGAGATCATGGCGACAGCATTGGAACAGGCAAAAGCAGGACGTCTGCACAAGCTGGAGATCATGAATGCAGCAATGCCGAAACCGAATGCCGTTCTGAGCTCGTATGCACCTCGCTTCACGTCCATCAAGATCCCGACCGATCTCATCGGTTCGGTCATCGGACCGGGCGGAAAGATGATCCGCAGCATTGTCGCTGATTCGGGCGCTTCATCCATCAACATCGAGGATGACGGCACCATTCAGATCGCGGCAACATCGCAGGCCGCAAGCGACCGTGCGTTGGAACTCATCAACGCCATCACCGCTGTACCGGAACCGGGCAAGATCTACAAAGCTACAGTGAAACGCATTATGGATTTCGGTGCATTCGCAGAGATCATGCCGGGGAAAGAAGGACTCATCCACATCTCGCAGCTCGATACGAAACGTGTTGCAAAAGTATCCGATGTTGTGAAAGTGGGGGACCAGTTCGAAGTGAAACTTCTCGAAGTCGATGAAAAGGGAAGAATGAACTTGAGCCGGAAAGCCCTGATGACGCCTGAAAAGAAGGACCCTGCTCCGGAAGAGCAGCCGAAATAATTCGGAACTTGAACTATTTCATCCCCAACTTCGGTTGGGGATTTTTTTTACTCATCATACCATGACCAAGACCGTTTCACATTCTGCTCCATTGAAAGGGAGCATTGCTGTCCCCGGGGATAAATCGATCTCCCACCGTTCCGTGATGATCGGAGCATTGTCCGACGGCGTAACGGAGATCTCCGGATTCCTTTCAGCGGCAGATCCGCTCAGCACCATTTCCTGTTTCCGTTCTCTGGGAATCGAACACAGATTTGACCGTGACCGATTGTTCATTCACGGGAAGGGACTGCGGGGATTACAGCCTTCCAAATCGATGCTCGATGCCGGCAATTCAGGAACCACAATTCGTTTGATCTCAGGCATTCTTGCCGGTCAACCGTTTAGTACAAGGATCTCCGGCGACCAATACCTGACCAAACGTCCCATGAAACGGATCATCGATCCGTTGACAACAATGGGGGCGAAGATCTCCGCTTCTGATAACTTCACCGCTCCGTTGACGATCGATCCCGTTGGGGCATTGAGGGCGATCGATTATGAACTTCCGATCGCCAGTGCACAGGTAAAATCCGCTGTTCTTCTGGCAGGATTGTTCGCCGACGGGACCACCCGTGTGATCGAATCCGAACCTTCCAGAGACCATACAGAGCGGATGCTTGGGCTGACACCGGTCATGGAGAACGGGAAGACAGTCATTGCGATCGAAGGAGGGAGGACCATGTCTGCCCGACCATTCGTCGTTCCGGGCGATCCCTCTTCAGCGGCATTCTTTATCGTCGCAGCCCTCATCGTGCCGGGATCGGAGATATTGATCACGAACGTCGGCTTGAATCCGACCCGGATCGGTTTTCTCTCGGTTCTTCAAAAAATGGAAGCATCTATCATTGTCGAGAATGAACGGACCATTGGAGGTGAACCGATCGGTGACCTGATCGTTCGGCATTCTGAATTGACGACAGATTTCACCGTACATGGCCCGCTCATCCCGAATGTGATCGATGAGATCCCGATACTTTCGATCGCAGCGGCGTTTGCCCGCGGTTCGTTCGAGGTTCGCGGTGCTCAGGACCTTCGGAACAAGGAGACCGACAGGATCCTTGCAGTCTGCACCAATCTGCGGAAACTCGGCATGACCGTTGAGGAATTTCCTGACGGGTTTGCTTTTGAATCAAAAATGGATTTACTTTCATCTGAATTCAACAGTTTTGATGATCACCGTATCGCCATGGCGTTCGGCATCGCTGCTCTGGCGCTGCCCGGTGAATCATCCATCATCGATCCTGAATGTGTTTCAATTTCATTCCCGACCTTTTGGGAGACCATCCGGTCAATTCAAGGATAGGAGCTCAATGTGGCAGACGTAAAACTCGATACGATCAAAAAAGAATATGAAGGCGGCGTTGTTGCCGTCAAAGGTGTTTCCATCGAAATTAAGGACAAAGAATTTGTTGTGCTGGTCGGTCCCTCCGGATGCGGAAAATCGACAACACTGCGAATGATCGCCGGTTTGGAGGATATTTCCAGCGGGACACTTACCATCGACGGAAAAGTGATGAATGATGTCCCGCCGAAGGACAGAGACATCGCGATGGTCTTTCAGAACTACGCTTTGTATCCTCACATGAGTGTGTACGAAAATATGGCGTTCGGTTTGAAGCTGCGGAAATTTCCGAAAGAAGAGATCGATCAGCGGGTCCGTGAAGCGGCAAAGATCCTGAGTATCGAAGAATATCTCGAACGGAAACCGAAAGCATTGTCCGGCGGACAGCGGCAGCGTGTTGCCGTCGGCCGCGCGATCGTGCGGAAACCGAAAGTGTTCCTCTTCGATGAACCGCTCTCCAATCTTGATGCAAAGATGCGCGTTCAGATGAGAACTGAGATCTCCAAGCTCCATCAGAGACTGGACGCGACCATGATCTATGTGACACACGATCAGACCGAAGCGATGACGATGGGGGACAGGATCGTCGTGATGAAGGACGGTAATGTGATGCAGATCGATTCTCCTCTCAACTTGTATAATTTCCCCACCAATAAATTCGTCGCCGGTTTCATCGGCAGTCCTGCAATGAATTTTGTTGACGGCACGTTGGTGAAAGATTCCGCTTTGAGATTCGAGGAGAAAGGGACAGCTCTTACCGTTGATATTCCGAAAGAGAAACACAAACTGCTGGAATCGTACATCGGCAAAGAACTCTGGCTCGGCATCCGTCCTGAACATATCTCTGCCGAGAAGACCCGTTCATCCCGAATCAATGCGAATGTAGAAGTTGTTGAACCCATGGGAAATGAGATCTTTGCGTATGTCACCTGCGGAGCAGCTCAGCTGGTCGCCAGGATGTCACCGACCGAGATCTCGCCGGGTCAAAAAAAGGATTTTACCTTCGATATGACCAAAGCTCATTTCTTCGACAAGGTGACCGAGAACGTCATAAAATGAACATCTGCTGCAAAAAAAAAGCCGTTATGATGATCTCATAACGGCTTTTTCATTTAGGGTAAGAATGATCAGACAGTGATTACCTCGTGTTGGAATTTGTCTATGGCGATCTCATTGGCGACCCATTTGACAAAGTCCGGACCGTATTTGTTCAGATATTGGATCACGCTGAATTCACGTTCCTGGAAATTTCCGTTCGGGAAGATATTTAACGCAGCTTTTTTGATCTGTTTGAGTGATATCTCTTCCTTTTGCTGCTGGGCTTTCTGTGTCTTTTGCTTCAATACATCGAGCTGCTGCTGGAATTTTGCGATGGTCGCATCGATCGTTCCGTTCAATGTCGGATCGATCTGCTGGATACCGAACCGTGCTTCATTCAGAGACTCTTTGATCCGGACCTCCAATGACTCAAAGAGGCTGTCCACTTTTACTTCCGACACCTGTTCCGACACCTTCGCCAAGATTGCGTCAACATCCCCGAACAGTTCCTCAAGATCCAGTGAATACTTTTCCAGCACTTTTTGGATCTTTTCCTCCATCAGCGTCACGCTGGCACGAGGGTAGATCACCGGCATTGTGACATTGAAATATTCATAGACCGGTTTCAATTGGGCAAAATATGCGATCTCGCCGGGACCGGCCACATATGCGATGGTCGGCAGGAGCGTATCCTGGCATAACGGCCGGGTGACAACATTGGGGGAGAGGAGTTCCGGCGTCTCTTGGGCGATCGTCAGCAATTCTTCCTTCGTATACCGTTGACGGAGATTCTTCAGAAAATAGTCACCGTTGTCGGACGGTTCGATCAGATGTCTTCCTCCTTTGTAGAACATGAAAAGATTCAGCGCCTTCGCTTTGATCTGAGCATGATAATGCTCTTCCAGTTCAACGCTGGTCTGGATCACCCGTTTAGACGCTTCGGAATTTGCATTGATCTCTTTAGTGAAGAAAGGCGAAAGTATTTTCTTGAACTCCGGCGTATTCGGATTCATGAAGATCAATCCGGAATTCTCATAGACATGGTTGAAGAATCCGGTGAACGCTTTCAGGAATGTCACACCGGGTTTATAATATCCTTTCAGCATGTCTAAAAGGGAGGAGGTATAGTCCGACTTAGGAAGATTCGCATCCAGCGCTGTGAACAACTGTTCGATGAACTCATCCAGCGGAACGCTCCCCATACCGCCGATATTCTTTTCGAGCGGTTTGCCGCCGAGCAGATATTCCAATTGCGAAAGTTCATTGGCTGCGTTGATGAAGGTCACTTTATTGATCTCGTCAAAATCATGGTCTTCACTTTCCAGCCAGAAGACCGGGACGAAATTGTGTTCAGGAAATTCAGCGGAGAGTTTTTGCGCAAGCTTTACAGCGGTCACCGCTTTGTAGATCGTGTAGAGCGGACCGGTAAACAATCCCAACTGCTGACCGGTGACGACAGCAAAGGTATTCTCGTTCCCAAGCAGATCGATATTCGCCAGGGTTTTGATACCGCTTTGATAATCCCGGTTTTGATCATTCAATACTCGGTGAAGGACCTGCCGGTCGTATTGTCTTTTCTGGAGAATATGAAGCTTCTTTTCCCAGGTCTCTTTTTCTTTATAATTGCCCGAAAAATAGCCCGCGACTTTCTCAAAATTCGTATGATAATCCGCGGCAAGATTCGTGACCGCTTCACGTTCGGCAAGCTGGCGGTAATTGATCAATTCCATGGTAAATAACGACCTGTTTGTGGATAATATTCATATCAATATACGCTCTAAACATCCCATAATCAATGAACCACTCTACTCCTTGTGTGCATTGATTTTACGCGAATGTTGTAATATATTGCTATAAGACAATGACGAAACTTTCTGGAAAAATAGCTCTGATCACCGGCGGCACCGGTGCACTCGGAAGTGTCGTAGCGATGAGAATGTTGGCAGAAGGGGCTTCCGTTATTGTCTCACACAGAGGTGATTCAGTTTCGGAGGCAAAAGTAAAAGAGCTTCGAGTGGGGAATGTACATGCCGAAGGGATCACCCTTGATGCAACGAACGAAGCCTCCATCATAGAGAGTATCTCGGAACTCTTGAAACGCAACCGGAAGATCGATATACTCTGCAATATGGTCGGAGGTGTCGGACCGAAGAAATTTCTCGAAGAGACCTCCTTTGAGGAATGGAATGCGATGATGACATTGAACCTGCATTCCTGTTTTCTGATGATGAAACATCTCCTCGGTCCGATGAAACAGTACGGTTCAGGGAGAGTGATCAACATCGCAGCACTTCCGGGCGTCACACCGGAAGCACGACGGGGAGGATATGGTGTTGCCAAAGCGGGTGTGATTGCATTGACAAAAACTGCAGCGGAAGAGGTACGGGGAATTCCCGGTCTGACGGTGAACGCCGTCGCTCCGAGCATCATCCTGACGGAGGAGAATAAAAAATGGGGAACCGAAGCTGAATGGAAAAAATGGGTAACACCGGATCAGATCGCAGAGATGATCGTTCATCTTTGTTCGGATCAGGGAGTTGCGATCAATGGACAGGTCATTAATATGTATGGTAAGGTGTAAATTTTATGGGATTGAAAGACAGAATAACTCAGGATCTCACTGCCGCTATGAAAGCGGGCGATAAGCTTCGGACCGAAACGCTCCGGATGATCCGTGCACAAATTTTGGAGTTTGAAAAGAGCGGTGCCGGACGGCCGATGAATGCCGATGATGACATGAAGATCCTTCTCTCATCGGTAAAGAAACGGAAAGATTCGATCGAGATGTACGAAAAAGCGAATCGAAAGGATCTGGCGGACAAGGAAGCATCGGAGATCCTGATCATTCAGGAATATCTTCCCAAGCAGATGACATCCGAGGAAGCGGAAGCAGTGATCGTGAAGATCATCGCTGAAGCAGGGACAAAAGAATTAAGCAAGGTCATGCCGCTGGTCATGAAAGAATTAAAAGGCAAGCTCGACGGAAAAATAATCAACGAAATTGTCAAACTTAAAATAGCATAACTTATGTCCTTCATCGATATTATCATCGGCATGGTGTTGATCCTTTTTATGGTCTCTGGATACCAGAGCGGTTTCATGAAAAAGATCATCGGGATCCTCTGTTTGATCGCCTCACTGGTGATCGCAACAAAATTCTCCGCAGATGTCCATCTGCTGGTCTTTGCGGACCTGGGATTTTCAGCCAGCACGGGATTTTTTGTCTCCTTCGTTTTGATCGTTCTCGGGATCACCTTCCTGCAGTCACTTCTCTACAAATTGATCTTCAAAGAGATGTTTGAAGCGATGTGGAACAGGGTTCTCGGACTCTTCATGGGACTGACGGAAGGCGTCCTGGCCACCAGTATCACATTGATCGTCATGAGCATTTATCTGGACCTGCCTTCGGCAGAGACAAAATATACATCCGAATTGTATAAACCGGTAAAGAACTTCGCGCCGATGATCTTCGATCAGGTCAATACATTCCTCCCGGAATCCGAGGATTTCTATTATCAGGTCGTGAATTCCATAACGGAGCAGGTGAAAAAGCTGGAGACAAAATAACGACGTATGAGTCAGTTCGACGCTGCCGCCGACAAATTAGATCTGCAAAAAATACTCCGCCGAATACAATTCCTTGCCTCTTCCGATCCGGGAAAGGAAGCAGCTGAATCCATCACCCCTGCCGCCGACCTGGAAGCAATCTCCGTTGAACATAACCGTGTCTCCGAGATGAAATCCATTCTGGAAGGGGAAGGCGGTTTTCCCATCGACGGCATTAAGGACATCCGCTACTCTCTGCAGCAATCGGATATCGAGAACAATATCCTCTCCGCCAAAGAACTCCTTCAGATCGCATCCACTCTACAAACAGGAAGAACGATCAGATCCTTCGTTGAGAAGAGACGCGAGCAACTACATCATTTAAGCAGTCTAAGTTCAATGATATCAATCTTTAAGGAGATTGAATTCAACATCAATCAAGCGATTGATGAGAATGGTGAAGTAAAGGATTCTGCCAGTAAAGAGTTGAGAGCAATTCGGCAATCCATTTCGGACAAACAGAGTTCCATACGCCGGGCTCTTGAAAAGATCCTCCGTGCTACCGCGGAACAGGGTATGGTCAGAGATGAGATCGTCACCACCCGGGACGGCAGAATGGTCATCCCGATCAAGTCCGAACTGAAGAATAAATTCCCCGGCTTCATCCACAGTGCCTCTTCGTCCGGACAGACGGTGTTCATTGAACCGTCAGAGACTCTCACCTTAAATAATGAGATCACTGAACTTTTTTTTAAGGAACAGCGGGAAGTCGAAAGGATATTGAGGGCATTGACTGCCCAGGTGAGCGTCGTCTCCTCCGAAATTCGAGTGACACTCAATGCTTTGGTTTTAATAGATTTGTGTTACGCTAAAGCCCGCTATTCTATTGAAATCAAAGGAAATAAACCTCTTCTCAAAGACAATGGATCGCTGGTAATTCGCCAAGGTCTTCATCCGATCCTATTGTTAAAACATACACGTGAATCGATCATCCCATTGGACATTGAACTCGGCAGCCGGTTCAACACACTTCTTATTACTGGACCTAACGCCGGTGGAAAGACCGTCGCGTTGAAGTCGATTGGGATTCTTTCATTGATGGTTCAATCCGGCATCCATATTCCAGTCTCACCGGACTCAGAATTTCCTATCTTCAAGAAAATATTTGTTTTGATCGGGGATAACCAGTCCATCGAGAACGATCTGAGCACCTACAGCTCTCAGGTTCTGCAGATCAAAAGGATCACTGAGAATGCCGACGACTCTTCACTCGTTCTGATCGATGAGATCGGCTCGAATACCGATCCGACGGAAGGGGGAGCGATCGCTGCTGCTGTCATTGAACACCTCAGCAGTAAAAAGGCGTTGACGGTGGCAACATCCCACCAGGCATCCTTAAAAGCATTTGTCCACGATGCAGCGGGAATGGAGAACGGGGCAATGGAATTCGATCAGGAGACTCTCATTCCGACCTATAAATTTAAAATGGGTGTCCCCGGCTCCAGTTATGCTTTGGAGATCGCTCAGCGTCTGGGGGTCAGTGAAAGCATCATCGACAAAGCCCGCGGTATGTTGGGTGAGCAAAAAGCGAAGCTTGAACAATTGATCCTGGATCTTGAGAATCGTTCCCAATTGCTCGAGCAAAGACTTTCGCTGGCAGACTCGGAGATGAATAGATACAAGCAGTTATCCGAATCATATGAATCCAAATTGCAGCAATTGAATAAGGATGTACGTGAAGTAAAAAAGAAGGCTGTTGAAGAGGCGAGAGCAATCATCGATCAGGCATCGTCGAAAGTGGAGAACACCGTACGGGAGATAAAATCCCAGCAGGCTCAGCGTGAGGTTGTCCGTGAAGGGAAAAATCAGCTGGCAAAATTAGAAGAAGAGATTACGCAGCTGGAGAAAGAGATCGCCGAAACGATCACATCGGAAGCACGCACGTCTTTCGACATCAAATTGAATGATTCTGTTGTGCTGATCTCCGGCGGACAGACCGGAACAGTGCTGACACTTCCGGATAAGAATGGAAATCTCCAGGTGGCATTCAATTCCATCAAGGCAAAAGTCAACATCTCCAACATCAAATCAGTTTCAAAAAAAGAAGCACGAAGAATCGATGCAACCTCTTCATTTACAACGGATAGGGCTGCTGCAAGTGAAGTGGATATTCGCGGATTATACGGAGATGAAGCGATCGAGATCGTAGATAAGTTCCTCGATGATGCAACGTTGTCCGGCCTCCACCGGATCGATATCATCCATGGGCATGGAACAGGAGCTCTGAGAAAACGAGTGCAGGAGTTTCTGCAGCATGATTCCCGGGTGAAGTCACAGAGATTTGGCGAACGCTATGAAGGCGGAGCGGGAGTGACGATCGTTGAGGTCATTTAAGAGATGAAAGCCATAAAAAAAATATTGATCGCAAACCGGGGGGAGATCGCTGTCAGGATCCATCGTTCAGCCAAAGAGATGGGGATCCGCACTGTCGCCGTCTTCTCGGAACCGGACAGAACAGCACCTCATGTCCTTCTGTGCGATGAAGCGTATCCGCTGCATGGAAATACCTCTGCAGAATCGTATCTCGACGTTTCCAAGATCCTGGCAGTGGCAAAAATGGCGGGCGTAGATGCAGTTCATCCAGGATATGGATTCCTCTCGGAAAAGGAATTTTTTGCAAAATCAGTGACCGATGCCGGTCTTATCTTTATCGGACCGAGGTCAGAGACGATCGAATTATTAGGGAGTAAGACTTCCGCCCGCGATCTGTTATCCAAGAAAAATATTCCAATAGTCCCGGGAACTACCAAACCTATCAAGGACTTAACAGAAGCAGTTCGCGTTGCAACTACGCTTGGTTTTCCGGTTTTGATCAAAGCAGCCGGAGGCGGCGGGGGCAAAGGGATGCGTAGGGTAGATTCGGCTGATGAACTTGAGAGTGCCATTGAGCGGGCACGTAATGAAGCGGCCAAGGCATTTTCTGATGACAGGGTCTATATCGAGAAGTACATCGTCAATCCGAAGCATATTGAGATCCAAATCCTCGCAGATACCCATGGAAATGTGATCCATCTCGGGGAGAGAGAGTGCTCTGTCCAGCGGAGGCACCAAAAAGTGGTCGAAGAATGCCCCAGCATGGCCCTTACGCCCCAATTACGTGCACAAATGGGGTCAGCAGCGGTCGATATTGCAAAAGCTGCCGGCTATGTGAATGCAGGGACGATGGAATTCCTCCTTGATGCCGATAAGAAATTCTATTTTCTGGAAGTAAATACCCGGGTACAGGTAGAACATCCGATCACAGAAATGGTCTATGGTCTCGACATCATTAAAGAACAGATCAGAATCGCTCAGGGAGAAAGACTCTCATTCACTCAGGATGATGTTGTTATTCACGGTCATGCCATCGAATGCCGAATCTATGCGGAAGAGTATGATAATAACTTCCTACCGTCCACAGGGACGATCACGCACTACCAGCCGAGCGAAGGGCCGGGAGTCAGGAATGACTCCGGTGTGCGGGTCGGGTCAGAGATCACGATGTTCTATGATCCGATGATCGCAAAACTGGTCGTTCACGCAAGGGACAGGTCGGAAGCGGTGGAAAAGATGAAACGTGCACTGCGCGAATATAAGATCAACGGGGTCAAAACAACTATACCGTTCTGCGAGCTTGTCATGTATCATCCTGAATTTGTGAATGGACAATACGATATCAATTTCGTAGCGAAACATTATCTGGTACCGGAGAGCAAATTGACCGACGAGGAAAGTGCAGCGATCGCATCCGCTTTTGTATCAGATCTTTATGGGAAAGGCCGGAAGCATATACCGACCGCCCAGCAGACAACACCATCCAAATGGAAACAGCAGCGTACGCATGAATAATACGACCATCACTATTGCGGAATATACGTTTTCGTTCGATGAGTCCGCCAGGATTTTGACGGACAAGAACGGCACCGTAATTCCTGCCGATATACAGCTGATCTCGGATGGAGAATATTCCGTGATCGTCGATGGGCAATCGTTTCATTTATTTTTGAGAGAGAACGGAAACGGAGCTGCTGCTACGGTGAACAATTTTGTCTTTTCGGTGGAGAGAGAAACACTGCGGGACCGACTTTCAAAGAAATTGATGAAGGAATCCGGTTCTTCTTCCCATGCCGTCACCCTTCGGGCTCCGATGCCGGGAATGATCACAAAAATTCTGAAGGAGGAGGGAAGCAGCGTAGCAGCCGGTGAAGGGATCCTGATCATGGAAGCCATGAAAATGGAGAATGAGATCAAAGCATTGAAATCAGGGATCCTTAAAAAAATCTTTGTACGAGAAAAACAAACCGTTGAAAAAAACGATAACCTATTTACCATCGAGTGAACATGACATCCAATATAGAACCGGCCGTTACCATTGAACTTGCTCTTCAGCACGGATTGACGGAGGAAGAATACCGCAAAGTACTCGCAATCCTCGGTCGAACACCGACATACACTGAATTGGGCATCTATTCTGTGATGTGGAGCGAGCACTGCAGCTATAAGAACTCCATCGCACAATTGAAGACCCTGCCTCGCTCCGGCAAACGGCTGCTGGTCGGTGCCGGCGAGGAGAACGCCGGACTCGTGGATATCGGCGGCGGCATCGCTGTCGCTTTCAAAATTGAAAGTCATAACCATCCTTCCGCCGTCGAGCCGTATCAGGGAGCAGCGACGGGAGTCGGCGGGATCATGCGGGATATCTTTACGATGGGTGCCCGGCCGATCGCCGCATTGAATTCTTTACGATTCGGCGACATCAATGATCAACAGACAAAACATCTTCTGAAAGGTGTGGTGAAAGGGATCGGAGATTACGGAAACAGTTTCGGCGTTCCGACCGTAGCAGGCGAAGTATTCTTCGATCCGTGTTATCAGACGAATCCTCTGGTGAACGCTATGTCCGTCGGAATCGTGGAACATGGTCACGTCGCCTCTGCGATCGCAAAAGGAAAAGGGAATGTGGTGATGATCGTCGGTTCGGCGACCGGACGCGACGGCATTCACGGCGCAACATTTGCGTCGGAAGAGATCTCCGAAGCGTCCGAATCAAAACGACCGTCCGTTCAGGTGGGCGATCCGTTCACAGAAAAATTATTGTTGGAAGCGACACTTGAAGTGATCCATGCCGGACTCGTTGTCGGTATTCAGGATATGGGTGCCGCAGGAATCACATGTTCGTCCACCGAGATGAGCGCCAAAGGGAACAGCGGAATGGAGATCAATCTTGATCTCGTCCCGACGCGGGAAACGAAGATGACCGCGTATGAGATCATGCTTTCCGAATCGCAGGAACGGATGCTGATCGTTGCGACACCGGAAAAAGAGCAGGCGATCATCGACATCTTTAAGAAATGGGATCTGCACTGCATTACGATCGGCAAGGTGACGGATGACGGTCTTGTCCGGATCTTCCATCATGGCGAACTGAAAGCGGAAGTACCCGCAGAGACATGCGTCCTCGGCGGCGGAGCCCCGGTGTATATCCGTGAAACGAAAGAACCTTCATATCTCAAGGAAACTCGAAGTTTCGATCTCTCATCCCTGCAGGCACCCGCAAGTATCACCGCAGCGGTCGAGGATCTGCTTCAGTCGCCGAACATCGCCAGCAAACGGTGGGTCTATGAGCAATATGATTCCATGGTTCGGACGAACACGGTGATGGAGCCCGGGTCTGATGCGGCTGTCGTGCGGATCAAGAAGTCGGACAAACTACTTGCCGCGAAGACGGACTGCAACAGCCGGTACGTTTATCTCAATCCAAGGAAAGGTGCGATGATCGCCGTCGCCGAGTCCGGACGGAATGTTGTCTGCACAGGCGGCAAGCCGATCGCAATCACGAATTGTCTCAACTTCGGAAATCCGTACAAACCGGAGGTCTATTGGCAGTTCACGGAAGCGATCGCCGGTATCGGCGAAGCGTGCCGTGCATTCGATACTCCGGTGACGGGAGGGAATGTCAGTTTCTATAATGAGAGTCCGCAGGCAGCGGTATTTCCCACACCGACCATCGGTATGTTGGGTGTTGTTGAGCATGAGAAAGATGTGACGACGGCGTATTTCAAGAAGGCAGGCGATGCAATCTTCTTGCTCGGTACCAACCGGGGCGATCTTTCCGGAAGTGAATTTCTGGTGCGTCATTACGGAATTACGGCAGGGGATGTCCCGCATTTCGACCTTGCCGAAGAGGTTCGACTTCAGCAATGTGCGTTGGAACTGATCCAGAACGGACTGGTCCGTTCGGCGCATGACATTTCGGAAGGCGGTTTGATCGTTACACTGATAGAAAGCTCCATTGTCGGTCCGACGAGATACGGGCTTGATATCCGGTTGAATACGAATTCCCTCCCGTTGTATAAGATCCTCTTCGGTGAAGAACAGTCACGTATTGTCATTTCCACTGACCCTTCGCAAACAGAGAAGATCATAGCGCTCTGTGCGAAATACTCTGTTCCAGTCGAACAGATCGGAACAGTCACAGATTCAAAGACCGTGAACGTTAATGGCACTGTTATTGTTGATATCAATACGAGCCACGATCTTTATTTTAACGCAATTCAGAAAAAGGTCTATCAATAACTAAAATGGTCTCTCAGTCAGCGATATCGCAGCCTACAATTCCGGATCTTATCAGGAACTTCCCGTTCGATGTCATTGAAATGAAAGGGACGGAGTCGGTCGAATTCCTTCACAGGATCACGACTCATGATCTTTCCGGAGGAACATCAGGATCCATCCGTTTTACGCTTCTCGTGTCTGATAAAGGAAGGATCATCGATACTGCCTGGGTGATACAAAATGATGACGGTGTGTTGTTATTGGTCAGTTCCGGAATGGCTTCAGAAATCATTCCATGGCTTCTGAAGTATATCATCATGGAAGAGATCGCAGTAACTGATGTCAGCGGACAATACTCCGTTACGATGCGCACAGGACATGAGTCATCATACTACTGCACGGAATATTTCGGTCTTCCGGTCACGTTCGAACTGACGAAATCAAACGGGAACCGATCCGCACATTGGGATGCACAGTTTGAACGCTGGCGCATTGAGCACGGAATTCCGAAAGCGCGACACGAAATGGTGCAGGATTATAATCCTTTGGAACTGAATCTTTGGAACTGGATCAGTTTCACAAAAGGATGTTACATCGGTCAGGAAGTGATCGCCCGGCTCGACACATATAATAAAGTACAACGCGCACTTTGCCGTATTTCGGCCGATCGGGAAATATCGCAGGGACTGGTCCTCTGTGATCATGCAGGAACAGAGATCGGAAAAGTGACGAGCGTGTTGAATGAGGAATCCGGTTCCATAGGTTTAGCAGTGATCCGTACATCGGCAGCTGCCGCAGGTAACAAAGTGCTTTCAAAAGACACCTCAACCGAAATAACGATCGAACATGTATTCAGGAAAACGAATGGAAGAGATCAAAACAAGTGCAGCGACCAAAGATGAGATGTACCAGCAGCTGCTGCCGCAGATATATTCTCTGGTACAGGATGAAACCAATCCCATTGCAAACATGGCCAATGCGGTTGCTGCCTTGAAACAGACCTTCCCGTATTATTCCTGGGTCGGCTTCTATCTGTTGGATGCAGGGAAGAATGAACTTGTTCTCGGACCGTTCCAAGGGAAGATCGCCTGCACACGCATCGCCGTCGGCAAAGGAGTATGCGGAACATCCTTTAAGGAACGGAAAACGATCATCGTACCGGATGTGAATCAGTTTCCCGGACATATCTTCTGCGACGGTGATTCAAGATCAGAGATCGTTGTACCGATCATCCATCACAATGCCGTGATCGGCGTATTGGATGTGGACAGTCATGAATTTAACAGTTTCGACGGAACAGATCAGCTGTATCTGGAACAGATGATCAATCACATCACTGAAAGAATTTTAACAGCATGAAAAAAATGAAACTTCAAAAAGCACCGAAGGCATATAAGAATCCCGGATTCCTCGCAAGCAGGGATGCCCGTCCGCTGAGGATCCTCTCGGAGTTCCTTGAACCGCTGAGCCGTTTCAACTATTATAATGTGAAGGACACCATCGTCTTCTTCGGATCAGCAAGGATCAAACCGAGGAGCGAGACCATTAAAAATCTTCGGGAGCTTGCAAAAAAAGGGAACAAGAAGAATATCCATTCAAAAAAATATCACGAGCAATTGCTGCAGGCGGAAGTTGCTGTCGAAATGTCCCGGTACTACGAAGATGCCGCGGAACTTTCCCGGCTGATCACTGCCTGGTCCACGAAACTGAAGACGAAGAACCGGCTGCTGGTCTGCTCCGGCGGCGGTCCTGGTATCATGGAAGCGGCGAATAAAGGTGCGAAGCTGGCGAAAGGCGAATCGATCGGACTGAACATCAGTCTTCCGTTCGAACAGTTCCCTAACCAGTTCATCACTCCGAAATTCAATCTCGAGTTCCATTATTTCTTCATGAGAAAATTCTGGTTCATGTTCCTGGGTAAGGCCCTCGTCGCTTTTCCCGGCGGGTTCGGAACGCTGGATGAATTCTTTGAACTGCTGACGCTCCTGCAGACGAAGAAGGTCGGCAAGAAAATGACCGTCATCCTCTACGGAAAGAATTTCTGGAACAAGATCATCGACTTCAAAGCGCTCGTAAAATACGGCATGATCAGTCCGGAAGATATGGACCTGTTCTCCTTTGCCGATACTCCGGCCGAAGCTTTTTCCATCTTGAAAAAGGATGTCCTGAAGAATTATTCTGAATTCCGATGAACAGTCTCACCGACAAAGAGATCAGCGAGATCCGTTCTCTCATCACATTGATCGATGACGAGGATGACTCTGTCTTTAACGCCGCACGGGCGAGACTGCTGAGCTATAAAGATTCTGCGCTGGACTTTCTGCCGTTCATCGACGAGAAATCTACGCTGGCGGACCGGCGATTGAGCGAGATCCGGGAGATCCTGATCCGGTCATCATTCAAAGAACAGCTGCGGACATTGAAACGGGACAATGAAGGGAATATCGATCTCGAAGAAGCGGTATTTCTCATTGCACGTCAGCGGTATCTGGACCTCGATTCTACACCGTATGTCGACCAACTGAATCATTTTGCTGCCGAACTGAAGGATCAACTCAGCTCGGTTGCGGAAGAGGAGGAGATCCTCCGGCGCGTCATCGATTTCTTTACCGTGGAAAAAGGATTTCAGGGAAACAGGGAAGAGTATTACAGCGAAGAAAATCACTATATCAACCGGGTGCTCGATACGAAGATCGGCATTCCGATCACCTTATCTGTTGTCTATCTGCTGGTTGGTTTGCGTATCGATCTTCCACTGCGCGGCATCGGTCTTCCCGGACACTTCATCCTTCGCTTTTCCTTCGGCGGATCGCATGTCTTTTTTGATCCGTTCAACGGCGGGAAGGTCCTTTCCAGGAATGATTGTGAAGCGATCGTCAAGAATCTCGGGTTCAATTTTTCGGAAGAATACCTGGAACCGGTCTCAAACAAGCAGATTTTGGAGCGAATGCTGAGAAATATCATTCTAACACTTGAAAAAAAGCAGGAAAATGACCGTATAGAAACAATCAGACAATTCATTGATACTCTCAATTCTGATTTGTAAATTGTATATATCCAAATGATCGTCTGGGGGTGTTTTGGCTTCGACGGGGTCGGGAATGGATGGATTTGCATACCGTGCACGCCTTTATGCACGTAAATCTCAGGGCAAAACAATAAATGCAGATAACTACGGTTACGCACTCGCCGCTTAATTAGCCACGAGCGCCAATACAGAGCTCTCCTGATGGTTCTGTAACGGCGTCGACTCAGTCAGGATAGCTGATGTTCCGTCAAGGTAGCATTGGTGAGCTTCAAACCCTTGGCTGCGGTTCGGATGTTTTGAGTTCAGTCAAGAGTCCGGAATTAAGATAAAAAACTGAACTATGTATGTAGACGGTCTATTGGTTTCTACTTCGGACCGGGGTTCGAATCCCCGCACCTCCACAGTAAGTGAAGCATGCTAACCTGCCAAGTTATAATGACTTGGCAGGTTTGTTTAGAGGAGTTACGATGAAAATTCAATTCTCAAAAATGAGCGGTGCCGGAAATGATTTTGTCGTCGTCGATAATCGGACAGGACTCATTAAGGATGCCGGTAACTTTGCCGTTACTGTTTGTCACCGGCGGTTCGGTATCGGAGCCGATGGTGTATTGCTTGTAGAATCGCATCCAACCGCGGCATTTTCGATGAAATATCACAATGCGGACGGTTCCAATGCGGGAATGTGCGGTAATGGCGGACGCTGTATAGCAAAATTTGCCTATGACCTGGGCATTGTTACGGGGTCAGCATTTGACTTTGAAGGATTCGGATATATTTACCGTGCTGAAAGGATCGAATCCTCGCTATATAAGCTCTTTATGAAGGATCCGCACAGTCACAAGCCGGAACAAAATATTGCAATTGGCAATTTGAAATTGAAAGCAAATTACCTGAATACCGGAACAGATCATTCAGTGGTTTTCCTGGATGAGAATCCGATTCTCGGCAGCATCGAGAAGGTCGATGTCAATGGAATTGGCAAAACTGTTCGATACCATGATGTATATCAGCCGATTGGAACGAACGTGAATTTCGTTTCAAGGGATGGAGATAATTCTATTAGTATAAGGACTTACGAACGAGGAGTTGAGGATGAAACTCTGGCATGCGGAACCGGATCTGTAGCCAGTGCGATTCTTGGGGCTATGAAATATGGGTTTACCAGTCCGGTGAAAGTGAAAGTGCAGAGCGGTGAATTTTTGGAGATCGGATTTACGCTGAATGGAAACACATTCTCGGAAGTGTGGTTAAAAGGTAGTGCGGTTGAAACGTTCAGAGGTGTAATCGAGTACGCTAATAAGTAGTTTTTGCTCTGTATTTGAAAGTGCCTTATAGATATAATATGTGCTCTGTATCACAGAGTGCAAACCTAAATAAGTAAGGTCAAAATCTTGCATCACTTAAAGCCCTGATTAAACACTAATCGGGGCTTCGTCATTTCTGGCGGTGCAAATGTTTTTATCTATATACAAATCTTTGCGGGGTTCTGTCCCTGCAAGCCCCGACACTCGACAGTTCCCCGACTGTGCAGACCGAGTGATTCGGGGTTTTTTGTTTTCGATATGTTCTACCTGTTTCATGCTACAATCTACTTTTTTTTATCACTATACCGCAATTCAAATTATTGGAATCATAGGGGGTTCTAATGCAAGGAAATGAAACAATAACGGAGGGTTGGACGATGCTGAAAATATCAAAGGATGAAATCACGATTGCTTTACAAAAAGACATACATCGGGCTATGGAAGAGGATGGAGTGTGCAATTTCTTCGATTACGGTGCTGAAAAGGCGAATTGCTCGCCTAATACATTCCGCAATTTGATGGAGAACGGTAATTGGCACTCGGATCATCTGAAAGCAATCCGCCAGAATACTAAGGCAAGATACCTTAAAGAAGTGTTTGCAAAATGGTCTGAATAATTCACAAAACTAATTTACGGAGGAAGTATGAAACAGATACCGCAAGACTTAATTGATTTTCTAAAGAAATACAATGTTGAATTTACGCAAGACGGGGAATACGCGGTGGTCGGAGGCGATCTTTACCTCTCCAACAATCAGTTGACTACTCTTCCTGAGTCAATCGGTAACCTGAAAGTTGGTGGTGGTCTCGACCTCTACAACAATCAGTTGACTACTCTTCCTGAGTCAATCGGTAACCTGAAAGTTGGAGGCGATCTTTACCTCTACAACAATCAGTTGACTACTCTTCCTGAGTCAATCGGTAACCTGAAAGTTGGTGGCAATCTCCACCTCTCCAACAATCAGTTGACTACTCTTCCTGAGTCAATCGGTAACCTGAAAGTTGGTGGCAATCTCCACCTCTCCAACAATCAGTTGACTAACGCAAAACCCAAAATACAACGGTTCAAAGAAGTAGAAATCACGGATGAGTATATCTATGCAGACGATATGCTTGTTTGGTGTGATAAAGTTAAGACGTTGGGAGAATACACTTTATACATCGGGGAGTTTCTTGTTGTCGCTCAAAAGGGTGATACGTTCTCGCATGGTAAAACGGTTAAGCAGGCAATATCTGACATTATTTTCAAAACATCGGAGAGAGATTCAACGGTTTACAAGAACATTGACCGTGATAAGGCAATGCCGATTGAGGATGCAATAGTGATGTATCGGACGATAACCGGAGCTTGCTCGGCAGGAGTTGAGGCGTATATGAGGGGTAAGGATTGGGGAGAGACAATCACGGTTAATAAAATACTATCTGTCCTGAAATCTGAATACGGATCGGAACAGTTTAGAACATTCTTTAACTAATTTACGGAGGAAGTATGTCGCAAGAAAAGATGATAGTGGAATATCTGAAACAGGGGAAGAAATTGACGCGGTTGGATGCTTTGCACTTGTTCGGTTGCTTATCGCTGAACAGTAGGGTATCAGATTTGAACAATCACAAGGGCTACGGAATCAAGTCCGAAATGGTAAAACGCAACGGCAAGATGGTTGCAGAGTATTCATTAGATACAGGGGTGAGACAATGAATCCAACTCACATCGTAGTAAAAATGTCGGATGGAACGAAATGGAAAATACCCACTCACATAATTGCGCTAAACAGGACAACATATTATTCAATTATTGACGGGTTTGCGGTGGACTCCGAAGATTGGAACGATGAATACAAATTGTCGATGGGGGAATTGGTATTGTTGGATTGGTTGCAGAATAACATGAATTGGGAAGATGTCAGCAAACACGCAACAGTATTGCCGAACAGAGAAATTGTTGACTACAACGATGGAATAATCAACGGGGAAAAAGAATTTATTTACGAGGTAAAACAATGAATGAAATGGAATCAACATTCGGAATTGGCTATGACTTGCTGAAAGTAACTAAAGCGGTGATGGAAGAGGATGAGGATTGTTTTATCAACGGTGAAACAGGGGAAACGATTAACTTTTGGGATAAGGAGTTCTTTGAAGTGGAGGGGGTTGCGGTATGAATTACGACCACAAGTATTTTCGTGCTACAGTGTGGATTCTTATGATTTTTGTATCTCTTGCGTTCTGGTATTCAATTCTCAAAGTAACGGGGGTGTTATGACATTAGGAGAAAAGTTATTCATACTCGGCTGTTCAATCGGAGTTTACTTCATCATCACATCAATTTACGATAGTCAATTTATCAACGAGTGGGATTCCGAAGATTGTTTGGGAGACCTCACATCATTAAGGGAGGAAAAGAAATGAAGCCGTTTAATTTGGAAGAAGCAAAAGCCGGAAAGAAAGTTGTAACGAGGCATGGGATGGAAGTATCACAAATTACTGAATTTGCAGTAAAAAACATTCTTTATCCACTACGAGGAGTTGTGGATAAGACCGACATTCAATCGTTTACCCTCGATGGAAAATATAGAGCAAGCGGGGAAGGGCATCCATTTGACCTTTTCATGGCAACGGAGAATAAGACGGTGTGGGTGAACGTATATAATTCTGGTGATGAATTTCGTCTGCATCACGGTGGGAGATTGTATAGAACAAAAGAAGAAGCAGAAAATATTGGTCAATGGGGTGAATATAAATGTATCGGCACTTACCCAATCGAAATCGAGGTGTAACATGACAAAATCCATCGAACAACTCTCCCTTGAATGGATGATAGCAGAAGAGGAAGCGTTTAATCTCAATTCCTTATCGCTGAAAGTAATAGCAGGTGAAAAGTTCAACTTGTTCATCGCTAAAGTCCAAGAGGAAGCGTTAAAGTATCACATTCCTTGCAACTTTGAGAATTTATGCGGGGATAATGAGTATCGGAAGAATATCATCAACAAGATTTATGAGCAATACGAAATTGAGGAAGAGAACAAAGCAGAACAGGAAAAGAGAGAAGGTGAAATAGATAGGGCGGAATTTTATCACGGAGAGGACAGATGAAAATGAGGACGGAGGAAGAAATCAATGCCGAAATAAGGAAGCTATACGCTGAAAGAATGAAGATTAGAAAACAGTCTTACGGTGAATTTGTCGGCAAGTGTTACATAATCAACGGTTCGTATATGTGCATCAGCAAGATTTTAGATTCCGCAATATCGGTATTAACCATTGATGATGAACACATAGGGCTTGTAGAAATCAAAACAGACCCTAATCAGTGGAAAGAATATGAAATCAGCAAAGAAGAGTTTGTAAAGCAATTAAATCTACGCAGTAAATCATTCATAAAACTAATTGGAGGAACAGAATGAGTTTTCAGAGAGCAACTAAAAAGAAAGCCAAACTAAGATTAGCCCTGTTTGGTGCATCGGGAAGCGGAAAGACATACACGGCGTTGCGTATTGCCAAAGGTTTAGGCGGTAAGGTCGCAGTCATTGATTCGGAGCGTGGTTCGGCTTCAAAGTATTCGGATCGGTTTGACTTTGACGTTGTTGAATTGGACGAACAGCGCATTGAGAATTACATCGGATATATCAATGAAGCGGAAAAAGCGGGCTACGAGGTTCTTATCATTGATTCAATGAGTCACGCTTGGCAGGAATTGTTACAGGAAGTTGAAAAGATTGCACAAGCACAGTTCAAAGGTAACACTTGGAGCGCATGGAGCAAGGGAACACCGAAGCAGAAATCGCTTGTTGATGCACTCTTGCAGTTCAACGGTCACATCATTGCAACGATGAGAAGCAAGACGGAGTGGGTTATTGAGCAATCCAACGGAAAGAATAAGCCCACAAGGGTGGGGATGAGTCCAGAACAGGGTAAGGGGATTGAATATGAGTTCGACTTGCTCATTGAAATCACTCCTGAACATTACGGCAATGTGCTAAAAGACAGAACGGGAAAGTTTCAGGATAAGACAATCGAAAAGCCGGACGAGAAGTTCGGTAAGGAATTAGCGGAATGGTTGTCAGACGGTGCAGACGTTGTGAAGAAACCAT
>CALRIY020000042.1:0-29138 GCA_943364975.1 Synechococcus sp. UW140
CGCAGAATATCGAACTGCCGAGAAAAGGGAAACATCTTCCCGACGTCCTCAGTCTGGAAGAGATCGATGCGATCCTGAATGCCGCCGATCCTGCAGCGGAAACTGCAACGAGATTCGTCTGGCGTGACCGTGCGATCCTGGAGACACTCTACGCAACGGGAATGCGCGTATCCGAATTGACCGGATTGACCCAATCGAATATTCTGGAGGAGCAGCAGCTCGTCCGTGTCTATGGGAAGGGATCCAAAGAACGTCTGGTGCCGATCGGGGAATTCGCTCTGAAATGGATCGGTGAATATACGCGCAGACTCCGGAGTGAATTGGTGAAGGCGAAAGGTTCGAACGATGCGGTCTTTTTGAATCACCGCGGCGGACCGATCTCCCGCGTTTCCGTCTGGAAGATCGTCACGGATTATACGCTGCGGGCCGGCATCAAAAAGGAGATCCACCCTCATACCTTCCGTCATTCGTTCGCCACACATCTGCTGGAGGGGGGAGCGGATCTCCGTTCCGTTCAGGAGATGCTCGGACACGCCGACATCGCGACGACACAGATCTATACCCACATTGACCGTGAACATTTGAAACAACAGCACCGGGACCATCATCCGCGGGAGAAGAATTTTCATGAACGCTAAAGCGCCGCGGAACAGGACCATTTCGCTTACCGCAGCAGAGCAGAAAAAATATTCGGCACGGCTTCGGACATTGACCGGACCCACCGGGATTCCATCGGTCATCAATACGACGATCCGTCAGGATATTCTCGGCGCGGCGGAATACCTGCCGGAACGCTTCGTCGATCTTCTGTTCGTCGATCCTCCGTACAACCTCACAAAAAAATTCAATCAAGCCACATTCCGCGCCACATCGAACACCGCCTATGTTGAATGGATGGACACATGGCTCTCAGCGCTGGTGAAGACGCTGAAACCGACCGCATCTGTCTATCTTTGCGGCGACTGGCGTTCTTCCGCTGCTATCCAGCAGGTAGCGGGAAAATATTTCATCATCCGCAACCGCATCACCTGGGAACGGGAAAAGGGGCGCGGAGCGAAGGCAAACTGGAAGAATGCATCGGAAGATATCTGGTTCTGCACTATGTCGGAAAAATTTACGTTCAATCTGGATGCAGTGAAATTGAAGCGCAAAGTGATCGCTCCATACACGGAGAACGGCAAGCCGAAGGACTGGAAACGGTCCGATGAAGGGAATTTCCGCCTGACGCATCCCTCAAATCTATGGACCGATCTCACTGTTCCGTTCTGGTCCATGCCTGAGAATACCGAACACCCCACACAAAAACCGGAAAAGCTTGCGGCAAAGATCATCCTGGCAGCGACGAACAAAGGGGATGTCGTGCTCGATCCGTTCCTCGGGTCCGGAACCACATCGGTCGTTGCAAAAAAATTGGGAAGAAAGTATGTGGGAATTGAAATTGATGAAAAATTTGCTTCTATTTCAGAGAAGCGTTTGGAACTCGCCGAATCCGATCCATCCATCCAAGGGTATGCGGACGGGATATTCTGGGAAAGGAATTCCCGGTAACAAAAGAATGACCTTCTCTTATTCACTGTTTTTCCCGTGCTTTCCAGCCGGGAGTCATATGAACCGATGATCATGAAAAAAAGAATTCTCGCTCTTGCTGAAGGCCGCTTCAGTCCGTTGAAATCAAAGACCGCCAATGCAGCGCTCATCTACACACCCGGCGATACGGTCGCGATCATTGACAGTACCAAGACCGGCAAGACCGCGCAGGAAGTTCTCGGTTACGGCGGAGATGTTCCGGTGGTGGCAAGCGTGGAGGAGGGATTGAAATTCCAGCCGACCCATCTGCTGATCGGCATTGCACCGACCGGTGGACGTCTGCCGGATCTGTGGCGTGAGTGGATCAAGACCGCCATCAGGAACAAAATGCATATCCTCAGCGGACTGCACACCATTATCGGCGACGATGCCGAGTTCAGCGCACTGGCGACGGAGAACAACGTCACCATCACCGATTGGCGGAAAGTTCCGCATGAGTATGAAGTGGTGTCCAAAGGGAATTACCGCACCCGAAAAGGGAAGACCATCCTCACCGTCGGCGCGGACTGCAATATCGGCAAAATGACGACCATGCTGCAGGTGTATAATGAATTCCTGAAGCGGGGGCTGAAGAGCGATTTCATCGGCACGGGACAGACCGGCATCATGATCTCCGGAAAAGGGATCGCCGTCGATGCGATCATCAGTGATTATATCGCCGGCAGTATCGAGAAATGCATCGATGCTTCGAATGCGGAGGGACATGACTATATCTTTGTGGAAGGACAGGGAGCGCTGACGCATCAGGGATACAGCGGCGTTACGTACGGACTGATGCACGGGACGATGCCGGATGCGATGATCATGTGCGTGCAGCCGACCCGGCTGACGGATGATTACGGACTGCCAATTCCCGATCTGAAAAAACTGATCACGCTCCACGAGACGGTGATCGAATTCTTCCGTCCCACCAAAGTGGTCGGCATCGGCATCAACTCCGTCGGACTCACCAACGAGGAAAGTATGGACGAAGCGAAACGGCTGGAGGATCTGACCGGTCTTCCGGCAGTGGACACGTTCCGGTTCGGCGGCGGGAAACTGGCGGATGCACTGATCAACTATCTGAAATAACGGATGAGATATTCCTTTGTTCTGATACTGGCGCTGATCCTGTTCCCTTCCTGCCAAAAGAAGAAAGCGGCGGAACCGAGCGTTCAGCGGGTGGATAATTATATTCCCCCCGCATCCGAATCGGAGATCGATCTGACGCAGAGTTATCTATCTCCGTCCGATGCATTCAGCGACGGCTCCACGTTCTATTCGACGAACTTCCAGTCGAACCAGATCAAATACCGCGGTACACGGAAACTGTTCTATCATATCTCAAAGCCCATCAATTCCGATCTGACCATCGTAGTGGAATATCTGAGCGGTGCGTGGTCGAACGGCGACACACTCTCCACGGCGACGCGCATCCTTCTCTACGCGGATGATATTCTTCTTTACCGCAAGGCATTTTCGATCGAATTTTCCGGCGCAGTCAATTTCTCCTCCGTCCGGAAATTCAATCATACGGTCCTTCCGGTCCGTGCGGACCGGTCAATACTCTATTATTGGTTCGACAAAGTGGATGCAGCCGGATCGGTGGAGAAGGAGTATCATGCTGTTGCGGTGGATCAGTCGGGCATCACCAATGAATTATCGGGTGATCTCACACGCATCGGCGACCATTACAATACGGTCCGATTCCTGAACGACAGCCGGCTGAAAGCGCGGATCCCTCCGAACAGACGGTATCCCTATCTTTCCGTCGATGTGATCTATACGGTGGATTGGCAGACCTGTTCGGCGACAATGGAGATACCGGTCGACACGATCTATACTGTCTCCGAACAGCCCTCGCGCTTCTTCAGCAGCAAGATAAAATTATTTGCACAGCCGGAGCCGTCGGCAACGTTTCGGGAGACGAATTTCCGCCGGCTCACTCAGGCACAGATGCAGCGCATCTTCATTCCGTCACTGTTCGATTCCGGAAGCATTTCTCGTGACCACCTCTTCATCCAGTTCAACAGAACGTCAGTCGGATGGATCGATCACGAAACGATGAAATTTGAGGAGATCGTTTCCGAAAATTAGCGCCGATGTTTTTCAAGGAAAATCCCGCTGAATTCTTTCAATTTAGCGGGATTTTTTTTATCATTAAGAGAAGAGACATACGGAAGAAATGACCGAACCCGAGCTTTTATCGGGTTTATTCTTTATTGGGTAAATACCCCGATGCTTGCCTGCCCGAGGCGGGATTGCGGCGGGAATGATTTATTATTCTTGGGACTGTACGAATTTTGAATGAGTTGACTGCATGATCGTAATGAAGTTCGGCGGCACTTCGGTGGAAGATGCCAAAGCCATAAAAAATTTAACCGAGATCGTCAAAAAGGAACTTCCGCGGAGACCGATCGTGATCGTTTCCGCCTGTTCGGGCATCACCAATCAGCTGCTGCGGACCGCTGATCTTGCGGCTCACGGGAAGAAAGAAGAGGCGCTGAACAATGTCGCAGCGATCGAATCGCGGCATAAGAAGATCGTCAAGGAACTGTTCGACGGAGATCTCCAGCGGTTCCTGAACAAACAGCTAGCAATTACGGCGGAAGAACTCGCCGCCCTGGTGAACGGCGTTGTCGTACTGGGAGAATTGACGAACCGCTCTCTCGATACGTTCGCCGCATACGGCGAGAGGATGTCCTCATTCATCATCCATCACTATTTTGAATCGCAGAAGATGAAATCGTTCTGGGTGGATGCCCGGTCATTCATGATCACGGACGAGCAGTACACGAAAGCGGTCCCCCAGTTCGATGTGACGGAGCGGAAACTGCGCGAGATCGTCCAGCCGAAAGTGAACAACGGATATGTGGTCATCTCGCAGGGATTCATCGGCTCCACTCCCGGCGGCATCACCACTACCATCGGCCGGGGAGGTTCGGATTTTTCCGCCGCCATCATCGGCGCGCTGCTCGATGCGGAAGATATCCAGATCTGGACCGATGTGGACGGGATCCTTTCCAGCGATCCGACCGTGGTGAAGGATGCAAAGAAGATCAAAGTGATGTCCTTCAATGAAGCGGCGGAACTGGCCTATTTCGGCGCGCGTGTTCTGCATCCCGAGACGATCCTTCCGGCAGTGAAGAAGAACATCCCGGTCCGCGTGCTGAATTCGAAGAATCCCGGCTCCTCCGGAACGCTGATCGTCGCCAAACCGAAGACCGACAAACGCTGTATCGTGAAATCGATCGCATACAAGGAGGGGATCACGCTGGTGAGCATCGTTTCCACTCGGATGTTCCTGGCGACAGGTTTCCTGGAGAATGTATTCGATGTCTTCCATAAATATGAGACGGTCGTCCATACCGTTGCAACATCCGAAGTGAGCGTCACGGCCACCATCGACAACACGAAGAACCTGCAGAACATCATTCGTGAATTGAAACAGTTCTCCACGGTCTCGGTGGCGGATAAGAAAGCGATCGTCTGTATCGTGGGGGACAATCTGCGGAACAGTCCGGGCCTCGCCGTGAGGATGCTGGCGCCGATCTCGGATGTGAACATCAACATGATCTCGCAGGGTGCGTCGGAGATCAATCTCAGTTTTGTGGTGGATGAGGATTCCGTGGACGATGTCGTACTGAAACTTCATAGGGAATTATTTTCCAACGCCGGTAATTTTCCGGAAATCTTTGAGTGAAGAACAGGTATTAGGCGTTAAGTGCTAGGTGTTAGCCATACACTTATCACGCATCGATTTTCCTGATACCGAACGCCTAATTCCTAAAACCTTTTATCCTATGGATTTTTTCCAATACAAAAACAACATCCTCCACTGCGAAGAGACTCCCGTACAGGAGATCGTCGAAGAATTCGGTCCTCCGCTCTATCTCTACAGTAAGAATCAGCTGATCGAGAACTTCCGATCCATCGACAGTGCGTTTGCCGGTACGGACCATATCACCTGTTATGCGCTCAAGGCGAATTCCAATCACGAACTCCTGAAGGTGCTGCAGAAAGAGGGAGCGGGAGCGGATGCCGTCTCCGCCGGTGAGATCCATTTTGCACTGAAAGCGGGATTCTCACCTTCCATGATCACCTTTGCGGGTGTCGGCAAACAGGATGCGGAGATCGAGTATGCGCTGAAGCATGACATCTTCTCCTTCAATGTGGAATCAGCCGAAGAACTGGCCGTGATCAACGAGATCGCGGGGAGGATGAACTCGAAAGCGCGCATCGCGCTCCGCATCAATCCGGATATCGATGCGTCGACCCATCCGTACATCTCCACCGGACTCAAGTCGAATAAATTCGGCATCGACATCAGTGCAGCGATGGAGACGTTCAAATATGCCGCGTCCCTTCCGCATCTGCATGTGGACGGGATCCACACGCATATCGGATCGCAGATCCTGAAGATCGATCCGTTCGTGCAGACCGCGCAAAAAGTCGTGGGGATGGTGAAGGAACTCCGCACACTCGGTATCAATATTCAGCACATCGATTTCGGCGGCGGATACGGCGTCACGTATAAGAATGCGATCCGTCATCCGCTGCTTCCGGTGGAAGATGCGACCGGAGCAGATGAGACTCCGGGGAACAATGCCTTCATCACCTCTGTGCTCCCTATCCTGAAAGAAGCGAACTGTAAGATCGTCATCGAACCGGGACGTTCCATCGTGGCCAACACGGGAATGCTGGTCACCAAAGTGCTCTATCGTAAGGACAACGGCGAAAAAAAATTCGTCATTGTGGATGCCGGAATGAATGATCTCATCCGGCCCAGTCTGTACCAGGCGTACCATCAGATCGTTCCGCTTACCGTGAACGAGGGAGAACATGAACAGGTCGATGTGGTCGGACCGGTCTGTGAATCGGGCGATTTCTTTGCGAAAGAACGGACAATGCCGTTCGTCAAGCGCGGTGATTATCTCGCCATCCTCACTGCCGGCGCCTACGGTTTCTCGGTCTCGTCGCATTACAATGCGCGTCCGGGTGTTGCCGAAGTACTCGTGAACGGGGATAAAGTACGGGTGATCCGTGAACGGGAAAAGATAGAGGAGTTGAAGTAAGAGCAGAGGTCGGAGAACAGAAGTCAGAGGTCAAAGAACAGAGGTCAGAAGTCAGAGGTCAAGGGTCGGAGTACCAAGAACAGAAAATATTTACTGATCTCTTTAAAATGAACTATTTTGGGAAGACACAATGAAACTGTATGATGTAATCGTGGCCGGAGCGACCGGTATGGTCGGAAGAAAAATGATCCAGGTGCTGGAAGAGCGCAAATTTCCGGTGGGAAGACTGATCCCGCTTGCATCTAAACGCTCCGTCGGGATGGAGATCCCGTTCAAGGGAAAATCGTACCGAGTGGAGGAATTGACGCATGAAGCCCTTTCCCGGAAGGATATCGAACTTGCGCTCTTCTCTGCCGGCGGATCCACCAGCCGCGAGTTCGCTCCCACCGCGGCGAAGAACGGCATCCTTGTGATCGACAACAGCAGTGCATGGAGGATGGAAAAGGAAGTGCCGCTCGTTGTCCCCGAAGTGAACCGGAAAGATATCTTCAAACATAAAGGGATCATCGCCAATCCGAACTGCTCCACTATACAGATGGTCGTGGTGCTGAAACCGCTCCACGACAAGTACAAGATCAAACGCGTCATCGTCTCCACGTACCAGTCCGTCACCGGCGCCGGTCAGAAAGGCTACGACCAGTTGATGAAAGAGTGGAATAAGGAGAAAGTGGAGAACGGAAAATTCCCGTATCAGATCTCCTTCAATCTCATCCCGCATATCGATGAGTTCTTCGAGGATGGGTACACGCGCGAGGAATACAAGATGATGCAGGAGACGCAGAAGATCATGGGGGATGCAACGATCGCCGTCTCCGCCACCTGCGTCCGGGTTCCCGTCATCGGCGGACACAGCGAGTCCGTGAACATCGAATTCGAACGGCCGTTCGATCTGGACGAGGTCCGGTCGATGCTTGCCAAAGCGCCCGGCGTGGTGCTGCAGGACAAGCCGATGGAGAAATATTATCCGATGCCGATCAATGCGTATGACAAGGATGAGACGTTCGTCGGACGCATCCGGCGTGACGACACAGTGAAGAGCGGACTGAATCTCTGGATCGTTTCGGACAACATCCGAAAAGGGGCTGCAACGAACGCCGTGCAGATCGCGGAAGAGTTCATCAAGGGGAAATAATTTCCCTCGTTGCACGGAATGATCGGAATCAAGCATCAAGAGTCCAGTATCACCCAATATATTTTTTCCAACGCGGAGCCTGCCATGAGTGATTTCTTTACCCGCAGAGATTTCCTTTCGGGATTATCCGCCTCCGCCATGGCGGCGGTCTATCCTCCCGAGTTCGTCTCATTCCTTGAATCACAATCGCAGAATACCAAGCCGCTTTCGCTGATCAAACCCCCCGCGCTGAAGAAAGGGGATACGGTCGGCCTGGTGATGCCGGCGACCGCGATCGATACTCCCGAATGGATCACCATCGCCAAAGAGATCGCCGAATCGCTCGGATACACGGTGGTGATGGGCAGGAATGTGAACAAGATCTACGGCTACCTTGCCGGTTCGGATAAAGAACGTGCGGATGATATCAACGAGATGTTCGCTCGTTCCGACGTGAAAGCGGTCCTTCCCATTCAGGGAGGCTGGGGAAGCATGCGGATCCTCCCCTATTTGGATTTCGATCTGATCAGGAAGAATCCGAAGGTCTTCGTCGGCTTCAGCGATATCACCACACTCCTGCTCGCATTCTACAAATTTGCCGGACTCATCACGTTCCACGGTCCGAATATCCGTTACACATTCAACGAATATGTCTCCGATTATTATTTCCGTGCTTTGTCCTCAACCGCACCGCTCGGTCTGTTGAAACAGCCGCCGCTTCCGCCCGGTGAGCTGGTGGAAAAGGAGAATCGGATCATCACGCTGCACGGAGGGAAAGTGAGCGGTGAGCTTGTCGGAGGAAATCTGTCGCTCCTTGTCACAACGCTCGGTACTCCGTTCGAGGTCGATCTGACCGGTAAACTCCTGTTCCTCGAAGATGTCGGCGAAGCGCCGTACCGCATCGACAGGATGCTGACCCATCTCTTCCTCAGCGGAGCTTTGAACAAAGCCGCCGGGATCATCGTCGGAAAATTCCGCGACTGCGATCCCAAAGAGGGAGGCTATATCGGATCACTGACACTTGAAGAGATCCTCCGCACACGCCTTGGCTCGCTCGGCAAGCCGGCGATCTACGGGCTTTCGTTCGGACATATTCGCGATCATATCACACTTCCCGTGGGAGTGAAAGCGACGCTGGATGCCGATGCGAAGAGTGTCACGATCGATGAAGGGGCTGTCCGATAGGGACAGGGTATGCAAAGACAGAGCTGCGGCTCCTGTTTACTCTATTTCCTTTCTTTCTTCTTCGTCTTCCTTTCCATATCTTATCCCGCCGGCAAACTGACGGCACTTCGGCGGATCGTCATGACCGCAATTTTACGACATAATTTGGAACATCATGGAATCGAGACTCGAACGTCCCCAGCACTCGCGCCAATTCAAGACCCGCCGCGCTCTTAATTGGCTCACACTCGGATTCACCTACGCCGCCATGTATATGGGACGGTATAATCTCTCCTTCGCCAACAAAGCGCTCTCCGACAAATACGGATGGGACAAGACTCAGGTCGGAGCCATCATCACTGCTGCGCTGACCATCTATGGTATATCCGCACTCTTCAACGGTCCCATTGCAGACCGCATCGGCGGCAGAAAAGCAATGCTCATTGGCGTCACCGGCGCGGTGATCTTCAACATCGCGTTCGGACTCGGAGCATATATCGGTGTGCTTGGTACGGGGGGACTGCTGATCGGGTATTTCGCCACCGTGTGGGCAATGAACATGTATTTCCAATCGTACAGCGCGCTCGCGCTCATCAAAGTGAATTCAGGCTGGTTCCACGTCCGCGAGCGGGGAGTGTTCTCCGCGATCTTCGGCTCCATGATCCAGAGCGGACGCGCATTGATCTTTGTCGTCGGCGGTATCGCCGTCGCATTCCTTCCGTGGGAATGGGTCTTCTTCATTCCGGCGGGGATCATGGCTGCGATGGGAGTGATGACGTTCCTGTTCGTCCGCGATCAGCCGAAGGATGCAGGTCTGGAAAATTTCGATACGGCGGACGCTTCCAGCGGCGACAATGAAAAAGTCGACATGAAGTATCTGATGAAGAAAGTCTTCACGAATCCGGTGACGCTCACCATTGCGGTGGCGGAATTCTGCACGGGATTTGTCCGGCACGGATTCGAACAGTGGTTCCCCCGGTACATGCAGGAAGCGCAGCATCTCTCGCTCGACTCGCCGGTCTTTCAAAAGGGAGCACTGGCGGTCGTCCTCGCCGGTATCTTTGGTGCATTCGCTGCCGGTACGATCTCGGACTGGGTATTCAATTCCCGCCGTCCTCCGGTGGCATTCATCGGATACAGCATACAGATCATCTGTCTCGCCGTTGTGTGGCTCGCACCCGGTACGGATTGGATCATTGTGGCATTCGTTGCGAACTCGTTCGCCATCAGCATTGTCCATTCGATGCTCTCCGGTACAGCCTCAATGGATTTCGGCGGACAAAAAGCGGCCGCATCGGCGACCGGACTGTTCGACGGGATGCAGTATATCGGCGGCGCAGCGGTCGGCATGGGCATGGGATGGATGCTGGAATCGTTCGGTTGGGGAACGTGGGGACCGAGCATGATCGGTTTCTCCGTGATCGGTGCCGTGCTGATGCTGAGACTGTGGAACGTCGTCCCGAAATCAGTGAAAGTGATTCATTGATGCGGTGAGGGAGCACTATGGATCCGTGTACGGATCGTGAAAGTTGTCAGGCAGTATATGTGGAATACAACAGAAGGCAGCACCGGAAGACTCATTCAGCTCTCCATCGGATATTTCTTCTTCTATGTCATCACCGGCGTGACGGTGAAATATTTCACGGGGAATGCCGCAGAGGGATTTCCCGGAATGAAACAGGTGGAATATCTCGTCTACAATACGCTCGGCGGCAATGCGATCGCACTCTCCGTGGCGTTAGGACTCCGCTGGTACCATCTCAAGTCGAATCAATACCTCACATTCCTGGGGATCCGTTTCCCGCAGGAGATCCTCTATATTATCCCGTCGGGGATCTGCACCGCGGTCGTCATTCCGACCACAACGCTGATGTATCTTCTTCCGATCTCCGTGATGGTCGCCATGGTGATCATGCGTGCCAGCGTCATTATCATCAGCCGTGCGGTGGATGCCGTTCAGATCAGACAGGGTATCCTGAAGAAGAATGTCTATCCCGAAGAGAATTATGCTGTACTCTTTGCACTGATGGCGGCGGCAATGAATCTTCTCTGGGTGGCTCCAGGGGATTTTGATTTCGTCCATTCCATTCCGGCAGTGACGATCCTCTCCAGTTACATCATCGTCTACGCCATCCGCATCTATATCATGAACTATTATAAGAATACGCGCGCGAAGGGTGTCCAGCTGGACAATAACGGTTTTTTCGCCATCGAACAGATCGCCGCATCCGCTGTGATGCTGCTTGCGGCATATCTTCTGTTCAACGCGGCGGATTGGTTCCAGTCCTCGAACGAGCAGCTGGTGATCTTCCGTCAGTCCATCGCCGATCCCCATCCTCAGTGGAGCTGGGCAGTGCTCGCCGGGACGGCATTCGGAATGGTGGCGTTCTTTTCCGTCTTCATTTTTATGTTCAAAGGAAGAACAGCGACATTTGCAGGATTGGTGAACCGGTTGACATCACTGGTCGCCGGTACGGCGGCAACGCTGGTCTCGTATTTCCTGTTTCAGGGGAAATTCCCGAAGATGCAGGACTGGATCTCTCTCGGATTCATCCTGATCGCGGTCTGGTTCCTCTCCCGCGCAGAGAAAAAGCGTACAGCGGAACTCGTTGCAGCAAAAGAGATCGAACTGCATCCGAAATGATCATGATCGCCGGATGATGAACAATAGAACCACAACGACAGGATTAGCATGACAACGCAAGGCCACTTGACCTGGAAATTCCCCAAAGTGTTTTGGACGGCGAATATTGTTGAGTTGTTTGAACGTTCGGCGTATTACGCCATGTTCATTTCCATCACACTGTACTTGTCCCGTGTAGTAGGATATGATGATGTGTGGGCCGCGTGGATCGCCGGCGCATTCTCCGCCGGGATGTTCTTCCTTCCGCCCTTCACCGGTGCCCTGGCCGATTCCATCGGATTCCGTAAAGCGATCCTGCTGGCATTTTCACTACTGTTCATCGGATATTTCACACTCGGGTTCCTTCCGTACAAAGCGACGGTCATCCCGGCATTGTTCCTGGCGATGATCGGCGGCTCCTTCATCAAATCCATCATCACCGGAACGGTCGCCAAGAATACGAGCGAAGAGACCCGGGCGCGCGGATACTCCATCTTCTACGGCATGGTCAACATCGGCTCATTCCTCGGCAAGACCTTCGCCTATCCTCTCCGTCTGCAGTGGGGAGTGGAATCGATCAATTATTATTCCGCCGCATTGTCGCTGATCGCACTCCTGACGGTCTTCTTTTTCTACCGGACTGGTACACAAAAGGATGAGGAAGGAAAATCGTTCGCCGAAGTATGGCGTTCATTCGTGAAGGTGGTGACCAATGTCCGTCTGGTGCTGCTGATCACCATCATCACAGGATTCTGGATCATTCAACAGCAGATGTATGCCACGATGCCGAAATATGTGCTGCGGCTTGTGGGTGAAGGTGCATCGCCGGAATGGATCGCCAATGTCAATCCGTTCGTTGTCGTCCTCTGCGTAGTGTTCATTACACAGTTGATGAAAGGCGCCAAAGCGATCACTTCCATGGGAGTGGGGATGTTCATCATGCCGTTCTCGGCGGTGGCAATGGCAAGCGGTTCGGTGATGCAGCACTCCATCGGGGACAGCATCTCATTTTTTGGCCTCTTCACCGCCCATCCCATCACGGTGATGATGATCGCCGGTATCGTGCTGCAGGGACTCGCGGAATGCTTCATCTCGCCGCGCTATTTCGAATATTTCTCACTGCAGGCGCCGAAAGGGGAAGAGGGACTCTATCTCGGATTCGGACACCTCCATTCGTTCCTGGCATCGCTCCTCGGTTTCGGACTTTCCGGTTACCTGTTGACGATCTACTGTCCGGACCCGAAGACGGTCCCGCCGGAAATGCTGGCGACGGCGTATGACCATGCACATTACATCTGGTACTATTTTGCAGCGATCGGATTCACGGCAGGTATTGCGCTGATCCTGTTCCAACGGACGGTCAATAAGAATGACCGGTAATATCTGAATTATTGCTGATGATGAAAGTGCTTTAAAACGACTCATGCCATGACTCTTAGGTTCAAGATAAAGGGAACCGTTCGCTAGCAGTGAACGGTTCCCTTTGTTTTAAAAAAGGACCGAATTGATGAAAAGTTTATCTGATGATTGATATGATTCGACAAAGTCTTTGTAATCGCTTCTGCCGTTAAATTCCTGCAATACCACATTGGTCTTGATATGATCCTCTGACGCACCCTGCATGATATACGATTGATAGCTGCTGAATTTCCATTCCTCCCCTTTGTCAACAAGTGAAGCCCTTACGGGATTTAAATGAATATATCGTGAAAGGTGGAGAAGATACTGAACAGAATCAATCGCTTTGATTTTGTATTTACCTTCGAATAGATGTCCCGTTCTGGCGCGTTGCTTGTTGATTGCGTGCACGTATGATTTGCATACTCTCCCGATATATGCCGAGACCGCTTTAGGCTTGTGTTGGTGCACCAGTAAATGAAAATGATTTGGCATCAAACAATAAGCAACAACATCAATTTCTGATATTGCATATTCTTTCAACCGTTTTATGAAAAACCAATAATTCGATTCGTCAAAAAATATGGTGTTACGATCGACGCCTCGATTATATATATGGAAAAAAGTGCCGGATGATTGAATATGTGGAGTTCTCTTTGACATATCTCGAGAAATAGTGTTTAAATGCAAATGACCCATTTGATATGTTCGAATGGGTCACTGTTGTTTCAATAGTATACCGAACCGCTCACTGTCAGCGAGCGGTTCGGTTCTGCACCATTACTTCTTCATCTCCCACAATTTCTTCGTTGCCCGCTCCAGTTCCGCTTCGATCAGTTTTGCGTCATGCGTCTTCTCAGGCATGTTCTCAAATGTCACATACGGGATCTTATGTCCGCGCACTTCGATGAAGTTCGGGTCCTTCGCTTCGATCTGTTCCCAATCGTTCGTCTTATAATAGAATTCCATCTTCTCATCCGGCAGCGAGTGATGCAGGATCGAATCTTCCTGTCCTGGCCGTGCGCGCTTTCGATTCTTCCGGACCGATTCCTCGTACGGCACTTTGATATAGAGCAATGAGGCTTTGCTCAGCATCTCGTCCGAAAGGAATGTCAGTGCGTTATAAATAGCATTCTCGCCTCCGCGCGCGAATTCCACCAGCGAGGTCATTTTTGCGTGATATTCCGGATCTTTCATGACCTTCTTTTTGTAATCCAATGCGAGCCGTTTCATATACAGGTCCCAGATATACTGATCTTTGAACCAATACTTTTCGTCGCTCCACACACGCGGTTTTCCCATTTGTGTCATCAGGTCATCCAGTTCAAATGTTTCCCATACGTACAGGAAGTCGTCCAGTTCCTCGAAATTTGCCACGTGGAATTTTTCCAGACGGATGATCGGGTCGCATTTCTTCAAAAAATCGATCACTTCTGATTTCCCGGCAGCCGGTCTTCCGGTAATGATCAGAATGGGAAAGTGTTGATTGCTCATTTTGTGCTCCTTAGGATTGTAAATGGTCGGATTCTTTATTCAAAATACCGTTGTATGATATACAGAAATACTCTATTTTTTGTTCAAGAATCAAGAGCAAATAACACTGTCCAGTTTTCTCTATGCCGGAAGCCCTCACTCATTTTGCCGAGATCTGCCGATTGTTGGATGCCCGCGGTATTCCATACCGAACGGTCCATCATGGACCGACCTATACTTCCGAAGAGTCCGCGAAAGCCCGTGGGGAAGAGGTGAAGATCGGCGGGAAAGCGATCGTCATGAAAGTGGACGACAGTTTCAAATTGTTCGTCCTGAGCGCCGTGCTGAAGGTCGATTCAAAACGGCTCAAGGAACGGTTCAAAGCAAAGAGCATCCGATTCGCTACGAAGGAAGAGCTGTTCGAATTGACCGGATTGGTTCCGGGTTCTGTCCCTCCGTTCGGTCCGCCGGTCATTCCGTTGGATTTGTATCTGGATACTTCCATTGCCGAGAATGAGAAGATCGCATTCAACGCCGGCTCGCTGACCGATTCCGTCATTCTCTCAACAGCGGATTATCTTTCGGTCGTTTCAGCGGAACAATTCCATTTCTCTGCACCCGCATCCTCATGATCACGCAATCATCAACGGAAATAATAATGACAATTGTCAAACGAAGTTGTGTCTTTCTTTTTCTATGTTTTTCTTTGTCCCTGTCACAGCAGACCCGTCCTGAGCGGACGAACTACACGGAGACCTCTCGGTATCAGGATGTGATGGAGTTCATCACAGCGCTGAAGATGGACGGCTCGATGATGAAACTGAGCTGGCTCGGATATTCCACGCAGGGGAAACGCCTGCCGATGATCGTCTATGGCGATGTTGCCGATGCAGATCCCGAAACGATCAGACGATCCGGAAAAGTTGTTGTCTATATTCAGGGGAATATCCACGCCGGGGAAGTGGAGGGGAAAGAGGCGATGCTGGAACTGCTGCGGGAACTGGATGCAGGGAAACATTCAGAGTGGAGACGGAGGCTGATCCTGCTCATCGTGCCGATCTTCAATGCGGACGGGAACGACATGATCAGTCTGTATAACCGTCCCTGGCAGCACGGACCGGTCGCGGGAATGGGACAGAGGGCGAATGCACAGAATCTCGACCTGAACCGCGACCACATGAAACTGGAAACGCCCGAGGTCGTTTCGTTCGTGAAGATGCTGAATGAGTTTGATCCGCATATTACGGTGGATTTGCACACGACGAACGGTTCTTTCCACGGATATCATATCACGTACAGCTTTCCGCTCAACCCGGTGATCGAGCCCGGACTGGATGATTTTACGCGGAACTTTTTCTTCCCGAAAGTGGAGGAGAAAGTGAAAGGAATGAAATTCCGGACATACCGGTACGGCGACTATCTGGAAAAGACACCGGCCGGAAAACCGGGTTTCTATTTTTGGGCGACAGAACCGAGATTCAACAGCAATTATGTCGGATTCCGGAACCGTCTCGGCATCCTCAGCGAAGCATATTCGTACATCAGTTTTCGTCAGAGGATCGCTGCGACCAAGGCGCTCGTCATCAGCATTCTGGATGTTGCCAATGCAAACTCGCTGGCGTTGAAGGATGCACTCGCCAAAGCCGATGCAGAATCGAAGAACATTGCGGCCGCGGACTCGCTGGCTGTCCGTGCGGAGGTGGTCGAATCCGATCCGGCAAAGAATATCCTGCTTGCCGCAGTGAAAGAGGAGCGGAATCCGAACACGGGCGAGATCATGTATCTGATGAATGAGGACAGTCTTCGGACCATCACGACGGCCGAATTCTATGGAACACGTGCCGTCAAGAAAGCGAAGGTCCCGATCGAATATATCATTCCCGATTCGTTGTCCGATGTGATCGCATTGCTGAATATGCACGGGATCACTCTTGAACGGATGAAGGAAACAATGACGACTTCGGTGCAGCGGTTGACCATCCTTCAGAACAAACAGGCGGAGCGTGAATTTCAAAAACATAAAATGCGTCTGCTGGAAGGGAAGTTTGAAACAGTTCTTATGAGTTTCCCGGCAGGTTCCTATCGGGTGAAAATGGACCAGCGATTGTCCCGGCTCGCTTTCTTTCTGTTGGAGCCGGAATCTGAAGATGGTATTGCGGCATGGAATGTACTCGACAAATATCTCGGAGACGGTAAGTATTATCCGATCTTTAAAGTGATCACTCAATAACAAAGGACCATCATGAAAAAAATGCTTGTGATTCTTCTGCTTTTCGCCTCATTTCTGACGGCGCAATTTCAGTATCCGAAAACGGCGAAGATCGACCATAAAGACACCTATTTTGGCACGCCGGTGGAGGATCCGTACCGATGGCTGGAACAGGATACGGCGTTGTCCGTGAAGCAATGGGTGGGGGAGCAGAATGCGGTCACGTTCAGTTATCTGGATAAGATCCCGTACCGGGAAAAGGTGAAAGAGCGTCTTACCAAACTGCTCAATTATCCCAAATACGGTGCACCGTTCCGTGCCGGCAAGAATTGGTATTTCTATAAGAATGACGGACTCCAGAATCAGAGCATCCTCTATATCCAGCGCGGTTCGCTCGATGCAAAACCGGAAGTTTTCCTTGATCCGAATAAATTGTCCGGAGACGGAACAACCTCGCTTCAGGGGAGCGCATTCGATAAAGCAGGGAAATACTTCGCATATGCCATTTCCAAGGCGGGTTCCGACTGGCGGGAGATCTACGTGATGGATGTGAAAAGTAAAAAACTGCTGAGCGACAAGATCGAGTGGGCAAAATTTACCGGGATCACGTGGTACGGCAACGGCTTCTATTATTCCCGTTACCCGACACCGAGCGATACCGGTTCCAAACTCTCCACCTCGAACGCATTTCACAAAGTGTATTATCACATCCTCGGTACGCCGCAATCCAAAGATGCGCTCATCTATGAGGATAAGGAGCATCCGCAGCGGCTGTTCGGTGTCGGACTGACGGAGGATGAACGCTTTCTCTCCCTTTATATCAGTCAGCGCGGTTCCAACGGCAATGCATTGTATTACCGCGATCTGAAGAATCGCAGTGAATTCAAACCGATCATGACCACATTCGATGATGATATCAGCATCGTCGATAATGTCGGCGATAAACTCATCCTCTCCACCAACCGGAAAGCGCCGAATCAAAGAGTGGTATTGTACGATCCGGCCAATCCCGGCGAAGAGAATTGGAAAGAGATCATTCCCGAGAGACCGGAACCGCTCGTTTCCATCTCTATTGTGGGTGGGAAGATCTTCACTGTCTATATGAAGGATGTCAGTCACCGCGCATATGTGCACAGCATGAACGGATCGGTGGAGAACGAGATCGCACTGGAAACACTCGGCACGCTCGGCGGATTCGGCGGAGAGAAGAAGGATGGTTTCACATTCTATACGCTCACGTCGTTCACCTATCCTTCCACGATCTATAAGTATGATATTGCGACGAAGACATCGACACTGTTCCGGAAGACCGAGGTCGATTTCGATCCGAATGATTATGAGACGAAACAGGTCTTCTATCCGAGCAAGGACGGGACGAAGATCCCGATGTTCATCGTCCACAAAAAAGGAATGGCGCTCGATGGCAATAATGCCGCATTGCTCTATGCGTACGGCGGATTCAATGTCTCCATCAATCCCAGTTTCAGCGCATCGCGTCTGCTCTGGCTTGAACAGGGGGGCGTGTATGCTGTAGCGAATCTCCGCGGCGGCGGTGAGTACGGCGAGAAATGGCACGAAGCGGGAATGAGACTGAACAAACAGAATGTGTTCGATGACTTCGCGGCTGCTGCCGAATATCTGATCGGCGCGAAATACACGAATCCATCCAAGCTCGCAATTCAAGGGGGATCGAACGGCGGACTCCTTATCGGAGCAACGATCAATCAGCGTCCGGAACTGTTCAAAGTAGCGCTGCCGGCCGTGGGAGTGATGGATATGCTCCGATTCCAGAAATTCACCATCGGCTGGGCATGGGTGAATGATTACGGCTCAAGCGATGATTCCGCACAGTTCCATTATCTGAAAGGATATTCTCCCATCCACAATATCCGTGAAGGAGTGAATTATCCCGCAACGCTGGTCACAACGGCGGACCATGATGACCGTGTCGTTCCTGCTCATTCGTTCAAATACATTTCGACGCTGCAGGAAAAATACAAAGGAACCAATCCGGTGATGATCCGCATCGAAACCTCAGCCGGCCACGGCGCAGGAAAACCGACGGCAAAGGTGATCGAAGAGACTGCGGATATCTATTCCTTTACCTGGTGGAATATGGGATTGACCCCGATGTATCAGAAAAAAGAGTAATTCGATTTAAACACATAGGCACATAGAAAATCAACGTATATTCTATGTGTCTACTTGTCCGCCGCCCTGAGCGATTTACCCGCCGTGATTTATGGCGGGAGTCGAGGGGTTGGCGGATGTGTTTCCATTTTATTTCCCCCCGCCTCTTGCGCTTTTCTACGCGATTTGTTACAATGACTTAAAGTTATTCTTGAACAAGAGACCATTCTTGCCAATAACGACAATCAGAGTATCATCCCTGCGGTTCCCGAATTCCCACATTCGTCTGAAAATCCATATGTATTTTTATACTCATGCCATGACTCACAGTCATGGCATGAGTCTTTTAAACCTAACCCACTATTTCCATTCATTCATAAGGGTATAAACAACGCGATGGCTACCAAAAAGAAGAAGATGTTCGTTCTCGATACCAACGTTGTTTTACATGACAGTTCCTGCATCTACCAATTCAAAGAACATGATGTCGTCATTCCGGTCACGGTGCTGGAAGAACTTGATGCATTCAAAAAAGGAAATGAGTCGATAAATTTTCACGCTCGCGAATTCGCACGCAATGTGGATGCAATGAGCGGCGATCATATCTTCAACGGAGGGATCAAGATCGGTCCGGGACTCGGAAAGATCTCCGTCAAACTGGAGACCGATTTTCATAAGGACATTTACCGCTCCTTCAATCAGAGCAAGCCGGACCACCAGATCCTGAACACCGCATACTGCCTTGCCAAGGATCAGACGAACCGCGAAGTGATCCTCGTCTCGAAAGATGTAAACCTGCGGATGAAAGCCAAAGCGGTCGGACTCCCCGCACAGGATTACAAGAACGATCAGGTGAAGAATCTCACCGAGCTCTACACCGGTCACCGGACGGTGGAGAATGTGGATGAGAAAGTGATCGCCCGCCTCCATGCGAATCCGTTCGAAGTGAATCCCGGCGACCTTCCCGAGAATCATTTTCGTCCGAACGAGTTCGTCATCATGCGGAACGGAAAACAGTCCGCCCTCGGTACATTCGACGCCGAACGCCAGCGCATCCAGAAGGTCGAGAAGACCGTTGCGTACGGCATTGCACCGCACAATGCAGAACAGATCTTTGCCCTGAACGCACTGCTCAATCCGGATATCCAGCTTGTCACCGTTTCGGGAAAGGCGGGAACAGGAAAGACGCTCCTTGCGCTTGCCGCCGCCCTGGAACGGAAGAAACTATATCGGCAGATATTCATGGCGCGGCCGATCGTCCCGCTTTCGAACAAGGATATCGGATATCTTCCCGGGGATATCGAATCGAAGCTGAATCCGTACATGCAGCCCCTGTTCGATAATCTGAACGTTATCAAGAATCAATATCAGGAGTCGGATCAGCAATACCAGCGGATCGATCAATTGCTGCAGGATGAGAAACTGGTGATCGAAGCATTGTCGTACATCCGCGGACGGAGTCTCGTGAAGATCTATTTCATTGTGGACGAAGCGCAGAATCTGACACCGCACGAAGTGAAGACGATCATCACCCGTGCCGGCGAAGGGACGAAGATCGTACTGACCGGCGATATCTACCAGATCGACCATCCGTATCTGGACAGCCAGTCCAACGGACTCAGCTACCTGATCGAGAAGATGCAGGGACAGAAGATCTATGCGCACATCAATCTGGAAAAAGGAGAGCGGTCAAAACTGGCGGAGTTGGCGAGTAATTTGCTTTGATCCCGCCAGAGGAGCCGGAGAAAGAATGCGATGCCGTATGATCGATACGATCCAGCGGCATCGGACCTTTACGGCAGGAAGGATCCGGCGGCCACGAACGGTACGACGGGTACTTTCCCGATCGATGTTGAATACCATTGCCATTCTCAGTAATTTCTTCAGAAGTCCGCTCCTCTCCATCACCACGAAGGAGGATGTATGCTGCAACGCCTCACCTTACTTCTTATAGTTTGTGCCGTCATATCTGTTGCCGGCATCACCGGAAAGATCAAAGGCCGGGTGGCGGATAAAACCACCTCCGATCCTTTGTTGAATGCAACGGTCGCCGTTGTCGGTACTCCGTACGGTGCAGTCACCGATCTGAACGGTGAATACATCATCCTGAATATCCCCGCCGGTACCTATCAGCTCCGATTTTCCTTCCTTGGTTACCAGACGAAGAGCGTCACCGGTGTGGTCGTCACACCGGATCTGACAACGGAGATCAACACATCGCTCCTGTCCGAGGGGATCGAGATGGGCGAGGTGACCGTCACGGCGGAACGCCGCGCTTTTCAAAAAGATGCTACAGCAACACTGACCACGATCGATGAACAGCAGATCAAATCACTCCCGATCGATAATTTTTCACAGGCGCTCGTGTTGGTCACGGGATTTGTGAGCAGCAATAACGGCAGCGGTGACGACGGGATCCATCTCCGCGGCGGCCGTTCGGGCGAGGTCACGTATCTGATCGACGGAGTGCGGGTGGATGATCCGATTTACGGAGGACTTGCCATCGATCTGCCGAGGACCGGCGTCTCGTCATTGACGGTGATGAGCGGAACATTCAACGCGGAATACGGACAGGCGCAGTCCGGTGTCGTCAATATCACCACCCCCGAAGGGGCTCAACGGTATCAGGGATCCATCCGATATGGAACGGACCATTTCGGGATCGCTTCAAATTCGTGGAACACCTACCGCAGGGAATTCTCCCTCGGCGGACCGGTCCCGTTCATCTCGGAACGGAACGATCTTCTGACCCTGTACGTCACCGGGGATAGAACGAATACGCAGACGTATCTGAACAAAGTTGACGGACCCGTGTATTCCTCCAAAGGGGGGAGGGCGGTGCAGAATTCGTTCGATTTCGGATTGTTCGACAGGAAGGATCGACTGACCGGAAAAGTGACCTCGCGGCCGCTCCGTGATATCAAGTTCAATGCCAGTGCGACGTATTCAATGAGGCGATGGCGCGACTACGATCACTATTATAAACAATTTCCGCAATTCAACGACCAGCAACAGCTGCAGGGGGAATTGTATTCCATTGCGATGACGCACATGCTGAGTCCGGAAACATTCTACGAAATTCGTTATTCATATTTCGCCAAGCATGGGAATACCTTCATGTTCGAAGAGGATCTCGAAGGGGACCTTTCCTCCCGTTTCCGCCGGATCTTTTATCCCGTCAGCGATGCGACGGCGTTCGATTCTACATCCAATTATGAATTTGCGGGATACTATGCACAGCCGATCCTCTTCTCCGAGATACAATCCAACGGCTACCGCACGCTTGGCGCCGATCTGGCCGACAGCGCGGGGAACATCATCGCAAAAAAAGGAGAGATCCTCACGAATACGCTCATCGACCGGCTGCGTGCAGAAGGGATCGACCGTGCGATCGTGATGGTGCCGTCCATGGATAACTATTTTGAGGATAGTAAATCCAAGACCCGTACATTCATCGCAAATTTTACAAGCCAGATCGACAGGAACAATCTTCTGAAAGCCGGGTTCGAAGTGATCGTTCATACGATCAATAATTTTTGGATCAGCGGCATCAATACGTACTGGGACCATATCGATCAGAACTACAGTTTCTGGAAGAGACACGCCGAAGTGACCTCCTATGAGTTCAGTCCAGTTCAGATCGCCGCGTATCTTCAGGACAAGCTGGAATATGAGGATATCATTTTGAATTTGGGACTCCGGCTGGATTATCTGGACAGCAAAGCGCCGGACGTCTATGCCGTGATCAACGATCCGGCAGATCAGCAGCTGCCGAAAGCAACTGTGCGGCCGAAGATGCATCTCAGTCCGCGGATCGGATTTGCGCATCCGATCACCGAGGGGATCAAATTTCGCTTTTCGTACGGTCAATTCTTCCAGTATCCCGATTTCAATTTCCTCTACCGCCGCTTCAATCAGCTGGATCCCGGATATCCATATCCGAATCTTGGTCAGGGGTACGAACCTTCCATCGGAAATCCGAACCTGAAACCGGAAGTAACGCATGCGTATGAATTCGGCGGCGAGTTCGAGATCATCGAGGATCTCTCGGGAAGTCTGACACTCTTCTATAAAGATACATACGATTATATCTCCACCAGCAGGGTCGATGTCCGTCCCTATGCCTACACACAGATCGTGAACCTGGACTATGCGAACACGCGTGGTGTAGAGTTGTCACTGAGGAAACGCATGAGCAATCACTATTCGTTCCAATTGAATTATACGTACTCCCGAGCCGAAGGGAATGCGGATTACTGGCAAAGCCATGCGGACGAAGCATACCTGGCTTCGGTCTACGGGATCGTTGCACCGAAAAGAACGGTGACATTGGGATGGGACCAGCCGCACACGTTGAATCTTTCCGGTTCGATCGATTATTCTACATGGGGTGCCAGTATCATCGGTCAGTTCGGCAGCGGACTTCCGTACACACCTGCAGACGCGCGGGGAAAACCGATCGGCGAACGAAACAGCGACCGGCAGCCGTGGACGGGAACGGTTGATTGCCGTCTTTATTATGAGTTCTCGGTTGAACCGTTCTCCCTGCTGTTCTATATGGATATCGATAATCTCTTCAACCGAAAAAATGTCTATAACGTGTTCAGCAGTACGGGGCGGCCCGATTATTCCGCCAACCCGAATGTCAGCCCGGAGAACTCCCACATACCGAACTGGTTCGGACCGGCCCGGCATGTAGAACTGGGTGTGGAACTGAATGTCGACACGATCTATCCGGGAGGAAAATAAACCATGATACGACTTGCGATGCTCCTGTTCCTTCCTTTTCTGCTCTCCGCACAGGGTCCGGGAACGATGACAAAATTTGAATATTATAATTCTGTTCTCGCACCGCAGCGCGGATACACTCCGCTTCCTCTTCCGCTTCCTAAAACCAGCGGCGTGGCGGACAGAAAACTCTCGATCCTCGATGTCGGCAATGTCTGGGCACGGATCTCGAACGCCGCGACGCTCGGATATGACCGGTGGGGTTTGTGCTATGAATATCCGGCGAAATCAGGATTCACCTACCGGTGGACGATGGCGCCGCTGATCGGTGCCAGGAAATCGAACGGAACAAAATATGTCGCCAGCGGAACTCGCGGTGCCGCCCGGTTCAGTGAAGAGGAATTCCAGCCGGTGAAGGGATTTGACGCCGGCGTGGAGAATGAAAAAGCGAATGTCGGGATCGCTTTCAGCGATAAGCCGGCAAGCTGGCCGGCGCAATGGCCGAACAAACAGCCTCTCTCATCGCTTCCGCATTACATCCGTAAATTGTCGGACAAAGGATTGACCTACGCTCAGCCCCCGGTGGGAACGGGAGGATTTCCCGGCATCGTGAACGGCGAAACGAGAGCGACACGCGAGGCGTACTTTGTTGTGACGGATAATGACACAACGGACGGGAACAAACCAAATCCGATGGATATTCGGGTCGATATGTGGGCGTTACAATGGGACGATATCCTGAACCAGAATTACATCATTTATAAGATGCTGCTGACGAACACCGGAACCGATACGCTGTATGACGTGTACATCGGCATGCATGACGATCCCGATTGTCCCGAACAGGGTGCTGCGGAATGGACCGATGATTATGCTGCATTCATCTCCCCCGGTTCGGATGTCGCAGGATACACTCCACGACAGGATTCTTTGTTATGGAACTTCACGTATCTTTGGGACGGCGACGATAAAGTGGAGGGATTGATCGCAAAGAACGTCGGCTGGGTCGGATTGAAATTCCTGGAAACACCGAATGATCCCTCTACCGGAAAACCGAGAGGGATCTCCACGTTCCAGGTCTTCGAGTACTCCGCGGCGCCGCAATCGGAAGTGACGGAATACGACCAGCTTGCCGCCGGGATCATGTCGCCAAATAATATTACACCTCATTCCGGCGACTGGACGCAGACACCGAATTCATTCGGACCGGACATCACGTACGTTGTGGGGAGCGGACCGTTCACGCTGCTGCCGGGTCAGCAGTTGAACTTTGCCTTCGCCACCATCCACGCCGCGAACAGGAACGATCTCTTTAACAACGCCATCCTCTGTCAGCTTCTGTACAATGCAAACTATCAGGCGGCGGAACCTCCGCCGGAACCGGTCGTACGGACTTCGGTCGACAACAAGCAAGTGACATTGTATTGGGATGACCGGTCGGAAAAAGGGATCTATTATAAACCGGACGGCACGCTTGACCACGTCTACGACAGGCTGACGGGAACGAATTCGTTCCAGGGATATATGATCTTCAAAAGCACGGACCGAGGGATCACCTGGGGAGAAAAAGTGACCGACGTAAGAGGCGGATTCAAATATTGGAAACCGCTGGCGCAATTCGACCGAAAGGATAATATCACCGGGGAAAGTACATTGGAATTGGGGAGATATTTCTGGCTGGGGGATGATACCGGATTGAAGCATACGTTCGTTGACCGCAATGTCTCGAATGGTTATGAATATTGGTACGCCGTGTGTGCATACGACGGTGATGACGGAAATCTGCCTCCGCTCATCAATTCCATCAAAGCGAGTCAACAGCAGCTGGGAGGGAACACTGTTTCCGTCGTTCCGTCCTCACTTCCGAAAGGGATCACCGGCGGGACGCTCAAGAACCCGCCGCAGCTCCTGCCGGGGGGGAGAAGCCAGGCGGCTCCGATCGTCAGCGTGATCGATCAGCGGAAAGTGACCGGAAAGTCTTACACCGTCACGTATGACGCTGCCAATCCGTTCAACAAGCGTTTCTCCATCCGTCATTCAGGGACACAGGTACCTGTGATCGGCAGCAGCGGACTGCCGTTCGATTCACTGGTGAATAGACCGCTCTTTTCGCCCGAGATCGAAAATTATGCTTCCTTCGACGGGTTATCCGTCCAGGTGAGCGATATCGCAACAGGGATCTACGATACGCGGCAGATCGTTCCTTCCGCCGTGAAGAAAGTGACGATCGACCGGTGGAAACATTTCTTTTCCGATTCGTCGGGGGGCGGACTCTCCGATGATTATGAACTGATCTTCGGCGATCCGAATGTGCAGGATACACTCTGGAGCTATACCGCGCGTGATTCTTCCATGAATAAACTCTACAAGATCCCGCTCTATCTGCGGAATATCACGACGGGAAAACGGGTGATCCCGATCCTCAACACCGCTGCGGGGGACGGAACATTCGATCTCAACAAAGGGGACGGACTGATCATCTGCAACGCACTGTATGATACGGTCACCAATATCCGGCTGTCGGGATTCCTGCCGGGAGTGAAGGTGTCACAGACAACATTCAATTATATCCTGAATTTCGATACGACATCCGCCGCCGCTCCCGGGGACAGGATCCAGATCATCACCAATCATCCCATCACATCCGCGGATGCGTTCGAGATCAGTACAACAAAATTCTCCACCGCTTCCATTTCCAGGAACGATCTCAAGATCACCGCCGTACCGAATCCATACGTCGTCAGTTCATACTATGAAACGAACAAATTCGGCATCAAAAAAGAGGTCCAGTTCCATCATCTTCCGCCCCTCTGCACGATCCGGATCTTCAATATCGCAGGGGATCTGGTGAGGACGATCGTTCATGACGCCGCTGCCGCAGCACAGCCGACGATCGCTTCATGGGATCTGCAAAGTTACAATGGACAGGAAGTCGCCTTCGGCATCTACATTTTCCATGTGGAGGTTGCGGGAGTCGGCGAGTATATCGGTAAACTGGCATTGCTTAAATAACGAAGGAGCAGACAATGATGCGTTCGATCAAGTACGGTGTTGCTCTATTCATGTTCACGCAGATGTGTCTTCGGACCGCTTCTGCACAATTCGATAATGCAGGAACCTCAGCCATGAATTTCCTGAAGATCGGTGTGAGCGCCCGCGCAGTCGGGATGGGTTCTGCACAGGCGGCGGTGGTGAATGATGTCTCATCACTGTATTGGAATCCCTCGGGCATGGCGGGGATGACAAAGAATCAGGTGCTCGCTTCGAACAACAATTGGATCGCCGATATCTCCCACAACTTTCTGGCTGTTGCTGCGCCGATGGGGGATCTCGGAGTGATCGGTGTGAGTGTGTCGCATCTCTCAATGGGGGAATTGAATGTGACGACGTGGGACGATACGTACGGCACCGGCGAGACCTTCCCCGCGCACAGTACGGCGATCGGCATCGGCTGGGCCCGCCAAATGAATGATCGATTCCGGGTGGGGATCCATGTGAAATATATCAATGAAACGATCTCCAATTCGTCCGCCAACACATTTGCGGTAGATGTGGGGAGTCAATATGATATCGGATGGCTGAGGATGGGGATGTCGATCCATAATTTCGGACCTGCTGCGAACATTTCCGGAAGGGACATGATGGTACGGATCGATCCGCTGACGGAAGTCGGTTCCAATCCGAAAGATGTCACGGCAAATCTGGAAACACAGGAATGGGCCCTTCCCATCGCATTCCAGCTGGGATTTGCCGTGACGCCCTGGCGTACGGAAATGTTCCGTTTCACCGGATCAGTGGATTATCGGGACGAACGGGATTATCGTCCGCAGACGAATATCGGAGGCGAGTTCGCATTCGAAGAGACGATCTTTCTTCGGGGAGGCGTCAAGAACAGAGTGGGAAGTGATGTGACGGGATTGAATGTTGAACTGAATGAGGTGTACCTGCTCTCCGCCGGCGTCGGCGTTGCGTATGCGATCCCGGCGACCGCATTCACTGTCCATTTTGATTACGCCTACCAGCAGCTGCAATATTTCTCGAATTCACAGATCATCACGCTCCTTGTCGATTTTTAGGACGAAGTCCGGAAAGATCCTGTACAATGAAACGACGCACGTTCCTCCACTCAACAGCATCTGCGGCGACGGGTCTCATCGTCGGATGCGCCACATCCTCATCGGTTTCGCTCCGCAATCAATTCGATCTGGTCATCAGGAACGGCACACTCATCGACGGCACAGGCAGCGCCGGGCGGATGGCGGATATCGGTATTCGCGACGGCAGGATCTCCCTGATCGGATCGATCGATACGCAGTCTGCGGACAGGATCATCGATGCATCAGGACTGACCGTCGTCCCCGGATTCGTCGATATCCACACGCATACCGATTCATCCATCCTGCGGCTCCCCACAGCGGACAGTAAACTCCGTCAGGGAGTGACGACCGAGGTCGGCGGGGCGGACGGAGGTTCACGTGCACCGAGAAGGACGCTGGACGAAGGGGACGAACGTCTCTATACGGATTTCGACGGTTTCTATAATCATTTGCAGAAAAAAGGATGCGCGCAGAATTTTGCTTCCATGGTCGGTCTCGGTACAGTTCGCGAAGTGGTGGTCGGCGAAGATGACCGTCCCGCCACCCCGGCTGAAATGGAAGCGATGCGCCGCGAAGTGCGGAAAGCGATCGAACAGGGATGCTGCGGCGTCTCCACCGGACTGGAATATACTCCGGGAAGTTTTGCCAGCACGGAAGAACTGTGGGAATTGACCAAAGCCGCGCCCGAGCCGTACCGGCTCTACGCATCGCACATGCGGAATGAGGATAATCGAGTGCTGGAAGCGATCGAAGAAGCGATCCGCATAGGACGGAACGCCGGCGCCCGGCTGCAGATCTCCCATCTGAAATCCTCCTACAAGATCAATTGGTATAAGAATGAGATCACGTTGAAGATGCTCGACGATGCGATCGCGGAAGGGATCGAGGTCCATGCGGACCGGTATCCGTACATCGCGTATCAGACGGGCCTGGCGAATCTGTTCCCGCTCTGGTCGAGGGACGGCGGAACGGAACAATTCATGAGCAGGCTGAAGGACCGGACAGTGCTGGAACGGATCCGTCCGGAAACACTCCGCAAGATCAACGGACTCGGTTCCTGGGATTCGGTCATGATCACATCAACAAAGGTCGAAGTACACAAATCCTATATCGGGAAGACGATCCAGCAGATCACCTCTCCGCTGAATGTCGATCCGTTCGAGTTCGCCGTGGATCTGATGATCAAGGAGAACGGCTCGGTCGGCATGGTCGGCTTCGGAATGGATGAAGAAGGGACGGAGACCGTCCTGAGGTGGAAGAACACGATCATCGCTTCGGACGGCGGTGCGTACTCGCCCGCATCGAAATCGAATCCTCATCCCAGAACGTACGGCACATTCCCGCGTGCGATCGCCTATTACCAGAAGGAACGGAACGTCTGTTCGCTGCCGGAGATGATCCGGAAGATGACATCGATGCCGGCGCAGAAGATCGGATTGAAGGACCGGGGAGTGATCATACAGGGGAACGCGGCGGACATTGTTATTTTTGATTATGCATCGATCAAAGACAATGCAACATTCATCAATCCGCATCAATTTCCGACCGGGATGCCGTACGTGAT
>CALRIY020000043.1:0-29088 GCA_943364975.1 Synechococcus sp. UW140
TGGATGCCGTTGGTCACGAAACCGATCGGAACATCGTCGGCGCTTTTTGCTTTCGGGTAGAGCATTTGCCACATCTCGCGGCTGACCGCGCCGTGCAGTTCGCTGACGCCGTTCGCCGTCCGGGACATCTTCATGGCGAGGACGGTCATGCAAAAGATATCATTCGGATTATGCTCATGTTCCTTGCCGAAGTGGATCAGTTCGTCCACGGTCATGCCGAAACTCTGTGACCGCTGATCGAAGACGAATCGCATCAGATCGTTGGAGAATCTGTCGTGTCCTGCCGGGACCGGAGTATGTGTGGTGAAGATGCACTGCTTGATCACATTCTGCATCGCTTTTTCCTTCGGCACACCGTTAGCGACCTCTTCCCGAAGAAGTTCAAGGGTCAAAAATGCGGAGTGGCCTTCGTTCATGTGGAACACTGAAGGTTTGATCCCCATGGCGCGGAGCATCCGGACGCCGCCGATGCCGAGGAGGATCTCCTGAGCGATACGTGTGGTGGAATCGCCGCCGTACACATGGGCGGTGATATCGCGGTACCGTTCCTCATTTTCGGGCAGGTTCGTATCCAACAGCAGGATGTTGCTCCGACCGACGCGAAGCCGTCGTGCGATGAAATTGACGGTGCTGAATCCGATGAAGACGGAGCAGACGATCGGTGCGCCGTTCTTGTCCGTGACGATCTCCGTCGGCTGACGTTTCAGATCGACGGGGAAATATTGTTCCTGCTGCCAACCGTCCACACTGATGCGCTGTTCAAAATATCCTTCGCGGTAGAAGAGGGAGATTCCGTAAAAGGGGACGCCGAGATCGCTGGCTGATTTTGTATGGTCGCCCGCTAGGATACCGAGGCCGCCGGAATAGATCCGCATGCTTTCGTGGAGTCCGAACTCTGCGCTGAAGTATGCGACCGGATTCTTCAGTTCCTTTGCTTTGGACGCAGCCCAGGTCTTCTTGTCATTCATGTATGCATCAAACTCTTCAAGCACATCGGATACGCGGGCGGCAAATTGCCGATCGCCGAGCCGGGCATTCAATTCGGCCGGAGTGATATCCGCCATCAGCCACGATGCATTGTGGTTGGTCTTTTCCCAAAGTTGCGGCGACAGTTCATTGAAAATGGACTGTGCGTTGGTATGCCACGCCCACCAAAGATTCTTTGACAGCTTGGAAAGCCCTTCCACGAGAACGTGTGTTGAAGAGGTTTTTTGCTTAGACATAGTGTTTTTTGCCCTTTTTTATGAAGAAACGACTATAAGAAACTGAATTTTGAGAGAATTTCCAAAAGAAATTTTATCTGCCTCTGTTTGAACAGCGTTATTTCAGTTTTTCGATGACCTGGGGAGGGAGGATCCAGCGGAGTTGTCCGTTTCCGCGCCCGGGTGTACCGTTGGTCTCGATGAGGGTGATCGTGGCAGGCCGCATGACAATATTCACCGATTCTGTGCCGCTGATGAGAATTGAAATACAATCGCTCACGAAAGGTTCGTGGGTAACAAGAAGTAATCGGCTGTCGGAAGAGAATGAACGGAGATGTTCCAGAAGATTTCTGGGATCAGAATCCGGTGTGAGGTATTCGGTCAGTTCGATACGGATATCCGGATGCTGTTGAAGGACACAGTCCGCTGTCTGCCGTGCACGGACGAGCGGACTACAGAGAACGTGTGTGAAATGGATGTTGGAATCGGAAAAGAATGTTCCGGCATTGAGTGAAGCTGTTTCACCTTCTCCGGTAAGTTCCCGTTCAAAATCTGTCGGTGCAGTATGCCCTGCTTCACCGTGCCGCATGAAAAAGAGATGCATGGTCAGGCAATCTTCTTTCGCGCTTCGGCATATCCCGGTTTCAGAACGTCATAAATGATCTTGATCCTGTCCTTGTAGGGAATGAAAGCAGATTTCATCGCATTGATTGTGATCTTTTCCAACGCAGAGAGATCGAGTCCAAAGGTTTCGTGTGCGAGATAATACTCATCCGTCAGCGTGATGCCGCTCATCAGCCGGTCATCCGTATTGAGCGTGAGTCGGAATTTATACTTATGATAAATGGGGAAAGGATGCTCTTCGATGGAACGGACAGCACCCGTGTGCAGATTGCTGGTCAGACAGATCTCGATCGGGATACGTTTGTCCAGGACATATTGAGCCAGAGTTCCCATGGAGAGGACCTCGCCGTCCTTCACTTTCATATCCTCGATCAGCCGTGTTCCATGTCCGATTCGGTGAGCTCCGCACCATTGGATCGCCTGCCAGATCGATTCCTTGCCGAACGCTTCTCCTGCATGGATGGTGATGTTGAAATTCTCACGCTGAATGTAGTGGAACGCATCCACATGCTTCTTGGGAGGATAACCGCCTTCTTCGCCGGCGAGATCGAATCCGACAACGCCTTGATTCCGGAACTCGACGGCAAGTTCGGCCACTTCCAGAGAGACGGACGGCTCCATATGACGCATCGCGCAGATGATCACGCCGTAGTGGACGCCGAATTCTTTCTTGCCGCGTTCCAAACCTTTCAGTACCGATTTAACGATGCGAGAAACGGAGAGTCCTTTTCCGGTATGGAACACCGGTGCAAAGCGTGTCTCGAAATAGACCACGCCGTCCTTCTTCATGTCTTCGACCGTTTCATACGCGACCCGTTCCAGCGCTTCCTCGGTCATCATGACTCCGCAGGTATGTTCGAATCCTTCCAGGAATAACGGAAGGCTGCCGCGCTGAGCACCGCGCTGGAACCACTGGTCCAGCTCACCCGGATCGCTGGTGGGAAGTTTCTCGTACCGCTGTTCTTTCGCAAGTTCGATCACTGTCTGAGGACGGACTCCGCCGTCCAAATGATCGTGCAGAAGCACTTTAGGAATGGTTCGGATGAACTCTTTGGTCATTTTCATGAGAAACCCTGTGTTTTTGGACAAATTATTTATAAAGAGTACGAATAAAATTTCCGCCGTGCAAGGAATTCCTTGCCCTTCAGACAAAGACAAATTACATTTCACCCTATTTTAGGGGCTCAATGGAAACGTTCGTCACCGGTATACAATGGTATGTGGTCTTTCTATTTTCCACAACACTGCACGAAGCGTCGCATGCATTGGCTGCATGGAAACTCGGCGACAGTACGGCGTATGAAGGAGGACAGGTCACTCTCGACCCGCTTCCGCACATCCGCCGTGAACCGTTCGGGACGGTCGTGGTTCCGATCATTTCGTTCCTGCTGGGCGGATGGATGATGGGATGGGCAAGTGTGCCGTATGACAGGGAATGGGCTCTGCGGTTTCCCAAACGGTCGGCGATGATGTCCTTTGCAGGACCGATGGCTAATCTGCTGTTGGTGCTTATCGCAGGGATGCTGATCCGCATCGGTATGATGACCGATGCTTTTTATCCGCCGGAAAGTCTCACATTCTCACATCTTGTTGAAACAACCGAACCCGGATCGATGGAATTTGCAGCATCCTTTTTATCATTGTTCTTTTCGCTGAATCTGCTCCTCTTTCTCTTCAACCTGCTGCCGGTGCCCCCGTTGGACGGAAGCGGGATCATTCCGTTCTTTCTTTCGCATGAGACCGCACAGCGCTATCTGACATTCCTCTATAACTCTCCCGCCGGGATCTTCGGTCTTTTCATTGCGTGGAATCTTTTCGGATATATTTACCGTCCGATGCATTTGATCGCGGTAAATCTTCTCTACCCCGGACTCAATTATCACTAAGTACGGATTTTCCAGGTCTTTAAAAAAGTGAAGCCATGACTGTGAGTCATGGCTTCACTTTTTTGTAGTCCTAATGATTAAGCCAGCGGCCCTACTGCTTTTTCCACATGCTGAAGGATTTCGCCGCTCTTTAATAATCCCAACGAGGTTTGTATGTCGTCATGAAGCACTCTATCCTCCTCCAAATGAGGAATCGATCTTCGGATGGTGCGGTAGGCGGCATCTGTCCCTTTTCCGCATTTCAGCGGTGCGTGAAAATCTATACCCTGTGCGGCCGTCATCATTTCGATGGCGATCACTGTCTGAGCATTCTTCAGGATGCGCCAGCATTTCTGCGCAGCGATGGAGCCCATGGAATTATGGTCCTCCTGATTTGCAGAAGTGGGGATGGAATCGACGCTCGCAGGATGAGCCAGGACTTTATTCTCGGAGACAAGCGAAGCTGCGGTATACTGCGCGATCATCAGCCCGGAATTGAGCCCGCCGTTCGCTGTGAGAAAACGGGGAAGTCTGCTGAGTGCTCCGTTCACCATCCGCTCCGTCCGTCGTTCGGAGATATTCGCGAATTCCGCCAGCGCGATCCCTGCGAAATCCATCGCCAATGCCATCGGCTGTCCGTGAAAATTCCCCCCTTCAAGATGTTCCTTCTCCTTCGGAAAGATGAGCGGATTGTCATTCGCCGAATTGATCTCGATCTCCACTTTGGATGCCACATACTCGATGGCGTCGCGCGATGCACCATGCACCTGCGGTGCACAGCGGAGCGAATACGCATCCTGCACGCGGTCATCGTGATGACGATGGGATTCCCGGATCTCGCTCTGCTTCATCAGCCGGCGGAGATTGGACGCTGCGGCAAGCTGACCTTTGTACGGGCGGAGTCTGTGGATGCGCTCGTCGAATGCGGTATCGGTCCCCTTCAATGCCTCGACACTCAAAGCACATGAGATGTCGGCGAGTTTCATCAGCTGCAATGACTCATGGACGATGAGGGTTGCGAAGGAGGTCATCATTTGCGTCCCGTTGATCAGGGCAAGTCCTTCTTTGGCAGTGAGCCGAAGCGGAGTGAGCGAATATTTTTTCAGGGCTCTCTTTGCGGTGACGATGCTCTTCGCGGCACTGTCGTAGATCGAACCGTGTCCCATCATCGTCAGCACCAGATGGGCGAGCTGGACAAGATCGCCGCTGGAGCCGACTGACCCCTGCGACGGGACGACGGGAACGAGTCCCGCATTGAAGAATTTAACGATGAAATCCACCGTCTCGGGACGAATACCGGAGAATCCTTTTGCCAATGCATTAACGCGGAGGATCATCATCGCGCGGACCACTTCGTACGGCAAAGGATCGCCGGCACCCGCAGCATGACTGACGATGAGATTCCTCTGCAGAAGTTCGATCTTGTCGAACGGGATGCGCACGTTGGCGAATTCGCCGAAGCCGGTCGTGACGCCGTAGATCACTTCATTCTTCTCCAGCCATTCTTCCACAAGCGAACGTGAGCGCTGCATCGCTTTTATTGCGTTCGGCGCAATGGCGATAGTGCGATCAAAATTCATGGCGGCGGCGTACAGATCGCCGATGGAGAGGGAATTACCGGTGAGTGTCAATTTCATACGATGTGTGTTTTAGTGGGTCGAAGTTTCAGATTCATTCAAAAAATTAAAGGACGGAGTATCGCTCCGTCCGACAAATACATCCGGAATTATTTTGCATATGTCCGGACAAACTCTTCGAGTCCTTCGATGATCTTGCCCGCGGCTTTTTTATGGAATTCAGGATCGAGCAGTTTCATCTCATCTTCAGGATTTGACAGGAAGGCGGTCTCCACAAGCACATTCGGGAATTGTGTCGGCCCGCTCAATGAGAAATTGAAATTTCCTGTGACGCCCCATTCTGCGAGTCCCAGTGACAGCATTTTCTTATACATGATGTCGGACAACGTTTTGAATCCCGGATACCGGTAGTACATGCTTGTCCCTTTTACCTGTTCGGCATCCGAGGTCTCTCCGATGGAGTTGCAGTGGATGCTCACAAAAAGGTTCACATTGGCGTTGAGCACCTTGTCGGCGCGGTCCGTCATTGTCACATTGGAATCCGTTTCCCGTGTCATCACAGTTCTGATACCCCGGGCGGTCAATTGTGCATTCAACTCCTTCGCAACGGCGAGCGTGACATTCTTTTCGATCGATCCGGTGGATCCTTTCGCTCCTTCGCTGCCGATCCCATGTCCGGCATCGACGGCAATGAGTAATTTTGCGAGCGGTTTGGTCGAGTCGGAAAGGACGGGAGGACGCCGGATCTTCACCCGCATGGTGGTCCCTTCATATCCGATGTCATAACCCCAATGCTGTGTCTGTTTCAAATAGATGGTCACCTGAAAATGCCGTGCATCGACCTGAACAGCCTTCACCTGTTGAATTCCTGCAGCCGAAAGGTTGTGGGTGATCCAGTTCGTATTGGACGTCGCGCCGAAGATATTGATGACGACCGCCATCGGATCGGTCAGCTGTTCGCTGGTATACGGAACTTTCTGTCCCAATCCGATCCGCACCACATCCTCCGTATCCGTTCCGGATGTGACGATGGAGCCGGTGAGCGTATACGGCAGGGAAGTATTCGAGGGAAGGAGCTGAGCATAATCCTGCGGCAGCCATCCTTCCATTGATTCTGATAATTGTACGCGGTATTGGGAGCCGACCTTTCCGTTCACTACCAGTCTCACCCCTTCGGTAAGGAATCCCAGTTTTGCTCCGCCGAGCCGGTCCGTTCCGAGTCCGGCATTCAGGAAAGGACGTTTCCCTGTCAGCTCGACCACACGCGGAAGCGAATCCTGAATAATAGAGATCCTTCCTTTGGCAACCGCTCTCTCACTGCTGAAAAAATTTTTTGTCATACGTACGACCACATTCGCATCGGCGCACCGGTCCGTTGCTTTCACTTTATATTGACCGACATAGCTGCCGAGCCCGGTTCCGTTCTTCGAGGTCAATTCCCGCATGGGAATACCGGATTCCACCCCTTCTATGCTGAAGTCGGGCTGCTGACCCGGTGTTCCGCGCATCCGAACTTCGATGACATCATTGGTCATCACCCATGTATCCTCGGAAGGAAGGGAGATGTTGTCGATATAGATCTCACCGTCCGGATAGACCTTCTGCACCGGTTTAAGGAAAAGGATATCTTTCGTCAGAGAATCACCGCGCGGACCGATGACGGCAATGTGCAGCGTCGTTGTATCCGACACCAGCTGATGCATTCCCACAAATGCGCCGCTGGCATACACCTTCACTTCTTTGTAATTGATGAATGCGCGGGAGTTGGGATTCGTCGATGCGGCGATACGGTGGCGTGAGGATGGGAAATTGACCGTATCTTTTTCCGGCAGAACCACTCTGAGGAACAGGGAATCGTTTGTTTGTGCGTGAAGATGAAGGAGTAAAATGAGGAACGACAACATCGATTTCAAGGGAGATCTCCGGTAATTGGTGAACGGATGACAGGATAAATGTAGAAAGAGATGCGGCGAGATTCAAGGAAGGAATTGACTGATGCGTGACCCCAACCTTCCGGTCGATGTGAACCCGGAAGGTTTTGATCATTCGATTCAGTGTTTCAATAGATCACTTTATTCAGCGGATACTCGATGATCCCTTCCGCACCGGCCCGTTTCAGCTGCGGAATGATCGCGCGGACCACTTTCTCCTCAAGGATCGTCTCGATGGCGACCCATTCGGGGTCCGAAAGCTGCGAGATGGTCGGCGTCCTCAGGGCAGGGATCAGTGCAACCACTTTTTCCAGGTCTGTTTTCTTCAGATTCATCTTCAATCCCACACGGGAACCGGCATTGATCGCACCCTGCAGCAGCATGGCAATATTCTCGATCTTCTCGCGTTTCCAGGGATCATTCCAGCTTGCTTTGTTGGCGATCAGTTTGGTGTTCGACTCGAGGACGATATCGACGATCCGAAGTTTGTTCGCGCGGAGCGAGCTTCCGGTCTCCGTCACTTCGACGATCGCATCGACCAGTTCCGGAGTCTTCACTTCCGTTGCGCCCCAGGAGAATTCCACCGAAGCATTGACTCCATGTTTCTTCAGATAGGCTTTGGTGATCCCGACGACCTCTGTGGCGATCCGTTTTCCTTCAAGATCCTTCACGGATCTTACCGGAGAATCCTCGTGCACCGCCAGCACCCACTTCACTTTACGCATGGATTGTTTCGAATAGATCAGATCGCAGACGCTGACGACATCCACTCCGTTCTCGATGATCCAGTCATGTCCGGTCAAACCGGCATCGAAGACTCCGTCCTCAACGTACCGTGGTATCTCCTGTGCGCGGATGAGCATGCCGTCCAGTTCCTCGTCATCGACCGATGGGAAATATGACCGGGATGAAACGGAAAAATTGAAGCCGGCTTTCGACATCAATTGAAGAGTTGATTCCTGCAGACTTCCTTTGGGGAGACCGATCTTAATTTTGTTCATACGATTGTGTCCGTTGGGTTTATATTTATGCAATGTCTATGGATGACGGAGAAACTATATCGAAAGTATCGATGAAAACAGCAGTGCGGGATTAATGAAGCGCGTGGCTGTAGAGATCAACGGCAGGATAGAGGATGAGATACAATCCCCACATCGCCGTGCCGACGGAGAAGGGGATGGAGAGATTGTCGTCGATCTTCCATGAGCCTGCTTCGACGATCGTACCGATCAATGCAGCGGCTGCGCCGATCCCGTATTCGACGAGGGAATGATCGACCTTGGGAGTGAAATAGACCACGACCAGGGCGGAGACGAAGAATGCAAAACTTCCTTCCACACTCTTTGAAAGGAATTTGCGCTTCCCGAATCTGCGTCCGAACAATGCAGCGACAGAATCGGAGATGATCAGGATCGGGAATGCGGTCAATACGATCAGTTTCGGGAAGATGATCACGCAGATGGATGCCGCGATCAGTACGTTCGTCGCTCCGTTCAGCCGTTTCGAATTCGGATCCTGTTCGTGTTTGCGGAGCATGAACCGGAAGATCTTATAGAACAGTGCGGAGGTTGGTGCGTGATAATACCGCAGAAGATCTACCGCTAAAAAAACGAGCGTGACCGGCACGAGGATCATCAGTGCCAGGTCGCGCTCGATAAAATAGTAGATCACCGGTATGCTCAGGGAGCAGAAGTGGATCGCTTTTCGCGCGATCTCCGCCGTGTAGTCGATATTCGCAGCGTTGATCATGCGTTACGATTTCCGTGTCCGTGTCCGGGATTTCGGTTTTGCCGGTGCCGCTTCAACGGCAGCAGCGACCGCTTGTTCAATGACGGGTGCGGGAACCGATGCGCCGTTGGTATTCTTCTCCAGCGCCGGCAGCTCTTCGCCGCGAAGGACCTTATCGATCTCTTCGCTGTCCAGGATCTCGCGCTCCAGCAGAACGTTTGACAGCATATGCAGCTTATCGATATTGTTGGAGAGGATCTCCACCGCACGTTTTTCCGCCGTGGTGATGATCTTTCTCACTTCTTCATCAATCGTCTTGCCGGTCTCTTCGCTGTAATCGCGGTGTTTCGTCACTTCGCGGCCGAGGAAGAGTTCCTCTTCTTTGGCTCCGTATGTGAGCGGACCCATCTTCTCACTCATTCCCCATTCGCAGACCATCTTGCGAGCAAGATTGCTTGCGCGTTCGATGTCGTTCCCGGCACCGGTGGTGAACTCGTTGAAGACGAGTTTCTCGGCGATCCTGCCGCCGAACAGCATGGCGAGGAGCGCTTCCAGATATTTCTTTGAATACGTATGCTTCTCGTCGATCGGCAGGGACGTCGTGACGCCGAGCGCCCGTCCGCGCGGAATAATTGTCACTTTATGGATCGGATCGGATTCCGGAATGTATTTCGCCACCAGAACGTGACCCGCTTCGTGATACGCCGTGATCCGTTTCTCTTTATCCGAGATGAGCATGGATTTACGTTCGGTCCCCATCATCACTTTATCCTTCGCCTCTTCGAAGTTCCGCATGTTCACTTCCTTCTGGTTCTTGCGTGCAGCGAGCAGCGCCGCTTCGTTCACAAGATTGGCCAAGTCTGCTCCCGAAAGTCCCGGAGTCCCTTTTGCCAGCACATCCAGTTTAATATCCAGCGCAAGCGGAATATTTTTCGTGTGCACTTTCAGGATCCCTTCGCGTCCGCGGACATCCGGACGGTCCACAACCACCTGACGGTCGAAGCGTCCCGGACGCATCAGCGCCGGATCGAGCACATCGGGTCTATTGGTTGCAGCGATCAGGATCACGCCGTTGTTCTGTTCGAATCCGTCCATTTCCACCAGCAGCTGGTTCAACGTCTGCTCGCGTTCATCGTGTCCGCCGCCGAGTCCGGCACCGCGGTGCCGTCCTACTGCGTCGATCTCATCAATGAAGATGATACACGGAGCGCTTTTCTTTCCCTGATCGAACAGATCGCGGACACGGCTTGCGCCGACGCCGACGAACATTTCCACGAAATCGGCACCGCTGATGGAGAAGAAGGGGACGCCTGCTTCTCCGGCCACTGCGCGTGCCAGCAGTGTCTTACCGGTGCCGGGAGGACCGAGCAGCAGAACGCCGCGCGGGATCTTTCCTCCAAGCCGCTGGAATTTTGCGGGATCGCGGAGGAATTCGATCACCTCCTGCAGTTCTACTTTCGCTTCATCGCATCCGGCCACATCCGCGAACGTGATGCGGATCTGTCCTTCATTCAGCATCTTTGCACGGCTCTTGCCGAAGGAGAAGATCCCTTTGGTTCCGCCCCCCTGCATCCTGCGGAAGATGAAGATCCAGATGCCGATGATGATGATCCACGGCAGCGCCGTGATGAGCATATTGGTCCAGATGCCGTCATCCTTCGAGATGGTGAAGGCCACTTTGTGGGTGTTCCACTGTGCGATCACGGCATCATCGATGTTCGTGTAGGGGAGTGTCAATGTGAATTTCTCCACCTTCACACGCTTGCCGCTTGCCAGGGATATCTCCTGAGGTTCACGCATGATGCCGTGGAAATCAAAGTCATTCAGATTCGATTTCTTTACGGTCGCCTTTGCGATCTGATCACGGGTCAGGAATTCCTGATACTGCGTGAACGAGATCTCATATTCGGTCGCCTCCGTCCCTTTGAAGATGGTCATGACGAGGAAGACCGCCATGATGATGGCGGACCAGCTGAGCACAACGCGGAACGCTTTGCTCCAATTGAATTCATCGTCGTTCCGGTTCGGCGCTTTCGGCCGTTTCATCTTCGGAAGGAACTGGCGTTTATCGTTCTGTTTATCGTTTGAGTTCTGTTCGTTCTTTTTTTCTTCTGACATATCTCGTTCTTTCTCCGATAAAAATTATTTCTTCTTCTCGACGATCTTATAGACGGCAGGAATGTTGCGCCCTTTTTGAGCGTAATCCAGTCCATACCCAACCACAAAATCGTTTGGTATCTTAAAACCGATATACTTTACAGGGAAATCGATCTTCACCGCTTTGGTCTTGTATAACAGGGAGACAACAGCGAAGGATTTCGGATTCTGAGCCAGCAGCAGCCGTTTGATGAAATCGATGGACAGACCGGAATCGATGATGTCCTCGACGATCACAATATCACGCCCCATCACCTGACAGTTCAGGTCCTTGAGCATATGAACGTTCCCGGAGGAGACTTTTGCATCACCGTAGCTGGAGAGTTTCAGGAAATCCACTTCACATTCGATCGTCACTTCCCGGATCAGGTCCGAGAAGAAGATGAACGATCCGTTCAGCACGCCGATGAAGATTGGTGTGCGTCCTTTGTAATCCCTGCTCAGTTTCTTCCCGAGCTGTTTGATCCGGGCGCGGATCTTCTTCTCGTCGATGTACGGTTCGAATGCTTCGTTGTTTACGATGATCGTTTTTTTGGCCATGATGATGTATGATTTAAAGGTGCTGTATGGATAGATGATATGTTGATGTCGTGGATTCGGTGATCTTGAACCGGTCATCCAGCCGTCTCCCCGCCACCCACATGATCTTTCCGCCGCTTTCGATCACCGGAATTTCATTTTTCACATCCTGCGGAAGTTTCAGTCCGCTGAAAAAGTCGCTCAATTTCTTTTTTCCATGCATGCCGAGGGGATGGAACGAATCTCCGGCACGCCACATCCTCACCGTCATCGGAAAACGGACCCGATCCGCATCCACATACTCTTCAGACGGATGGTGTTTCCGTTTATTGTCCGGTAGTCCGGCCTTTGCAACAGTTACAACAATGGATCCGCCGGTATATGTTCCTTCTCCGCGGATCAAAAATCGCCTCAATGACTGTTGTTTCCTCTTGTGAAGCATGATCCTGTCCGAAAGCCGCTCGGCGGTCCATCCCTGGACCACTTGGACGATGGAGCCTTTCTGTTGTTCCGCCAATCGAAGGATGGACTCGATCCTGATGAATGTCGGCTCGATCCCCAGATCTTTCAATAATCGGCGGATCACCGACTGTTGAATCACCTGGTGGAACTTCGACAAACCGGTCAAAATCACTTCATTGGACGAAACGATCTTCCGGTATGCAGCGTCTGTCTCATGAGCGAGAAAATCTGACACTGAGCGCAGAATGATCGAACTGTTCCGGACTGTTTCATGCAGGGACGGATTGATCCGTTTCTGAAGCTGAGGAATGATCCTGTTCCTTAGATAATTCCTGGTGTATTCATCCTTCTCATTTGATGCGTCGTTCCGGAAAACGATGCGCTTGTCCTTTGAATAGGAAAGAATATCCTTCCGATCGGCGCACAGCATCGGCCGGACCACCTTCCCGCGCCGGACCGGAATGCCGGCAAGTCCGTCGATACCGCCTCCGCGAAGCAGATTCAGCAGCACCGTCTCGGTATTATCATCCGAATGATGCGCTGTCATGACCGCATCGGCGTTGATCTTTTTTTGAAGTGAGTCAAAGAACGAATACCGGAGTTCCCGAGCAGATTCCTGCAAGGAACGCTTTGGTTTCCGAACACTTTTTGCCGACTTCATTCTCTTAATATAGAGAGGAAGCCCGTACTGTTCAGCTGCAGTTCGAACAAGCTTTTCATCCTTGTCCGATTCTTTCCCACGCAGCCGGTAATTGACATGGGCGACGGAAAGAGTCAAGCGCAATGAATGCTGAAGCTCTGCCGCGATATCCAGCATTACCATTGAATCGACACCACCGCTCACGGCAAGGATCACCGAATCGCCGGATTTCAGCAAGGAATTAACCGCAATGAACTCCTGAACGGCACGGATGAGCCTGTTTTTTTTTGCCTGGGTCATTCACTTTCTGATTCGGATCAGGGATGAAATTTTGTCATTCATTCCTGCTAATTAGATAATTTACCGAAAAATTGCTCTTTCTCCAAGATATTCTTACCGTCAGGACATTCTCATTCACGTTCCATTCAATGAAAACGCTGCATATGGCGGTAATTCATACCATTATTGATCCACCGAAAGAAAAATGTAAATGATGCATTGAAATTATCAAGATTTATGGATATGCTCACATAAATTGATAGTTCACATTTTTACACCATCTGGAGATTTCATATGAGTATCCGCCCGTATTGGAAGATGTTTGTTGTTACATTCGTACTTTCCGGAATTGCATTCGGGCAATTCCCGAAAGTCAAGATCGCACCTCCCCAAAAGCCGACGATCGTCTATGACAGGGTGGATGTAAAGAGTGTGACGATGGAGAAGACAGAGATCGAATTCGTTTATATAGTCGATAATCCGAATTCGGTCGGAATTGACGGTGTGCTGGCGGATTATGAATTATTTCTTAAGGGGAACAGTACAGCGGTCGGCAAGGATATGAAATTCACGATCCCGGCAGGCGGGAAATCCGAATTGAAACTCCCGCTGGAGATCAACTATGTGAATGTTTTCAAATCGGCAGCGGACCTAACGAAAGCTGTCCTCGGGGGAGAAAAGACGATCCCGTTCAAAATGGACATCCTCTTTAAGATCGATTGGAAAGTGCTGAAGTTCAATGTGCCGATCACCGCGGAAGGAGAACTGCCTCTGCCTGAAGTGAAGCCGGCAGCACCTGCTCCTGCAGATCTAAAGAAGAAGATCAAATTCTGATCTCCTCTCACCATAAAAAAAGCCGTTCGTGATCATCCTCCCGAACGGCTTTTTGCTGTGACTGTTTTGCTTACTCTTTCATCGTTGTGATTGTGATCCGTGTTTCCGCCTGCATCACTGCCGGCTTCACCGCTTTGAATCCTCTGGTCTTCACTACGAAGGACCGGAGATCCTCTTTCAGATAATCGTATCCGTCAACGGATTCCGTCTCGATCGATTCGAATTTATCGGTCCGCGCAAAGATCTGAAGCACTTCGCTTCCGAACGGTGCTGAACACTCGAACTCCTGCGGGATCGTATAAGCGGTATTCACTTTGGAAGCATCCATCCGGTATTCGTTGAATAATAATGCACGTTTGCCGTCGGCGAGATGATACACGAAACGGAGATAGCAGGGCATATTCACGCGGACAGTGACGGTCATTCGTTCATCTTCCGTGAAAAGATTCCCGGTTGTCTCTTTGTTCGTCCATGCTTCCACTGTCAATCCTCCCCCGGCAGTTTCATCCGCTGCAAATATTTTCTGGTCGATCAAAGCGGTCCTGTAATTTTCCGGCTTCAGGCTCCGCTGGGAGACGGCGAGCAAAGCTGCGGGGACAGAAGTTTCTGCGCTCGCAATGATCCTGTTCTCCTTCACGCTCCGCAGAGAGAGAATGAACTTGACGGTATTCTTTTCCAGTTCCCAGTACGAACCGGAAATGATGTACGGTGCGCTCTCTTTCTGCACTGCATCCCATTGAGCCAGCACGGGAAGTTTTTGTTCCAGGACTTGAACGAAAAATCGGGAGAAGGAGCTTCCCATTTTTGTGTCCTGATACACCGGCGGTATCACCATTGCGCGGATCCTGTTCAATCCTTGTTGATCCGCCTGTTCCTTCAGCTGATACAGAAGAAGCCATGCAAGATCATCGATCGTCTTTACGGGCCGCTGAACAAGCCTGGCGACGGACTCGCGAATCCGTCCGACGGACACTTCATTTGCAGCTGCGGATTCTTGGTATTCACTGAGCGTGTTCGAGAGTTTCAAGGAAGCCAGAATAGATTGCGCCTCTTCGAGACGGCGAACTATAGGGAAGCAGGAAAGATATTCGTTCAATGCCCGAGTGGAATTGTTCTGATCTTCGAATGTTCGTGCCAGCGCGATCGTTTCCCCGATTTCTTTTTGTAAGGAGGCGACCTTCGATGTATAGAAGGAGATCAGTTCGGATCGTTTGACGAACACGAATGCGTACATCGTTTCTTCATTCTCATGATAGAATGTCTCGGTCTCCAGTCCTTGAACCTCCAGACTGGATGTTGATTGTGTTGCGCTGGAGAAGAAAGAAGAGAACGCATCACCTGTCTCTTCGGATTTGGTTGCGATGATGGATTGGATATTCACCCGAACTTTCTCGGAAAGATTCTTCCGGGCATATGAAACGGCGGTTTCTGTCCCTTTGTCTTTCTCCTTCGGCTGCACGTTTGTTGCCATTCCGTACCCCGTCAAATACTGGTCTGACGGATATTGCGCACTTTTCCCCTGGGATTTCACCCAGTCGGGGATATCACCGTAGAGGAGGGATGCCAGCAGAAGAGACAAAAGAATTTTCATAGTTCAATATTCAACGTAGGTGGGTGATCCGTAAAGTTTTTCTCCGATGAAGAATAATGTAGACGAACGGAGATTGCAACCGCTCAATCTATTCCATCATACAGACAAAGGCAAGGCGAAAACATCAACGGAAAAAGGACCAAGATGCTCACTCGTAAGATACGGAGTTTAAAATAAAAAGCCCCCGCGATCTGTGGTGATCGGCCGGGGGCTGAGTGTGCAACGGTCTGCTGTTACATGTGTGCGATCAATGCATCGCCGAATTCCGAGCATTTGATCTCTTTTGCACCTTCCATCTGACGGGCAAAATCGTACGTGACGGATTTTGCGGAGATGGCGCCGTTCATCCCTTTGATGATGAGATCGGCTGCTTCGTTCCATCCCATATACCGGAACATCATCTCACCGCTCAGAACGACCGAACCCGGATTCACTTTATCCAGATCGGCATATTTCGGTGCCGTGCCGTGAGTCGCTTCAAAGATCGCGTGTCCGGTAATATAATTGATATTTCCTCCGGGAGCGATCCCGATCCCGCCGACCTGTGCCGCAAGTGCATCGGAAAGATAATCGCCGTTCAGATTCAATGTTGCGATCACATCGAAATCCTCCGGACGTGTCAGCACCTGCTGAAGAGTGATATCTGCAATTGCATCCTTAATGATGATGCCGGCTCCCGGTTTTCCTTCGGGGATCCTGCACCACGGTCCGCCGTCGATCTCCACTGCGCCGAAGAATTCCTTCGCGGTCTGGTATCCCCATTCGCGGAATCCGCCTTCGGTGTATTTCATGATGTTCCCTTTGTGCACGATCGTGACGCTCTTGCGGTTGTTCTTAATGGCGTAACTGATGGCGCTGTGGATCAGCCGCACGGTACCGGAGTAACTGACCGCTTTCACACCAACACCTACGTTTACATCGCTCGGAAAATCCTTCGCGCCGACCAGTTTCCAGAAATCTTCTGCTTTTTGCTTCGTGCCGAAACGGATTTTATCAAAACTCTTCGGAAATTCTTTTTGAATGAAGTCGAGCACTTTCTGTGCTTCGGCGGAGCCTCCCGCGAATTCGATACCGGCGTAGATATCTTCGGTGTTCTCACGGAAGATCACCATATCGACTTTATCCGGACGCTTCACCGGAGAGGGGACCCCTTTGAACCACATGACCGGACGCAGACAGACATACAGGTCGAGCATTTGACGCAATGCAACGTTCAGCGAACGGATACCTCCTCCGACCGGAGTGGTCAATGGACCTTTGATGCCGACAAGATATTCCTTGAACGCATCGATCGTTTCATCCGGAAGCCAGTTGTTCAATTTGTCGAACGATTTTTGACCGGCGAGCACTTCCTTCCATTCGATCTTCCGCTTCCCGCCGTACGCTTTTGCGACGGCAGCATCAAACACGCGGACAGACGAACGCCAGATGTCACGTCCCGTACCGTCCCCTTCAATAAAAGGGATCACTGGATTGTCCGGAACAGTCAGTTTCCCGTTTTGGATCGAGATCTTTTCAGCCATAATTCTTCTCTCTTTCAGATGGTGAACCTGCCGCAGCGGCAGATTCCAATTGATGATGATTAAGCGATATTGGAACGAATCTTATCGGCCACTTCTTTCATCTGGCCGTCAGCATATTTCTTTAAATTCAGGTGGAAGGAGATGTTATCGTTGTGATATCTTGGAGTGATATGAATATGGAAATGGAACACGGATTGACCCGCTACTTCCCCGTTGTTGGCAAAAAAATTGAATCCCTCCAGATCGAACGTTTTTACAAGGGATTTGGCCACCTTTTGCGCCACGATCATCAATTCTCCCAGTTCGTTTTCCGGGACTTCGAGAAAATTGCGATACTCTTTTTTGGGGATGACCAGGGCATGTCCGTAATGGATCGGCATGATATCTATAATAGAGATAACCTTATCCGTTTCATAGAGGATCTCGGACGGTATTTCGCGGTTGATGATCTTGGTGAAGATGGTGCTCATGGTATTCCTATATTTTATTGACAGAAAGTAGACAAAAAAATATCACGAAGAAAGCGGAAAAAAGAGTGGGGAATTTAAAGGGAAAAATCTCTATATTTTCAAAATTAAAAGATTTTATTCGGACTTCGGTCCGGCGTTCGATGACATTCCAGACAGTTTCGCTTTGTGCCGTTCCATTCAGTATACGGGGTGAATGAAAGGCATTCTTTCGGCCGAAAAAGTTCCTCACCAAACATATCTAAGGATCAATCTCTATGAAAAAGAAACAAGCAGCATCCCTTTTATTTCTGATTACGCTTTCATTCATGTTCTACGGTTTTGACTGCTCGCAGTTCATGACCACCGGTAATCTTGCCCTCAGTCAGGCCGTGGATCCGAAAACGTCCGCTGCCGACCGTGCAAAACTCTTTGCAAAAGCTGATTCCTTCTTCACGCTTGAATCCAAAGCGAATCCGAAGAATGAGATGGCATGGTTCAGAATGGGTCAGGCGCGGTTCGAGCTGAAACGGTATTTGAGCATGAAGGAAGCACTGGACAAAGCACTCGAGATCTCCACGGCACATAAGAAAGAGATCGAGAGTTTGATCTTCCAGGCCTGGGCTATGAATGTGAATCGCGGCAGCAATCTCTATAATGAATCAGACAATGCGGATTCACTGAAACTGGCAGCGGAATATCTGGAGATCTCCACGAAATTGATGCCGGACAGTATTCAGGGATATTTCAATCTGGCGGTCACCTATATCAAAATGGGGGATGAACAATCCGCTGAAAAGATCTTTGAAACGACCTACAAAAAATTCCAGGATGCCAAATCGGTAAAGAACTACGGCAGGATCCCGCTTAACCGCGCTATCAGACTGCAGGAAGAGTTCATGGCGGACAATAAGGATGCGATGGATGAATGGAATAAGATCAAATCGCTGTATGTCGGAATGAATGCTGAGGATGTCGTCTATTATCTCGGTCAGCCGAGCTCTAAGAAGACAGCCGCACCGAAAGCAGGCGCAAAGAAAGAGAAGAGCAAAGGAGTGGAAGAGGAATGGGTCTTCCAGAAATTCAACCTTACCATCGACGTCGCATCCGATAAGATCACCAAGATCAATTCGAAATATACACCGAGAGTGGATTCCGCAAAATACAAGAGCGCAATGATGGAATACGAACGCGCCATCAAGATCTATACTGAAGCGAACACCCGTTTCAATAATGACACCGAGATCAATGACAACCTGACCATCGCCTATATCCAATCCGGTAAGAGCGATCTGGCAAAGGCCTTCCTTCTGCACAAAGTGGAGAAGGACCCGACCAACAAATACGACCGGTATACTCTCGGCGTCTTCTATCTGAAGGACAAGAAATTCCAGGAAGCGGTGAAGGAATTTGAAGCGGCCGTGGCACTGGATTCAACATTCATCGATGCGGTCTATAATATCGGCGCAACATATGTGGATTGGGCGAATGCGGAACTGGACAACAATAAAAAGAAGAATTCGGACGACAAGTCCTATATTGAGAAATACAAGAGTGCCGTTCCGTATCTGGAGAAATTTGCCGAAGTGAATCAGGATAAATTGAGCATCTGGGATCTGCTCGGACAAGTGTATGCCAACGCAGGACAGGTGGATAAAGCGGATAAGGCATTCAAGCGTGCGGATGAGATCCGTTCCGGGAAGAATTAATCAGTGAACGACGCTCCCGAAACCGCGGTGAAACAGAAGCGGTTTCGGGAGTTCTTTTTTTTATCAACGGAGCATTATGAGCAACCAGCCGCCGCAACCGCCGCAGCAGATCAATATCGAGTTAGGGGAAAAAGAGGCAGAAGGCATCTATTCCAATCTAGCGATCATCACGCATTCACCGGCGGAGTTTGTCATTGACTTCACCAGGATCCTTCCGGGTGTTCCGAAAGCGCGGGTCCAGGCCCGTGTGATCATGACGCCTCAGCATACGAAGCTGCTGATGAATGCGATCAAAGATAATATCCAGAAATACGAGGAAAAATTCGGAGAGATCAAGATCCATGGGGAGGAAGCATCGAATCCGTTCGGATTTCAGATGCCTCCAAAGGATGAAAAGGTCCATTGACGTGTGAGCACTGCCACACGCTATTCCGTCAAATATTCAGAAGTTCGATTCACACAGCACCATCGGCCGGCGTTGCCGGCTGATTCGATCCATACCACATTCAATAATAGGGGACAGTACATGAACACCTCACCGTTCCGAATCCACAAGCGATTAGTGAATGCGTTCTTCATCCTTCTGGTCACCATACCGTTGGCGGACTGTATCAAGGTTCCTGCCGAACCGGTCATTCCGGAATGGGAAACGCCGATCAATCTGACGCTGCTGAATAAGACATTCTATTTCAGCGACATGGTCAACAAGGATTCGAAGTTCGACACATCCACACGCGATCAAAACAATACGGCGATCATCCTCTACCGTCCGACCGCGAAAGCGATCGGTTCCCGTCAAGGACTCCCCGCCGATGTGTTCAACATGCCGTCACCGAAAGGGAACATCATCCAGCAGGATATCGGTGTCATTCCGATCGATATCGGCACACCCCCTTCATTCAATCTGACGGCAGCACAGCTCGGTATCAACACGGCGAATCTGAATCCATCGTTCCCGAATCAGACCGCATCGCTGTCGCCCGCACAATTGGGTATTCCCACCGGCGTTCCGCTGCCGGCTGAATTCCCCGGACTGCCGATCAATCAGACATTCGGTGATACATCGAAGTTCAGGTACATCGTCTTCTCGAACGGAACGATCAGTCTGAAGATCACCAACAGTTTTCCGTTCAACATACAATTCTCCGGCAACCAGCTTCAATTGGTGAACTTCAACAAACCGGCAGATTCGACAGAGATCGTAGCAACGTTCGTATTCCCCGGCGTCATCAATGCGGGGACTTCCGTGACATCAACACCTGTCAGCCTGAGCAGCGTAAAGATGACCGGCATCCTGAAAATGAAAGGAAACATGTCCACGACCAATGCAACCGGCAAGACGCTCTCGAGCGGCGACAAGCTCGATACGGAAGTGGCGATCACCGGTGCACAGATCCAGTCTATGGTACCCGATCCGGCGCCTCCGGTCGCACTGAATCAGGTGTTCGGCGATTCCTCCAATTTCAAGTTCATCATATTTGAGTCCGGTCAAATGTCGCTGACGATCAACAATACGTTCCCGTTCAATATTCAGTTCACCGGGAACTCTGTCCAGTTGGTCAATAAAAACGATACGACGCAGGTCGTCGGGACATTTACGTTTCCCGGTCCGATCTCGGCAAATACGACCGTTACTTCAAATACCGTACAACTGGCAACAAAGAGAATGGATGCCGTCATGAAACTGATAGGGACGGTCACTCTCACCAATTATTTCGGAAAGACAATAGCAGGGACGGAAAAACTGACTTCGACGCTGTCAATGACGAACGGATATCTGCAGTCCGCATCGGTCAACACGATCAACTTCAATCCAACAAGTGTTGTTGCAGTTCCTGATTCTGCCGTGAAACTGGATGAAAAGATCAAAGTGAAACTGGCGAAGTTCGAATCCGGCGGCATGAAGATCCGGGTAGTGAATAAAGCAGCAATGAAATTGAGCGTAAAATTCAGCATCTCTGAATTGACTGATAATCTCAATGGAGGCAAAGAATACAAACTCCCCGGCACGGACCCGGTTACCGGTGTTGTGGAAATACCTCCGAGTGATTCGCTGGTGACCACGATCAATATGAGGGATGTATCATTCGTATCCCGAGAACGAGCGGGAATTGATACTACAGTCACTAAAGAACTGCATTTCAGTCTGGAGATCAAGACACTGAAAGCCAGCACCGGATATGTGACCGTGAATAAGACCGATCAGGTGATCGCTGAGGTTGCTCCGGTGGGACAATTCGTGCTGCAGGAAGTACAGGGTCAGATTCCGCCAGAGTCGCTGATCGTGAATCAGTCATTCGACGTCGGAATCGGCGACATTGGCGATAATCTCACACTGAAAGCGATCAACAGTGCGATCAATCTTTCTATCAGCGTCCTGAGTACCGGACTCTTTCCGACCGATGTGAATCTGCATGTTGTTCCGGTGAATAAATCGGGCGGACGTGCCGATTCCGTGAAGATCGCAAAACGGATCAATCCCGGAGATCCTTCCGTGATCAAGATCGACACCGCATCGGTGAATAAACTGATGAACAGCTTCCTTCCGACGCTCGGAGAGCTGCCGTCGAAATTCCTCGTCCGCGGCACGGTCATTGTCAGTCCGATTGACGTGTATAATGACAATACGAAGGCCGGAGTGGGAAGAGTGAACAAACAGGACAGCGTTATAGTGAATATGGATTATGCGATCCCGGTCGCGATCGGAATCAAAGACGGCGTATTGAAGAATCCTCCGACGGAATTTTCGCAGACCGTCAGTGATACCGCACAGCTCAATCTGATCAAGAACGGGAAGATCTTCCTCGATATCAACAACACCTTCCCGCTGGATATCGAGATGAAGCTGAGTCTGCTGAAGGGGATCCTTCCCTCCAAGACGCTCCCCGATACGATCTCTCCGCCGGTGCTGACGATCCCGCAGAATCCTGCGGACAGCGTGAACTATCCGCCGTTGAGGATCGCTGCCGACACATCGGCGGCAAGGACCGGGGTGAAGTCGTTCACGTTCCTGAACCTGACTCCGGATGACGCACGCAAACTTGTCGATGCATCATTCAGCGCCGTGGAACTGAAGATGAAAACGGCCGGCAACGGAAATGTCGCAAAACAATTCTATCTCACTGATAAACTGACGATGTCCGTAAAAGCGAATATCGTGTTCCAGGTCAGCGAATCACGGTTAGGAAAATAATCACACCATCATGAAGAAAGGACAATTGACAATGAAAACAGTTGAGCTCAAAAGATTCATTGCTGCAGTGTTGATCCTTCTCGCGCTCGAGGTGGTGATGACGACCGCTTCGTATGCAGGAGGAGACAAATTTTCACCCCGTCTGGTCGGTATGGGACGGGCTTTCACCGCATTCTCGCGGGGACTCGATGCCGTCGGAACGAATCCGGCGAACATCGCGCTGAACGACAGGGATGCGACGGTCACGATCAATCTGATGCCGCTCGGTCTTGCGGTCGGCAGCGATCTGATCAATCTGAAGATCTATAATGATTTCTTCACCGGGGTTCCGAACCCGAACGGCGGCGATCCGCTGCCCAAATTCCTGAACGAAGAGGATAAGGATGCACTGTTGGAGCTGTTCCCCGATGGTGTTGCAAGGACATCCACAAAGATCGAAACAGCGCCGATCGGGATCTCGCTGCAGATCGGGAGTTTTGGACTTGCCATTGTTCCGGCAACGGTGAATGCCGCATTCAATCTTGATCTCGATAAAGCGTATCTGGAATTTCCGTTGAAGGGTTACGGTGCCGGTCAGACCTATTCTTTTGACGGCACTGCGGTGAACGGACAAGCGGTGGTGGAATCGAACGTTTCACTGGCATACATGCTTCCTTTCGAACTGCCGATGGTGACAGAGATCTCGATCGGTGTTGGCGCAAAGTATGTGCAGGGACTCGCCTTCATCGCAACAGATCATTATACCGGATCGATCAGACCGATCACACAGGATTACGGGAATGGTATCGTCACCAACGATACGACCGTAGCCAATTTTGATTTCCTGCAGTGGGTTGCACGGGTCAATCCCGATGATCCTCAGCCGGTCGGCACCGGTGTGGGTCTGGATTTCGGTATCTCCATGCGCATCATGGATCACATCCAGTTCGGCGCGAGCATCACTGATCTCGGAAAGATCAAATGGGACAAAAATACGAAAGCGATCATCGGCAACGCTTCACTGAAACTCGGAGCGATCGGAGACGCAGAAAATCAGGACAAATTGAAGGAAGCGTTCAAAGGACGGACCGTCGATACCACAGGGTTTGAATTTGATCTGCCGACCGCAGTGAATGTCGGCATAGCGATCCAGGTCGACGATATGTTCGATTTCGTTCCGTTCCGCTGGCTTCTTGCTGTGGACGGACATTTCGGTCTGAATGAGATCGGCGGCAATACGAAACTTCCGCAGTTCTCAGTCGGCACGGAATTCGATCCCGTGGCAGGATGGCTCCCGCTCCGCACCGGTGTGATCATCGGCGGCCGCGAACGGTTTGCATGGTCAGCAGGATTCGGCATCCATCTTGCGAATACGTTCGATCTCGATATTGCAACGCAGAGCATCGCGATCATCACCAACCCAGAAACATTCCGGACCGGTTCATTCACGATGGGAATGCGGTTGAGATTCTGACCGACGAACATACGGAAAACAAAAATCCCGAACATCGAGTTCGGGATTTTTGTTTTAAATCTGAATGACGATAAGGTCAGATGGCTCTTCTCAATCGGGCTACGGGGATCATCATTGACTCGCGGTATTTTGCAACGGTCCTGCGGGCAATGTTAAATCCTTTTTCCTTCAGGATCGCCGCGATATCCTCATCGCTGAGCGGTTTGGTCTTATCCTCGGCTGCGAGTATCTCACGGATACGGGCTTTCACTTCCTTGTTGGAGACATCCTCACCGCTCTGGGTGCTGATCCCTTCGCTGAAGAAATACCGGAGTTCAAAAACACCGAAATCGGTCTGCACATACTTCCCGTTCACCACCCGGCTGATCGTGGAGATATCCATCCGGATCACCTCGGCGATATCCTTATAGATGAGCGGTTTCAGTCCTTCACCGGTCTCAAAGAAATCCTTCTGACGGTTGACGATCTCGTGCATCACTTTCAGCATTGTCTCACGCCTCTGGTAGATGGAGGCGATGAACCATTTTGCGGCGTCGAATTTTGACCGGAGGAACTGTTTCGTGTCCGCACCGACATCCTTGTTCCGTTTGGACATCAGTTCTTTGTAATTGCGGTTGATCCGGAGCGGCGGGACGTTCTTGTCGTTCAGCTGGATGATGAATGTGTCCTCATCCTTGGTGACGATGAAATCCGGGGTAAGATAGTTCTGCTGGGCGTCGATCGTTCCTTCACCCGGTTTTGGATTCAAATGGGAGATGATCTCGAGGATCTTCTTCACTTCGTCAATGGTGATGGCGAGGACCTCGGCGATCTTCTCATAATGTTTCTTGGTGAATTCCTCGAAATGGTCCTTCAGCAGCCGATGTGCCAGGTGGTGCAGCCGGTGGTCCCCCTTGGAGAATTCCAGCTGGATGATGAGACATTCCTGCAGGGAGCGGGAGGCGATGCCGACCGGTTCCAGACGCTGGATGATCTGCAGGACCTCTTCCACCTGCGGTACGGTCAAATGGATTTTGTTGCTGAGATTGATATCATTGACGATCGATTCCAGATCGCGGCGGAGATATCCGTCCTCATCGATATTGCCGATGATCTCTTCGGCGACAAGCATGCCCATATCAGTGACATCGGCAAGATGAAGCTGATCCAGCAGTTTTTCCGCCAGCGGAGTCGTTGCGGCGATAGGGATCTCTTCTTTTTCTTCATCGTCGTTCTGCTGCTGTGTCTCCCGTTTCGGCGCAAAGGATTCCTCATCGCTCAGATAATCCTCGAAGGAGAATTCCTCTTTCTTCTTTTCTTCTTCCGCCTGCACCACTTCTTCCTCGACCACCGGTGTCTCTTCCGGGGATTGCTCGACCTCCGTCTCGCCGTCATTTCCTTCTTCCAACAGAGGATTCAGCTCCAATTCGGTCTTGATCATCTGCTCAAGGGCAAGCGTCGGAAGCTGGAGCAGCTTCAGATACTGGATCTGCTGCGGCGTCAGTTTTTGAAGGAGTTTTTGCTGTTGGGATAAGTGGAGCATTATGGACGACTCTTTGTTATCGTTTCATTCAGTTCTTCAGTCCAGGATGTTCCGAATGCGCGCTCAAGCGGAGCGGAGACGAAACGGTGCAGTTCGATATTCTCCCGTATTCCTTTGTTCAGCGCCGGTGTACACTCGCTGAAATATTCGTAATGGATCTCTTTCCCGTCCTTCCGGATCCTGATCGGGAACAGATGACAGGAGAGCGGTTTTTGCCATTCTATCTTCTTCTCATAATATGCTTTTTCGAAAGCACATTTTGCGATGGCGCCGTCATAATAGACGAACACACATGCTTTCCCGTCCACACACTGAGTTGCATGATCCCCGGGTTTGCCGTCGATCAATCCGTTCTGCTCGATCACCGCCCGATGTTCGGGAGGAAGCATCTCTTTGATCAGAGGATACGCACGTTCGATCTGTTCTATCTCATCATCGGCAAGCGGTGCGCCCCGTCCGCCGGGGAACGTGCAGCATGCTCCTTTGCAGACATCGAGATCGCAAGCAAATTTCGTTCCAGAGACCGATGGGTCAACTGTTATTTCACCGATGATAAACATTTTTCATCAATAAGATAATGATTTTTTGAAGAAGTGGAAAGGATTCCTCGATCTTTTCGCCTTAATCACACCCGAAGGAACATCTTTCCCGCCATTTGGCGGACGATCCCTTTGAATTCCATGCTCAGCAGATTTACCAGCGCATCGGAAGAGGTGAGTTTGGCCCGTTCCGAGATGGCATCGATATGGACCGGTTCGGAGGTCATTTGATCATAGATCTGCTGTTCGAAAACGTTCAATTGAGGCGGGACAGGAATGTGGACAGAAGATTTCAATACCGGCTGGAGCATGATCCGCAGTTCATCGATGATATCATCGACATTCTGGACGAGTTTGGCATGTCCGTTCTTGATCAGTTTATTGGTTCCGAAACTCTTCCGTTCCGAGATGCTGCCCGGAAGGCAGAAAAGTCCTCTGTTCTGATCGAGAGCGGTAGAAGCAGTGATCATCGCGCCTCCGTTCTCATCCGATTCGATGATCAGCGTTCCGACCGACATGCCGCTGATGATCCGGTTCCTCCGCGGAAAGAATGCCGGATGGGACGGCGTGCTCATGGGAAGTTCTGAAATGACCGCGCCGTTCTCCGGTGAGGCGATCTGTTCTGCCAGAGTTTCATTTTCACGCGGATAGATACGATCGATACTTCCGCCGAGGACGGCGACCGTGCGTCCGCCGTGCCGGATGGTGCTTTTGTGGACGATCGTGTCCACGCCTCGGGCAAGTCCGCTGACGACCGTGATGCCGCGCCGAGCAAGTTCAACAGCAAAGTTCTCTGCATGGATCCTGCCGTACGATGTGGGGTGACGTGTGCCGACAATGGCGATGGAATGGTCGTCTGCCGAAAGTAGCGTGCCGCGGATGAAAAGGAGGAGAGGCGGATCGTAGATGTTCTTGAGATGCTCGGGATATTGATCGTCCCACAGTGAAAGGATGGAGCCGTTCATCCTGTTCACCAGCGAGAATTGATTCTCGATCTGCCGGACGTCGATGCGGGTGTGTTTGATCAGCGATGCATCCGATTCTTTGATGCCCGGTGCTTTGATCAGGGAACGGGGGTCCTCCGAAAGGATCCGTTCCGAACTTCCGAAGTGATTGATCAGCCCGATGATCTTCCGATCGCTGATCTTCGGGATCGATTTCAGGTGAAGCAGATCCTGGATCCGAACGGAATGATGCATGGATCCTTTCCTATCCGACGATCTCTTGTTGGAATCGGTCCACAAGACGCGTCGCTTCCTCTTTCGTCCTGGCTTCAGCGATAATGCGGATGATCGGTTCAGTATTCGACTTCCGCAGGTGGACCCATGAATCCGGGAAATCGATCTTCAATCCGTCATCGAAATTGGTCTTTTCCGATGCAGCATATTTCTCATGCAGACGTTGAAGGATCTCATCCGGTTTCAGTGAACCAAGTTCGATCTTATTCTTGACGATCTCATATTGGGGAAGACTTGCCTTCAGTTCGGACGCTTTCCCTCCGAAATCCGCCAGCAGCTGCATGAACAGTCCGATACCGACAATGGCGTCGCGTCCGAGATGCACTTCAGGCAGGATCACTCCGCCGCTCCCTTCGCCGCCGATCACTGAGCCGAGCTGCTTCATCCGCGATGCAACATTGATCTCGCCGACCGGAGTGCGGTGGACGGTCGCGCCGAATGCCTTCGCCACATCCTCAACCGCGCGCGTGGTGGAAAGATTGACAACCACCGAATGACCGGTTCTTCCTGAACGCTTTTCCGCTTCAAGGATGAACTTCGCCGTCGAGACGATCGTGTATTCCTCGACGAACGGTTTTCCTTCCTCAGTGATGAGCACAAGCCGGTCCACATCCGGATCGACCGCAATACCGAGATCCGCTTTCTCCCGTATCACGCGTGCACTAAGGTCGGTCAGATTCTCCGGTATCGGTTCCGGCGTGTGGCTGAATACGCCGCTTACTTCGCAGTTCATTTCGATCACAGTGCAGCCGAGTTCCTTCAGCAGCTGCGGGGCGATCAATCCTCCGGCGGAATTCACACTGTCCACCACTACCTTGAATTTCCTTTGAGCGATCGAATCTTTGCGGATGGAGGGGAGTGAAAGGATGGACCGGATATGTTCCGTGAGGAATCCCTGATCCTCGGTGAGCGTCCCTTGTTTATCCCACGGACGGTATTGGAAATTTTCGCGGTCGGCGATCTTCCAGAATTGCTTGTTCTCTTCTCCGTTCAGGAACATTCCCGATGAACCGATGAATTTCAATCCGTTCCAGATCATCGGATTATGGCTTGCCGTAATGGCGATGCCGCCTGCAGCATGTAACCGCTCTATGGCCAGACCAACGGTCGGTGTCGGACAAATACCGAGGGAAACCACATTGCATCCCATCTGTAACAGCGTTGAAATGACGATGTCGGAGATCGCTTTGCCGGTGATCCTTCCGTCACGTCCGACAATAATGGTGCCGTGCTGACAATACTCAGCGAAGCCTGCGGCATATTTGACGATCGTTTCCGGAGTGAGTGATTCGCCGACGATGCCGCGGATGCCTGAAATGCTGACCATGAGTGCCATATGATGATCCTATCAATGAAAAAATTGTGAAGAGAAAATACGCATGAATGCACTTCAGAGCAAGCAGAGATTGTGTGATGTGCATGTTTGCATCTTTCGGATGCTTTTTCCATATTCTGTCACAAATATCGTGATCAATTTAAAAGGGTTTTCATGAACTTCAAAAGAATTGCAAAAATTTCGATTGTCATTGCAGGTATCCTTTTTGTCATGATGCAGTTCATTCAGCCGAGCCGTGAGAACCCGCCGTCGGATCCGTCCCTTTCCATGAGTAGTCAATTGAACGTACCGAAGAATGTCAACGATCTGTTGGAGAGGGGCTGCCGGGATTGCCATTCCAATCAGACGGTTTGGCCGTTCTATTCCTACGTTGCACCCGCTTCATGGCTGGTGTCGCATGATGTTATTGAAGGACGGAAATTCTTCAATATGTCCGAATGGGGTAAATACAAAATGAGCAAAAAGATTCAGAAACTGTCCGGTATCTACGAGGCGGTCTCAGACAGATCCATGCCCCTGCCGAAATATATTCCGCTCCATCCCGAAGCAAATTTTTCCGATGCAGAACGTGATACGATCGCCCGGTGGGCACGGGCTGAAGCCGAACAGCTGATGGGCGGTGAGGAACAGGAATAACGTTCCGTCATCACACTGCTTTTCCATTTGTGACGCATCGTACAACTTCATATCCAAAAATCCTCTTTGTTTGTTACACTATTT
>CALRIY020000044.1:0-29061 GCA_943364975.1 Synechococcus sp. UW140
ATCGATATTGATCTGAATGATACCACGATCCGTATCGTGCTCATTCCTTTCTTTGGTTTCGTGATCCCCAATGTTACCGGGCTGATCGACAATTCGCAATTCTCCTGGCTGCAGCTCTTGTCTGCCTATCTCTATTTTACCTTCATTGCGTTCGCGATCTGGCAGGGAAACCGGTATCTATTGTTCCGTCTCCGGCTCCGGTTCTCCTGGCTCAGTCAGCCGATGTATAAAGTGATCGCCCTGGTTGTTTCGAATATCTTCTATACGATCCCGATCTCCGTCGGTCTGATGACCATGTGGTACGTGTTCGCCTTGCAGGCGGCGGCGGACTGGGATGTGATCTATAAAGCAACGGCGCTCTGTGTCGTCTGTGTTGTTTTCATCACCCATTCGTATGAGACCGTCTTCCTGATCAAATCCTGGGGGACAGATAAGTCCAAAAGCGAGCAGCTGGAAAAAGCGAAGGCGCAGGCGGAACTGGAAGCGCTGAAGAACCAGATCGATCCGCACTTCATGTTCAATTCTTTGAACACGCTCTCCTATCTGATCGAATCCGATCCGCAGAAAGCAAAAATATTCAACGACGATCTTGCTGAAGTCTTCCGGTACATCCTCTATCACAAAGACCGGAATCTAGTTCTGTTGAGCGAGGAGCTGCAGTTTGCGGAACGGTATGTTTCGCTCATCAGGATCCGATTCGGGAATGCGGTCCTGTTCTCCGTTCCTTTTGCGGATTCGACGGAGAAATTCCTGCTTCCGCCGATCTCACTTCAGATTCTCCTGGAGAATGCGATCAAGCATAATGAATTTTCGGAACAGCTTCCCCTGCGGATCTCTCTTCACGTTACGGCGGGAACAGCAGTGATCTCCAATGAGATCCGTCCGAAGGCCGGACGGAAACAATCGTCGAACACCGGATTGAAGAATCTGAATGAGCGGTACAAGCTGATCACGGAACGGGAGATCGTCATTCAGAGAACAGAAAATTCTTTTACCGTCCACTTACCGCTGGTACCGATGCCATGAACATTCTGATCATTGAAGATGAACGGCCGGCAAGCGACCGTCTTACCGGTTTGGTGATGGAATACGATCCATCGATCCGCATTCTTCATACGCTGCGGAGCGTGAAGGAATCCCTCCATTGGCTGCAGCACCATCCTCCCCCCGATCTGATCCTTGCGGACATCCAGCTGAACGACGGATTGTCCCTTCACATCTTCACCCGGTATCCGGTCCCGTCGCCGCTGATCTTCACGACCGCGTATGATGAATATCTGATGAAGGCGTTCGAGTTCAACAGCATCGATTATCTGCTGAAGCCGATCGACAAGGAAAAACTGTTCCGCGCATTGCGCAAGTATGATTCACTGAAGCAGCATTTCAGCGCGAACATCCTTCCGCTGCTGGAACAGATCCAGAACGGCACTCCGGTGAAGGACAGGATCGTGGTGAAAAAAGGGACCGATTTCGTCACCGTTAAAACAGACCAGATCTCATTCTTTGTTTCGGAGTTCAAGATGACGTTTCTGATCGACCGTTCAGGGAAACGATACATCGTCGATCAAACACTTGCCGAACTCACAGAGATGCTGGATGCGCAGCATTTCTTTCGGATCAATAGAAAGTTTCTCGTCCACATCGATTCCATACAGCGTTTTCGTCCCCATGACCACGGGAAGATCCTTGTTGAACTCACGCCGTCCGCTTCGGAAGAGATCGTGGTCAGTCAGGAAAACGCTCCTATATTCAGGAAATGGATCGGAAAATAGAAAGATTCCGCCTGGTATGACACCACTGCTCCGCTGTAAACCATGATCATAAACACGAATGTCATATTTTTTTTATCATCACGAATATTCCATCGGCGTACTGTTTACGCCCTTCCGAATAATATTTCAAACGCTCCTTTTCACTGAAGTCACGGAAGATGTCCTGACGCTTCAGTTGTGTCCCCGCCGAAATATTAAATGTTTGTGAAATGTTTGTATTCATAGTACATTCACGCATATGAAAAACACTCTCCCGCTCATTGCATTGTCTCTCCTGGTGTTTGGCACTCTTGCAGGCCAATCCCTGAAGTTCAAAGGTCCCGACCCGAAAAAGGCGATCACGCAATACACGCATGAAGTGTGGCAGACGGACAACGGACTGCCGCAGAATTCCATCAACACCATCCGGCAAACGAAGGACGGTTTCCTCTGGCTCGGTACCCAGGAAGGACTTGTCCGTTTTGACGGAGTTCAATTCACGGTGTTCGATAAAAACAATACGCCGCAGATCAAGAACAATCATATCGTCTCTCTCACCATCGACAAAAAGGGAACGCTGTGGATCGCAACACTCAGCGATGGACTGGTGACTTACCGGAACGGGATCTTCCAGTCCGTCACGAATACTCCTCAATTGACCGGAACGCAGATCCACCATATCTACACCGATTTCAACGGGGCCATCTGGGTCTCCACACGCGACAGCGGCGTGATCAAGATCGATTCACTGCATGTCTCCCATTATTCCACCGCGAACGGACTGGTCAGCAATAATGTCTGGGAGATCGCCCACGATTTCAAGGACCGCATCTGGATCGCAGCCGAAGGAGGCGTGAGTGTGATCAGCGGAGACACCATACTTTCTTTTACGCAGAAGGATGGACTGGCTGCCAAAGAGAATTACGGACTGCTCGGATCACACTCCGGCGAGATGTGGATCGGCGGACGGAATGGTATGCAAAAGGTTACCGTAGAAAAAGGAAAGATGTCCATTCTCCAACATCTAACAAAAAACGATGGTCTTCCCGCCTGGGGTGTTTACGAAATGATCACCGATCAGCAAGGGAATATGTGGATCGCCAACAGCAAAGGTCTCGTGCGGTATTATAAAGGTGTGATAAGTTCCTTCACTGAAGAGAATGGACTTTCCGAACGGCTGGTGAATACCGTGTTCGTGGACCGCGAGGGAAATCTCTGGGTCGGAACGGACGGCGGCGGACTGAACGTTTTGAAAGACGGCATCTTTACTTCGTATTCCATCAAAGAGGGAATGCCGGCAACCAATACATGGACGGTCTTTGAAGACCGGCAGAAGAATCTTTGGATCGGTACCGATGAAGGGCTCGTGTTATTCGAACAGGGCAAAGGGGTCAAACGCATCTATAATAAGAGCAACGGTCTCTCCCACGGTATCGTCTGGTCCGTAACGCAGGACAAGAATGATGCCGTCTGGGTTGCCACCATCAACGGACTGAACAAATTGGTGAATGAGAAGATCGTCCCGCTCCCTCCGGAACTCCGGATGGACAATGAAGCGATCAACTGTCTCTATACAGACATGTTCGGTAATCAATGGATCGGCACAGCTGGCAACGGTCTGTTCAAAATGTCGAATGAGAAGAAGATGCCGATCGGTGCAGCACACGGCGTCACCAATAAGTTCATCAATGTCATCTCCGGCGACCGGACAGGCAACATCATCATCGGTACGGACGGCGACGGCCTCCTGATCATGCGGAACGACACGGTCCGCGCACGGTACACGATGAAGGACGGACTTGCATCGAATTTCATTCACTCGCTCTTTATCGATTCACTGAACAATATCTGGATCGGAACTCTCGGTCAGGGATTGAGCATCTTCGATCGGAAATCCTTTCACAATTTTTCCATGAAGAACGGCATGTTCGATGATCTGATCTTCCAGATCCTCGAGGATGATTTCGACCGGATGTGGTTCTCCTGCAACAAAGGGATCTTCCAGGTGGAGCGGAACCAGTTCACCGATGTGATCAGCGGAATATCAAAGCATATCGCCTACACAGCGTACGGGAAAGAGAACGGCATGATCTCGTCGGAATGCAACGGCGGCGTCTCTCCTGCCGGTTGGAAGACCTCCAGCGGTCATCTCTGGTTCCCGACATCGCGCGGCGTTACCATGGTCGATCCGAAGAACATCACCATCAACACACAGCCTCCGCTGGTAGTGATCGAGGATCTGCGGATCGACAACGAATCCATCGACCGGACGACCGCTGCCGTCATCCCTCCGGGAAAACAGCGGTTCGAGTTCCGGTTCACCGGACTCAGTTTTGACGGACCGAAGAAGGTCCGCTTCAAAGTAATGCTGGAAGGATACGATCAGGAATGGGACGATGTGCGCTATCGCCGCGCGGCCTATTATTCCTATCTTCCGCCGGGAGAATATACCTTCCGGGTGATCGCTGCGAACAGCGACGGCGTCTGGAATACCGAAGGAGCTTCTTTTCCGTTCGTTGTACAGGCGCATTTCTATGAGACGAAGATCTTCTACTTCTCCGTCTTCATCGTTATTGTGCTCGTCGCGTACGGCACCTACCGATGGAGAATGAACGCCATCCAGGCCCGGCAGGAACAACTGGAGCGGCTGGTGGAGGAGCGGACGAAGAATCTCACCGAAGCGAATAATGCAAAATCACAGCTGCTCAGTTTTGTGGCGCACGATCTGAAGACACCGCTTATCACCATCAACAGCATCGCTCAGGAGATCAAGAACTTCAATGTGGATGTCCATTTCCGCGGCTATCTGGACCTGGTGGAACAAAATTCCAAACGGATCGTCACGCTCATCTCCGAGATCCTCAATATCACCGCGATCGAAAGCGGAAAATTCCAGTTCAAAATGGAGCCGATCAACATTGCGGACATCGCCGGACTGGTGGTGGACGGTTATCAAGTGGCGGCACAGCGGAAGGAGCAGCAGCTGAAATACAATGTGGGAGATCATGAGAACTGTCTTGTGATGGCGGATTCCTCCAAGATGCAGGAAGCGATGGAGAATCTGGTGAACAACGCCATCAAATATTCACCGCGCGGCGCAGAGATCAATGTGAATGTCATCCGAAACAACGGCACGGTACGGTTCTCGGTGAACGATCAGGGACCCGGCATCAGCGAACAGGAGAAGCAGCAGCTGTTCAAGAAGTTCAGCGTGCTTACGGCGAAGCCGACCGGCGGCGAGATCGCGACCGGACTCGGACTGGCGATCGTCAAAGAGATCATCGATGCACACAAAGGAAAGATCTACGTGGAGAGCGAACCGCCGAAAGGAAGCACGTTCGTGATCGAACTGGACCGGCATGTTCAGTAAATTATTAAACACATAGTCACATAGAAATAATTAAAAAAGCCGGACGAAAGTCCGGCTTTGCATTTTGTATTCTTCTATGTGTCTATGTGTTTAAATCATATCGGCTTTTTTGCGCCGCAGGATCGAAATGACAAATCCTGTCAGCATCAGCAGCGTACCGACCCAGACGAGACCGATGAACGGCTTCACGCTTGCTTCCGCCACCAGCGCTTCGCTTTTGCCTGAGAGCGGGATACCGCCGGCATTCTTCAGCTGCAGCTGGATCGCTGATTTCCCGTCCCCCATTCCGCCGATGCTCATCCCCTGAAAATCGATCATGGTGCCGAGCAGTTTCGATTCCGCACCGAAATACTTCTGTTCTCCCCCCTTGTACAGGGCGTACGGAACGATCGTTTCTTTCTGATCGCCGACAACAATATCGATCTTTGCCCCGATCCGTGTTCCTGCATCGGTACTCTGAGCGTTGTGTCCGGACATATCGAATGCGGAGAAGGTCATTGTTGCCGATCCGACCTTGACGGTCTGTTCCTTTGTGAGCGTGAGATGACCGTGTTCATCCACGGCATTCTCTTCCGTTCCGTTCGGCGTAATGTAAAAATCGTGCGTCAGGAATGATTCAATATCAGGATTGCGCATCACGCCGGAGTTCTCCGTTTCGAACATCGTCGGCACCAGTATTTTCGAACTGCCGTCCTTCTCAACGGTCACGGAAAATGCGGTCTTGTTCCCTTCAATGATATTCTTTCCGGAATAGGTGACCGTGTATCCCAGCACTTCCTGCGGTTTGCCGAGTTCCAGCATGACGGTTTTCCTCTCATCGAAGAATCCTTCGATGATCACGCCGATCAAAAATACCGCCAGACCGATATGGGTGATCTTTCCACCCAGCAGCAGGATACTTCCGCGGATCGTCATAACAGCAATTTCCAGATTGACGAACAGTGCGAAGAGCGCCCCGAAGATGAAGAGCAGATAGACTGCGTCCCACATGCTGAAGAATCCGATCACGGCTGTGCCGACGGCAGCAGCAGAAAGGGACTTCCATGATTTTTCCTTCAGGAACATACCGTCTTCCTGTTCCCAGCGGACGAGCAGACTGTATCCGATCAGCAGCGACATGAGGATGCCGATCGGCAGATGCATCTTATTGTAGAACGACGGATCGACCTGAGAAGAAGAGACAAGCGGCATGCTTGTTCCAAAAAAGATGATCGCAGCGCTGGCGATCAGCACGAATGAACCGATGGAAAGCGCGAACTCGCGTGTGAGCACCTGCATCGGTTTTGCAATTGCTTTCATTTCTTTGTACCGCAGAATGAAGAATCCGAATCCCAGCACAAGGGCGCCCGTCAGAAATACCACCAGCAGTGTGTACACAAATGTTCCGGGATCGGTGAATGAATGGACCGAAGAGTCGCCGAGGACCCCGCTCCGGGTGAGGAATGTTGAGTAAATCACCAGCACAAAAGAGAGGATCGCAAAGATAAAATTGGTGCGGACGAGATTTCCGGTGCGCGCCTGAGCCAGCATCGTGTGGAGAAGCGCCATGGAAATGATCCACGGAATGAGCGACGAATTCTCAACGGGATCCCAGCCCCAGTATCCGCCCCAGCCGAGCACACCGTACGCCCAATATGCGCCGAGCATCAACCCCGCACCGAGCGAGAATCCGGAAAACAGCACCCACGGAAAGGCATTCGAGAGCCATGATGTGAAATCCTTCCGCCACATTGCTGCGATCGCAAAACTGAACGGGATCGCCATAGCGGCGAAACCGATGAAGAGCACCGGGGGATGAATGACCATCCAGAAGTTCTGCAGCAGCGGATTCAATCCCTGACCGTCATGCGGCAGATGTCCCGCTTCGATCTGTCCGGGAAATTGTTCGTAGATGGATTTGAACGGTGATTTTGCGATCAGCAGGATCACCAGGAATGTCTGAACAGCAAGGAAGACCGGAAGTACGTGAGCCTCGATCTTCCGCTTCTTCGTATACGAAAGCAGGAAAAGACTCAGCACGGCCGAGCAGAGCGCCCAGAAAAGAAAACTTCCTTCCTGTCCCGCCCAGAAAGTGGAAACCAACAGCGGAGTGGAGAGCGAGACGGAAGTGTAACTGTAGACGTACGCGATCTCAAAATTGTGGTGAAGAATGCTTGTCAGCAGGAACGCAGATGCAAGGACGATCCCTAAAACGCTGCCGTAGAGTCCTTTTCGACCAATGGAAATGCTCTTGACATCTCCCTTCGCAGCCTTTATATATGCAAAGATCGAGACCAATCCTGCAAAGAGTGAAAAATAGATTGAAAGTAGTCCAACCATAGCGATATTCCTTAAACGTGATGAATTGCGAATTTATTTTCAGTATGTTGTTGTACAGTTTTTGATCCCCCCAATAGTGAGAGTGGGAATCATTCGTATGCTATCTGTAATTCAACAATCGTACCGTCAAAACTGTCGAAAACCTGCGAATTTTGACGCCGTAAACAGGACCAAACAGTCACTTATGAGAAAAATACAGCCGTTTTTTCAGAGATGACACACTCCTCTTATTTATATTCTTCTATAAAGCGGATTGTCATGCCGAGCAAAGCCGAGGCATGTGCGGTATAACGGTATCATGCTATCGTACCGTCATGGTTCGACGGAATATGCCCCGATACATTTCGGAGCTCAGCATGACAAACGGGGAACGAAATATTTCAACATAATGTACTATCGGAAAATTCTTCATGCTCAATTCATTACAGCTTCAGCGCCCCATTATCTTTTTTGATATCGAATCCACCGGGATCAGTATCTCCAAAGATAAGATCATCGAACTCTGCGCCATCAAGATCATGCCAGACAAATCCCGGACAATGATGCTGCAGCGGTTCTATCCTGAGATGCCGATCCCACCCTCTTCCACGGAGATCCACGGCATTACGGACGAGATGGTGAGGAACGAACCGACTTTCCGGGAAAAGGCCAAAGAGATCGCCGCATTTTTTTCCAACAGTGATCTGGCAGGATACAACATCGCGAAATTCGATATCCCGATGCTGGTGGAGGAACTGCTCCGTGCCGGCATGGAGGAGAATCCTTTTGAAAAAGTGAAAGTGATCGATTCCCTCTCCATCTATTTCAAGAAAGAACCGCGTAATCTCGCCGCCGCTTTGAAATTCTATGCGAACGAGGAGATCGTCAACGCGCACTCCGCCGAAGCGGATGTCGAGGCGACCATCAAAGTTCTCAATGGACAGCTGGAAAAATACTCGGACCTGAATCCCACGGCGGAGGGACTGCATGAATTCTCATACCAGGAGAATGATTTTCTGGATTACGACCGCAAATTCGCGCGGGACAAGAACGGAGAGATCGTCTTCATGTTCGGCAAGAACAAAGGAATGCGTGTTGCGGAGAATCTCGGCATGGTGAAATGGATGCTGGATAAGGATTTCTCCGAACATACAAAGTTCATTGCCAGGAAGATCCTTAAGAGTGAGATCTTTTAAAAGAGCAAACCACATAGGCACATAGGAAACAAAGAAATCTACAATGTAAGGACGGTCACCCTCCAGAGGCGGGCAAGCAGACCGTCCTTTGCGTTTTTACAATGCACCACAGAGTTCACGGAGAGCACAAAGAAGGAATATCATCACGCTCAACGGCAGGATCAGTGCTCGCACAAAGCCTCAATGTGGCAGGCAGCAAAGAAAAGATCTACCCGCTAAGTTCGCGAAGGAACACGAAGATCATTAAGAATCACTTTCCGAAACAGTCCTTAAAAACTCCATCCGTGTCTATCCGTTATTTCCGTCTGATCCGTGTTCAATTTCACAATGCTTTTCTCTGTGCTCTCCGTGTCTCCGTGGTGGTTTTTTTTGCTTTTTCCCTTTCCTACAAATAAGAGTCTTTTATCCCGTCATTCCTATATCTGACAAACTTTCCCCTGTAAACCGTTCAAAACATTGGGCTTTCCGTCGAAACTCTTTGGCAATGTTTTTGCAAAAGTACCTGGTGCATTAACAAAATAAGAATCCGGAGTCCTAAATTATGTCTACGACAAAACGAGAAATGGTCACCATCGACGGTAATGAAGCCGCCGCTTATGTGGCTCACAAAACCAACGAAGTCATCGCGATCTACCCGATCACCCCCTCCTCCAACATGGGAGAATGGTGCGATCAATGGTCATCCGAAGGCAAAAAAAATATTTGGGGAACTGTCCCCAGCGTCACCGAAATGCAGTCCGAAGGAGGCGCATCAGGCGCGGTCCACGGCGCACTGCAGACCGGTTCGCTCACCACAACATTCACCGCATCGCAGGGACTGCTGCTGATGATCCCGAACATGTTCAAGATCGCAGGTGAATTGACCTCCACTGTTTTCCACGTCTCCGCGCGCTCCATCGCTGCGCAGGGACTTTCCATTTTCGGCGATCACAGCGACGTGATGTCGGCGCGTTCCACCGGCTGGGGAATGCTCTGCTCGCATAACGTTCAGGAAGTGATGGACTTCGCGCTCATCTCCCAGGCAGCAACGCTGGAAGCGCGCGTTCCCTTCATCCACTTCTTCGACGGGTTCCGCACATCGCACGAAGTGATGAAGATCGAAGAATTGGCGATCGACGACATCAAAGCAATGATGAACAACGATCTGATCGCCGAGCACCGCAAACGCGGTCTCACACCGAACAGTCCTGTGATGCGCGGAACCGCGCAGAATCCGGACGTCTACTTCCAGGCACGCGAAACGGTGAATCCGTTCTACGACCGCTGCCCGGAGATCGTTCAGAAGACGATGGACCAGTTCGCGAAACTTGTCGGACGTCAGTATCATCTGTTCGATTATTTCGGCGCACCGGATGCGGAACGCATCATCGTCGTCATGGGTTCGGGTTCCGAAGCCGTACACGAAACGGTCGAAGCATTGCTGGAGCAGGGCGAGAAGATCGGCGTCGTAAAGGTCCGTTTGTTCCGTCCTTTCTCCCTGAAACATTTCATCGACGCATTCCCGAAAACGACCAAATCCATCGCTGTGCTGGACCGGACGAAAGAACCGGGCGGCGCAGGCGAACCGATGTATCAGGATGTCGTCACCGCGCTGCATGAATACTTTGCCGCGGACGATGTGAAGTTCGCCAAGTATCCGAAAGTGATCGGCGGACGCTACGGACTCTCCTCGAAGGAGTTCACCCCCGCGATGGTCAAAGCAGTGTACGATGAGCTGAGCAAAGAGAAACCGAAGAATCATTTCACCATCGGCATCAATGACGACCTGAGCAACACCAGTCTCGAATTCGACGCGAACTATACCACCGAAAAACCGGATGTGATCCGCTCCCTGTTCTACGGACTCGGTGCGGACGGAACGGTCGGCGCGAACAAGAACTCCATCAAGATCATCGGCGACGACACCCCGCTCTTCGGACAGGGATATTTCGTGTATGATTCGAAAAAATCAGGATCCACGACTGTATCGCATCTGCGGTTCGGTCCCCGTCCGATCCATTCCACGTATCTGATCTCGAAAGCGAACTTCGTCGCCTGCCATCAATGGCAGTTCCTCGAAAAATTCGACATGCTCTCCAACATCGTTGAGGGAGGAACATTCCTCCTGAATTCACCCTTCCCGAAAGAACGTGTCTGGGCGAATATCCCGATGAAGGTGCAGGAACAGATCATCAGCAAGAAACTGAACTTCTATGTGATCGACGGTAATGCCGTGGCCATCAAGACCGGCATGGGTTCGCGTGTGAACACCATCATGCAGACCTGCTTCTTCGCCATCTCCGGCGTTCTGCCGAAGGAACAGGCGATCGAAGCGATCAAGTATTCGATCAAAAAGACCTACGGGAAAAAAGGCGAAGAGATCGTGAAGATGAACTACGCCGCCGTGGACGGAACGATCGAGAACCTGTTCAAAGTCGATTATCCGAACGAACTCACCAGTACAATTCAGCTTCCACCCGTTGTGCCTGACAATGCTCCGGACTTCATTAAGAATGTCACGGCGAGAATGATCGCCGGTCAGGGTGATTCAATTCCTGTCAGCCGACTGCCAATTGATGGTACGTACCCTGTCGGCACAACGATGTGGGAGAAACGCAATATCGCCACCGAGATCCCGGTATGGGATTCCGAATGGTGCATCCAGTGCGGAAAGTGCGCGCTCGTCTGCCCGCATGCTTCCATCCGCATCAAGGTGTACGACAATGCACTCGCGGAAAGCTCCCCCGAGACCTTCAAGCACATGCCGTACAAAGGGACGGAATACAAAGGCCAGGCCTACACCATCCAGATCGCACCGGAAGACTGCACCGGCTGCGGCATCTGCGTAGAAGTCTGCCCGGCAAAAAATAAAAAAGAGACAAAATTCAAAGCGCTGAATATGGATGCGCAGGCACCGCTTCGCGACAAAGAAAAGATCAATTGGGATTACTTCCTGACCATTCCCGAAGCAGACCGCCGCACCGTGGACATCAAGACGATCAAAGGAACACAGTTCCTGCAGCCGCTCTTCGAATTCTCCGGCGCGTGCACCGGCTGCGGCGAAACACCGTACGTGAAACTGGTCAGCCAGCTCTACGGCGACCGAACGGTGATCGCCAACGCAACAGGATGCTCCTCCATCTACGGCGGAAATCTCCCGACAACACCCTGGACGAAGAACAACGACGGACGCGGACCGGCATGGTCCAACAGTCTGTTCGAGGACAATGCCGAGTTCGGCATGGGCTTCCGTCTTTCGCTGGATAAACAGACAGAGTATGCGCGTGAATTGATCATCAGACTCCTTCCGCAATTGAACGAAGGTTTGGTGAACGCCATCCTCTCCTGCGAACAGAAGAACGAAGCAGAGATCTATGAACAGCGCGAACGCGTCGCTGAATTGAAGAAGCTCCTCGAGAGTAACCAGTCCGATGATGCGAAACAACTGAAGCAGCTTGCCGACTCGCTTGTGAAAAAGAGCGTGTGGATCATGGGCGGTGACGGTTGGGCGTATGATATCGGCTTCGGCGGACTGGATCATGTGATCGCATCAGGACGGAATGTGAACATTCTCGTCCTCGATACGGAAGTCTACTCCAATACGGGGGGACAGATGTCCAAAGCAACTCCGCGGGGTGCGGTGGCCAAATTCGCTGCCGGCGGAAAACCGGGAGGAAAGAAGGATCTCGGCATGATCGCCATGAGCTACGGCAATACGTACGTGGCACAGATCGCGATGGGAGCCAACGACCTGCAGACAGTGAAAGCGATCCAGGAAGCGGAAGCCCATGACGGCCCGTCACTGGTGATCGCCTACAGTCACTGTATCGCACACGGCATCAACATGCGTCTCGGAATGAACGCGCAGAAGCTTGCCGTGGATTCCGGATACTGGCCGCTCTACCGTTACAATCCTGCGCTCATGAAGGAGGGGAAGAATCCGTTCCAATTGGATTCGAAACCGCCGAAAGTGAAGTTCGAAGAATTCGCCTATAACGAGATCCGCTACAAGATGCTCACGAAGATGGATCCCGAAAAAGCAAAACGTCTGCTGCGCGAAGCGCAGGAAGATGTGATGAAAAAATGGAGATACTACGAACAGCTTGCTGCAATGAACTTTGCAATTCCGCAGACGGCCGCCAACGGACATTAATTGCGAAGATGTCCGACACCTCGGAGGTGTCGGACATCTCACGCTACACTTTAGGAGACTACTTACTATGGACCTATCAACACAATATCTCGGACTGAATCTCAAGAACCCGATCGTCCCTTCTGCATCGCCAATGAGCCGCACGGTCGGCAGTGTTCGGCTGATGGAAGACTACGGCGCATCCGCCGTGGTGCTCTTCTCCATCTTCGAAGAACAGATCCGCCACGAAACGAAAGAATTGTACCACCATCTGACCTATCATGCGGAAAGTTACGCGGAAGCTACGTCATATTTTCCCGAAGCACACGAATATCACAGCGGACCGGACGAATACCTGAACCACATCCGTAAGCTGAAGGAATCGGTCAGCATCCCGATCATCGGCAGCATCAACGGCGTAACGGACGGCGGCTGGGTGGAATATGCAAAACTGATCCAGCAGGCCGGCGCGGACGCGCTGGAGCTGAACGTCTATTACATTCCCACCGATCCGAACATGACCAGCGACGACATCGAACAGTCGTATCTGGATATCGTGAAGGATGTGCGCAATCAGGTGACGATCCCCGTTGCCGTGAAACTATCGCCGTTCTTCACATCGCTCTCCAATGTCGCACAGCGTCTGGACAAGATCGGCGTAAACGGACTGGTGCTGTTCAACCGCTTCTATCAGCCGGACATCAATCTGGATACACTGAACATCGAACCGGGCGTCGTGCTGAGTTCATCCAGTTCCGCCCGACTTCCGCTCCGTTGGATCGGCATCCTTTATAACAAAGTGAAGGCGGACCTCGCCGCAACCACCGGCGTGCACACCGGCGAGGATGTGATCAAGCTGGTCATGGCCGGCGCAGATGTGACGATGATGTGTTCTGCACTGCTTCGGCACGGACCGAGAAAGATCCGCGAAGTGCTCACCGAAGTGCAGCAATGGATGGTGGAACACGAATACTCATCCATGAACGACATGCGGGGAAGCATGAGCCACAAGAATGTCGCGGATCCCTCCTCGTTCGAGCGCGCAAATTATATGAAAGCATTACAAACATACATGTGAGGTAGTTATGTCCATTTTTTTCAGCAGACAATGCGAGTACGCTCTTCAATCGATCATCTATCTTGCCCAGAAGAAACAGGGCGAGATGACGACCATCAAAGAGATCTCGTCCCATCTGAACATCCCGTTCCATTTCCTCGGAAAGATCTTCCAGAAACTCTCCCATAAAGGACTGCTTCATTCCATGAAAGGTGTTTCCGGCGGATTCTGGCTGGCAAAACCGGCGGAAGAGATCGTTCTGATGGATATCGTCGTCGCCATCGACGGCAGCGACATCATGGATCTCTGCGTGCTCGGATACACCAGCTGCGATGCGAATGCACCGTGCGCCATGCATGCCGAGTGGAAAACGACCAAAGAAGGATTCTTCGCTGCGTTGAGCAAGAAGAACATTCTCGATGTTGCCAAAGAGATCAAAAAAGACGGTTACAAAGCAGCGTAACAACTGAACGAATGAACGTAGGGACGGATGATTTTCCGTCCCTACGATATATTTAATAACTATCCCCGCACCTTGGGAATAATATGCCCTCCCCTCAATTTGATTTTGAGTTTACATCAAATAATCGGACAAATTCATCCGCTGATATTTCTAACCGCCGGACGGTCAAAAAGATCCCGGCTGATCAGCGGAGAAGGAAATATAAAACAGATTCTTCCCTTCCTTTTTTAAAAGGAACCATTACACGACTCAAGAATGATTCACAGTTCTTCCGCTCTTCGGTTCAGGCAGCGTTCATCCTTCTGTGCATTTGGATCGGCATAGAATTCTATCTCTTCATGCAATGGGGAATGTCCGGCGGAACCGAACAATATTTTGAACGGCCTCCCGGCGTGGAAGGATTTCTCCCAATCAGCGCACTGATGGGAATGCTCCATTGGATCTACAGCGGCACACTCAATACCATCCATCCTGCCGGAACGGTCATCCTGATCAGCTTCATCGCCGTAGGATTGTTGATGAAGAAGGCGTTCTGCAGCTGGATGTGTCCTGTCGGCACTCTGAGCGAATCGCTGTGGATGCTCGGACAATCCATATTCAAACGAACCTTCACCGTCTGGCGATGGCTGGATTATCCGCTCCGCTCGTTGAAATATCTTCTCCTCTTCTTTTTTGTCTACGCCATTGCAGCGATGTCGGTGCAGGATCTGGAGATCTTCATCAACAGTCCATATAACAAAGTGGCAGACATCAAGATGTATCTCTTTTTCGCGGAGATCACTCCGTTCGCGCTTTATACTATTCTCGGTTTGATGGTGGCATCGGTCTTCATCAAAAACTTTTGGTGCCGGTTCCTCTGTCCATACGGCGCGCTGCTGGGCTTGACCGGCTTCCTCGCTCCGTTCCGCATTACACGCGTGAAAGAAAGCTGCGTTGACTGCGAACTCTGCACGAAAGTCTGCCCTTCCAACATCAAGGTCCACCAGATATCGCAGGTGTGGAGCGACGAATGCACCAGCTGCATGCGATGCGTTGAAGAATGTCCGGTCAAAGAAACCCTTGTGCTCAGGGCGAAAAAGCAGTCCGTAACCGTTGCACCGTGGGTCTTCGGCGTCTTGATCGTCGGAACTTTCATCGCGGTGACGGGACTCGGCATGCTGACGGGACACTGGAAGAATTCGGTCGGAAAAGATGAGTATCAATACCGTTTTCAAAATCTCGAGTCACCGCTCTATAACCATGCACGCGGTTCCGTACCGCAGTATGGTCCGAATGATTGAACGAGAACGAATTTCAAAATTGCAGGATCGCACGTTTTCACGATTTTCTGTTCTGTTTATTTTCCGATCTGTCGTTCGGAAAGAAATGCACGACGGTCGCAGCCGGTAAGAAGAATCTGAATAGCACCGCATCACAACACACATCAATCACTTAAATGAATAACCATGAAAAATATTATCCTTGTTCTCATCATCCCCATGTTTGTCTTCACGCAAGAGATTCCGATCCGCTGGAACGGTGAACTGCGCCTCCGCACCGAAGCGGACGGACGCGATTTCAATCTGAATACGGCACCGAATCTCTACACACTCTCGCGCATTCGGCTCGGCGCTGAGATCCGTCCGACACCGAATGTCTCCGTCACACTCACCATGCAGGATTCACGCCGCTTCGGCGAGGAAGCAAGCACCACATCCAACAATAAGAATCTGGATCTGTATGAGGGATATGCAAAGATCGATTCGTTCCTTTTTCCTCAGTTCACAGTGCAATTCGGCAGGATGGCCATTGCCGTCGGAAGCGACCGCATCATCGGCAAGCTGGGATGGAATAACGTGGGACGAGCGTTCGACGGAATGCTGGTTCATTACGCTCACGGTGATGCACTCCTGGATATGTTCGCCGTGAATATTTCGGACATCAATACGGTCCCCGATCCGGTGAACAGTGCGAATACCGCATTCAAACGGGATAACGGAACGACGATGTTCGGAGGCTACTATACCAATCCGTTCAGCGCCACTTTTCTCTTCAACGCCTATGCCTTGAAGGAACTGAACAAGAACAGAACGATCCCCGGTTCCGACGATCTGGACCGCACCACCGCCGGTACACATCTGAAAGGATCCTTGAGCGGATTCATCTACGATGCCGAAGCAGCATTTCAGTTCGGCAAGGAAAAAGGGACCACCGTCTCTGCCTGGATGGCCGCTCTCTCGCTCGGCACGGTATATTCAGGATCGATCATCACCTCCGCAAGTCTGAATCTGGATATCATCAGCGGCACCGAACCGGGCGCAGCTGAAATGAATACATTCGTCCCTCCCTACCCCACCGGACATAAGTTCTTTGGTGCGATGGATTATTTCATTAACTTTCCGGTGCAGACATTCAACCGCGGGATCACCGATGCCTATGTGCGTTGTGCGGTGAAACCGGCCGACAATGTTGCGGCAACGGTCACCCTGCATCATTTCATCACTCAGCAGAATCTGACCGCAACGGATGATGCGCGCGACCTCGGTCAGGAGGTTGATATCATCACCATCTTTACGTACTCTAAGAGTGTTTCCTTTGAATTGGGGACGGCTGCGTTCGTTCCGAATACGCTGATGCGGCGCGCGTTCAACAGCAGCGATGTCTCGTACTGGTCATATCTCACCACACAGATCGGATTCTGACACAGATGAAAACCATCATAGACATTATTGAATCGGTCAAACCTCCCAAACAGTGGCAGCTTCCGGTGCTGCTTGCCGTTGCTGCGCTGGCGGGATTAGGAATGCTGACACTGTATGTGGGGAATGCGACATCGTATCTGTCCGATGATCCCCGCGCCTGCATGAATTGTCACGTGATGGCACCGCAGTTCGCCACATGGGAACGGAGCAGCCACGTTCGCGTCACCGTCTGCAATGACTGTCACGTTCCCCACACCAGTGCTGCAGCGAAGTATCTATTTAAAGCAATGGACGGCACACGCCATTCTTTCATGTTCACCTTCAGACTGGAACCGCAGGTGATCCATATTCACGATGCAGGGACCGCCGTGGTGCAGCAGAACTGCATCCGCTGCCATTCGTCGCTGACACAGAATGTGAAGGAACGCTTCGTCACACTCGACGCACAGAAACACGGAGGAGGAAAACTCTGCTGGGAATGCCACCGTGAAACACCGCACGGACGGGTGAACAGTCTCGCGTCCGTTCCGTACGCACGCGTTCCGATCCCTTCGACCATCACGCCGGAGTGGATGAAACAGTACATGAAGAAATAAGGATGCTCAGCATCTCAGCGTCCCTTCTGCTCTATGACACGATAATTTATTTGCATTACTATTACGAGGTACGTTATGAAGATCACAGAACTCATTGAAAAGAAACCGTGGACCGCATGGGTCCTTTTCGGCGGCACTGCCGTCATCGTTTTTCTCGTCGGGTGGCTCGGCGCTTCCATCATGGAACGGCGCAGCGAAGCGATGATGCAGTATCAGATCGGCAAACCGATCGCGGACTGGGAACCTCGCAACGAAGTGTGGGGAGAGAATTATCCCCGCGAATACGAAACATATAAAAGCACTGCAGAGACGACGTATCTGAGCAAATACGGCGGAAATAAGAAACGTGATCTGCTCGAAGAGGATCCGCTCAATGTTGTCCTCTGGGCGGGATATGCGTTCTCGCGCGATTATAATCAGGCGCGGGGACATTATTATGCGATCAAAGATATCCGCAATACGCTCCGGACCGGCGTTCAGCAGCCGGCCACCTGCTGGTCGTGCAAAAGTCCGGACGTACCGCGCATCATGAGCAAAATGGGACCGGCACAGTTCTACAAAAGGAGCTGGGATTCACTCGGACACGAGATCGTGAACAACATCGGCTGTCAGGACTGCCACGATCCGAAGACAATGAATCTCCGCATCACCCGACCCGCCCTCGCCGAAGCATGGCAGCGACAGGGAAAAGATATCAACACTGCAACACGGCAGGAGATGCGCTCTCTCGTCTGCGCTCAATGCCACGTGGAGTATTATTTCAAAGGCAAAATTGAGAAATATCTCACCTTCCCGTGGGACAAGGGATTCTCCGCCGACCAGATGGAAGCGTATTATGATTCTGTTGGTCATGTGGATTTCGTCCACAAGCTCAGCAAAGCGCCGATGCTGAAAGCGCAGCATCCGGACTACGAACTGTACCGCACCGGAATCCACGCCGAGCGCGGTGTGTCGTGCGCGGACTGTCATATGCCGTACAAGAACGAAGGGGGCGTGAAGTTCACCAATCATAAGATCGCATCGCCGCTGGAGAACATCTCCGGCTCATGCCAGGTCTGCCACCGCGAGAGCGAACAGACGCTGATCAAGAATGTGAACGACCGTCAGGACAAAGTGACGGAATTAAAACTTCTCGCAGAAAAAGCGATCGTCTCCGCGCACATCGAAGCGGCAGCTGCATACAAAGCAGGAGCGGATTCCGTTGAACTTGTTCCCGCACTGAAACTGATCCGTCACGCGCAATGGCGCTGGGACTGGGTCTCCGCCGCAAACGCAGTCGGTTTCCACTCTCCGCTCGAAGCAGCACGTGTCCTCGGCACCTCCATCCAAAAAGCGGAGGAGGCACGACGGTTCATCACGATGGTGCTGATCAAACACAAAGCGTCACCGATCGTTGCATTCCCAGATCTCTCCACAAAATCAAAAGCCCAGGCGTTCATCGGACTCGATATGAAAAAACTGGAAACAGACAAAGCGGAATGGAGAAAGAAAGTTCTGCCGGTGTGGGATGCGAAAGCGAAGGAGCGGCAAGGGGATGTGAAGTACTAAGATCAATTGCAAGATTGCAAGATTGCAAGATTACAAGATTGCAGTATTTCACAATTGCATGATTATTGATTCATAAAGATGAGCGCGGATGATGAGTCCGCGCTTTTTCTTTTTCTGTTTCCCAACGCTACACCCAAAATGCGAGGATCAATGCAGCAGTGAACAGCGTGACGAAATGATATCCGCCGTTGATGGAAACAAGCTTCCAGGAACGTCCCTCCCACGTTTTTGCACTGAACTGAAGAGGGAGATAGAGACCAAGCCAGAGAAAGAATGCAGTGCGGAATGCATTCATCAGGGGCGGCACATCCATTGCGCCGGGGACGAAACGCCATGACGCCATCGTCCACGCAAGCACCCATGCAAGCAGAAGATTTCCTGCAAGGGAGAGTGTGAGCGCTTTTGCCATGAACTTCCCGTCCGGCTTCATGTTTGGATCAAATCCCAGTTCCTTCGCCCACGTTTTGCCGAACAGCGGCGTATACCAGATGGCTCCGACGATAAAATTGGCAAAAGCTGCGGCAAAGATCGCCGCGGTGTTCACGGAAAATTCCATAGCACCCTCCTTTGATTGTGTTGCGGATTTATTGCAGCATACCGAAGCAGTGCATGGGTCTCCTGCTCAAATACCATTCGTTGATGTTCTGTACGGAAAGAAACAAAATATCGAATGAAATATCAATTATTGGCGGGAGGAATTATTGCGGAAGCATTAGGATCGCCATCCGGAGAAAAAATGTTCAGGTGCGTTCATTATCTTGATTCCCTCTTCACATCCACCGGCGGACACTCCTTTTATACAGGAGAAATGCTTCGCCGAACTTCTCTTCGAGAATCATCTCTTCCGGACGAATCTGAAATGAATTCATATACAGCACAAAGAGCGGTATGATACAGAGTGCGGCAGCATTGGCGAGATAATATCCCCAGCCGATCAGCAACAGCAGCAGTCCTGCATACATTGGATTTCTTGTGTATGAATAGATCCCTGTATCGACCAGGGTTGAAACCGAATCGAACTTCATCGGATTCACCGTCGTCTTTGCCTTCCGGAACGATTGCACTCCAGCAAGCGCGATCACTCCCCCGGCAAGAGCAGCAGCGGATGCAGTCACTTCCTTCAGCGGCAGTGTGATCTTCCACGATGAGAATTGTTCAGCGGCGAGCCACATACCCGTTCCCATGATCACAGTGACAAGCATCGGCGGTATTTTAAGAGATAAAAAATTCATTCTACAATAAGTTTAATTGCGATAAAAACGATGAGCATCACCGATCCGCTCAGATAGATCCGCCGGATATCGTTGAGACGGTCCTTCCTGTTCATATCGAGTAAATTCTTTACGGAATAGAGAATGACGGCATCCCATAGGACGATCGGCGGCAGATAATACCATTCGAACCATCCGAACAGGAACGGAACCGCGCTCCCCGCAACGACCAGTGCAAAGATCGATGCCGCGATCCGCATGGAGCGCTGCGGTCCGAACAGGACCGCCAGCGAACGCGATCCGGTCTTCCTATCCCCTTCAACATCGAGCGAATCAGCCGCGATCTCCTCTCCCAGATCAACGAACATCGTGGTGAGTGCGAAATACCAGACGGAAGCGTTGAACGGATTCCCGACGATAATGCCTCCCAAAATGAAGGTCATCCCGACCGAAAAACCAACGAAAAGATTCCCCCACAGTCCGGTCTTTTTGAACCGCCAGTTATACAGGAAACCGACCAGCCAGACAGCAATGACGACCCCAAGTGCTTTGACGCTGATCAAGAAACCGAAGAAGAATCCGGCCAGCGCAACCACGATCGAAAGGATCAGCGCTTCGGTCCGCGTGACGAGTCCTGAAGGTATCGGACGGTGCGGCGCATTGATCTTGTCGGTCTCAACATCGAAATAATCATTCAGGATAAGCGCTGTCGCGGAGATACAGAAGACGCTCAGGAATCCAAACACGGCTTGATGAATCGTCGGCAGACCGTCCGCCGCAAGAATTTCCCCCAGCAGGACGCAGATGCCTGCAGTGAAGGTGAGCTCAAACCGAAAGAGACGGTACAGACCAATTATTTTTGAACTGTTCATTGTTAAAAGCATCGAAAGACTCATTTTTTGAGTTGATCGTGTTTCAATTTTTTATCTCAATAAATCCCAGATACACATCCTCCCCATGTTTCCAATCGGCGCCGGAGAGGATGATCAACGTCTCATTTGCGTTGCTTCTCATAGCCGTCCATTCAGGAATGGAATTCCAGAACGGCAGAGAAACAGAGAGCTCTTTCAGTGAAACGGCATGTCGAAACGTTCGGATCGTACGGCCGTTCTCCGAGAGCGTTGAATCCAGCAGCATCCAGCACGTATCCCGCACCGTGTATTTTTCGGGAAATGATCGCTGAATTCGGCGATCCTCGGAGCGTTGATAGAATTGGACATCATACCCGGTGAGTGTGACGGTATTGGAGTCGACGGACAATGCGGTGAGCTGATGCATGTTCAGAGGATAATAATATCCGTGTGCGGACAAGGTTGAACGGACATCCAACGGTCTCGATATTCTTGAGGAGATTTCGGGATAAAGAAAATACAAGACAAGAACGATCACTCCTAATGAAAGATACGTTGTAACGCCGGTGTGAAATATTTTTTTCATTGTGCTGATCTTTCCTGACGCAATGGGTCGGACCGGGCGGTCAATGCACTGTAAATGCAGTCAGCTCAAGCGACGCTGCCAGCTTTGGACCGCCGGGGAGAAGCGAGTAGCCTTCCATTTTCACAAGTCCGGAATCGGACAAAAACTCATCCAAGTAATAAAGCGGAAACAGGGATGCGTTGCCGGCGCTATCCCGCGAAGAGACATTGTGAACGGTCTGATACCAATAACAATTGAACGTTCCGGCCGGGACGGTAACCCGGATATTACGTGATATGATTGTTGTGGTATCCGAATACAATATGTGAGCATCGACATCATAGTGAGGGTTGACAAAAAATTTTGTGTTCGCCGGCGCAGGATATTTGTACACCAATACTGCCGTATCCCGTATTCCCGCTGTTGGAACATCAACAGTCGTCCGTTCATAATACCCTTCCGGCTGTTCGCGCGCGACTTTGGTGACGCGGGATGAATTGCTCTCCGATGATTCACTCAACAACATCCACTGTTCGCCGACAATGGTGCTCTCCCGCAGCACTTTCATGTACGTTGTATAGGAGGTAGTAACCACGCCGTTATTATTATAGATCTTAGTCGTGTACGTCCGGTGGTTTCCAGCGGACAGATCATATTTCGGAACGACTGTAGCAATATCCTCGGTCCCTGCTGAAGGATGTTCACACTGCATAAAAAGAGAACAGATGAACAGCAGAAAAAGAACATTGGTTTTGTTCATCATACATCCTCGCAATATTGGCGGAGATCCATACGTTTTTATTATCGGTTAAAGACGAGAAACAGGGTCTGATATGTGACAAATCCCAGCAATCCGATAAAAAATGCTGCAGTGTTGTTGATCTTGTGCGTGATCTTCACTGCTCTCCAGAACAGTAGAACAAACAGCACAAGCGATGATCCATAACAGATCCACAGGATCGTTCTCCAAATTGTCGGGGAGTTCAGTGCTATTTCATACTGCCGGAGATCGAGCAGTCCTATCGCCCCCAGAAAGGTATCGGGCAGATCGTGGAGAAGCGACGCTAGACAGGAAATGCTGATGGAGAATCCCAGCACAGAGAGTGTATCGTCAAAACTGCCGGTACCGCCGAACGGCTTGCTCAAAAGGTAGATGATCCCCGCGGCCGATATCCAGCAGATCAACATGCTGGGTGCAAGCAGAAATTGGTCATAAAAGTAATACGATTCTTTCGGGATGGAAAGCCAAGGAGTGAAACTGGAAGGTGCGCCTCCGCCAATCGTTAGATTGACATACACCCAGGTGTAGAGGAACATATTCAACAGAATGGCATACCAGCCGTATCTGAACCGTTTCTCATCTGCCAGCAGCTGAGAGAATGTGTCATTAGGGCGTGTGATGATGCCGAAATAATACTGCGAGAAGGTCTTCATGATGATCGTGTCTGTGTATGGGACGGTTATTTATATCTGACATAAAATGAATTGGACGGGATCAGCTGGAATCCTTTCGTTGTATCGGTTTGTACCTCCGCGACGAATCTGTATTCTCCTTCGGGAGATCCATCGGATCTTCTGCCGTCCACAGCCCATCGTTTCGAGATGGAACGGTTCGGAAGGAGCGGCGGATCCTGAAATCCGCCGCACGACACGCTCAAGTATTTCCAGCCGGTATCGGTCTTGAATTGAAGCAATGACGGCCACCATTGATAGACGATGGAATCGGTCGCGTTGAAGAACGTAAGATAGACGGGATCTCTCACTGAGTCGTTGGTAAAATAGTATGATGTTCTGTCGGTAGTGAAGTACAGACCGCTGAGCCGATCCGCTTCGATGGAAGTCTCCTTGCACCCTAAAAGAGCAAGAGCGAGTGAAATAATTATAATATTCTTCATTCATGTCCTCCTTTCGATGTTCTGACCGGCAAATTGAGCGCGATCATTACTTTAAACGAATCATTTTTTTTGTCTCGACAAAAGACTTGTTCGAATTATTGATACCGGTTGCAACAATTCGATAAAAATACAGACCGCTTGATATATTTGCGTTCCAAGGCACTTCGTAATTACCAGCATCCCGTGTTTCGTTAAACAGTGTTGCGATATGCTGACCAATCGTATTAATAATACTGATTGTAACATGACTTCGCTGTGGAATGCTAAACTTAATTGATGTGGAAGGGTTAAAAGGGTTTGGATAATTCTGGCTTAGAGAATAGATCGATGGTAAAAAATTGTCCGTCGAACCCACCAGGGAATTGTTTTCCTGTCTAATATTTAACGCAAGAAAGTTCCAGCCGTTTATTGAATCGGCAACTTCTCCTCCCACATAGACGTTATTACTATCATCAACAAAGATTTTTTTACCTCTTTCATACTTGCTGTGAGGTGCATCATATTTATATACCCATATGAACTCACCGACTGAAGAATATTTTACTGTATAACAATAGCCGATCGATAATGAATTGTGCGTTCCTCCGGTGACATAAATATTGTTTTCTTTATCTATAGTCAGACTTGATGCATAATCATTAATATTTTCATCGCTATTAAAAGATCGGATCCATTTCACCGCTCCGGAGGATGACAATTTCTGTGTAAAATAATCCCAGGAGTTTTCGCCTAATCCATATCCTGTAAATACTATATCGTTAAGTGAATCAACAACGATATCTGTGACAACAATAATATTCCCAATCTGCGGATTTTGTATTGTCCACATTATATCACCTTGTGAATTATACTTTATTATCCTTGCATCGGTATCCATAAGAATAGGATTGCCTTCTTTGTCCAGTATAATTTTCTTAACATTGGCGCCATTAAATTGTTTTCGCCAAATTAATTCGCCCGTATCGCTTATTTTTACAAATAGTATTTTCGTCGACGGTACATCTCCTCCATTCCAGATAAATTGCGTTATAATTCCAAAAATCTTATCATTTTTATCGACCGTTAGATAATTTACCTTATAAGAACTTGTATCGTCGTGAATAATTACTGTCCACAATGAATCTCCGGCAGAAGAATATTTGCTGATAATTGCGAAAGATCGGTTGTAACCAATTATAGGATCTTCTTTAGAATTTAGGACAACTTGAACACCTGTTGAATTTATATTAAGATTGCTGTTAAAGTTCTTAGCCCAAATCAATTCTCCGTTCGCAGAATATTTATGAAATAATGCATAAAAAGTGTTTTGATCAAACGTTGAACTACCAAGAACAAACATATTTGATTTCGAATCAATTGCTATTGAATTACCTTCATCCCAAGAATGTGAAGCTGAACTGTATCGAAGCTCAATCGACGAAGCACCAATGTTTGTATATCTTAAGACGAGCAAATCTTGACTTGCATCATGTCCTGCGCTTCTCCCTGTTAAATACAAATTATTCATTTTGTCCATTGCGATATCCAATGTTATATCAATACCATGACTAGGTCCATCATAAATGTTATCCCACTCCATTTTGGGTTTTACTGTTTGATTCATTAGTATCATTGGTGAAGCGATGAGGATAAAAACGATCGAAATATAATGTTTCACATTAAACCCCACATATGGTGGTAGTGAAATTTGGTTTGAATGCACAACGTTGTCTTCAATTTCCTTACACCTTTCCGAAAAAGCAATGTTCATTTTGAGTGAGATCTGCAGTTGAGCGGATAAATCTTCTAATAAGCATTCGCCCCTACATTTATTCTTTGTGTCTTTGTCCGCCATAGGTCGAAAACACGACTCTTCGAGCGGACTTTGTGTGAGAGCTTCTGATTTGCCGGACCGACCAACGGTCGGTCCTACATATTCTCTGCGATCTCGGCGATCTCCGCGGTGAACACAATAAAACAAAAAGGACGGACGGGCGTCCGTCCCTACATATATTCTTTGTGTCTTTGTCCGCCATATGCGGACTTTATGTGATCGCTTTTGATTTCCCGGACCGACCATCGGTCGGTCCTGCATATTCTCTGCGATCTTTGCGAACTCCGCGCTGAAAAACGGAATTTTTAAAAAAACTGCTGTACGGAAATGGTCGCCTGACGGGGACCGATGGAGTACTGCAGATTCAGATCTCCGATGATATTCCAGATCAGACTCATGGAAACAAGAAATCGGTCTTTCTTCACCGTGTTGATCTTGTTCGGATCACCATACACAGTGATATCGGTTTTTACAATAGGATTTCCCCAGTAATCGTAAGACCAATATCGATACCCGTAACTGTTCTGATATCGGTACGAAATTGTGTTCAGACTGATACCGGTACTGAGTTCAAGATGAATATCCTCGGTGATATACAGGAACGGTGTTGCTGCCGTCATCATCAAGCTGGAGATATTCGTGACGGAGATTTCTTTGTGAAAAAAATATGTCCACGATAAATTGCGCATGAGAGAACCGTTCTGTACGCGTGGAGCAGATAGAAAGGAAAAATCCAATTTTATGTAGGAGAAGATCGTTTTTACCGGTTCGATACGGTAGCGGTAGAAGAACGTGAATCCGGCCTGATCCACCTTCAGCGGAAGATACATCTCTACGTCGCCGAGCTCTGGTTTCATGGAAGCAAGGGTCAGTGTGTGCAGACTGGTCCGTAGATACAGCGCACCGATGCCGAAGCGGGAATATTCCTCTTCATATGAATACTTCTGCTGCACATACAACGTCACCAGCTCGGACGGGGAGAACGGCGCCGGATCGGTCCTGGCGGTGCGGTCGAACATGTACCAGTTATCGGAGATCTTCTTCACCATTCTGCCGCACTTGGTCGTATCGGGATCAGTGGTAAATTCTTCACAGAAATTGCGGAAGCTGTCCACAAAGGTATATTCAAAGAGATTCCGCCTGGCGGAAAAATTCTCAGCGGGATCGTACCGCAGAGATGTGTCGCCGGAATAATATCGATAGACGAAGAAGTCCCTTTTATTCGTGTCGGGCGCAGCCTGCTCTTCCCTCTGCCGTTGTTCCGGAAGATCTTTCAACACCATTGGATTATAGAATGAATTCGATATACGATGGAAGTTCTGTTCGAGTCCGCTGCTGTTCAACCGCTGCAGTTCAGTCTTCGCCCAATCGGACCGCTTCTTTCGTTTCTCCGAAAAGTTCAACAGGTACGTGCGGAATTGTTCCGTGTTGAATGTCTGCTCTTCGGATTCGAATGCGCGGAGGAAATCATAGATCAGTTCGGGATCGGTCTCTGCTGCTGCCTGAAGGTTGCTCGTAATGATGAAAACAATTTCGGCTGAATCGAGATAGGCGGCCGGAATGAACGGGCGGTATGCATCCAAAAAGGATTGAGACTGAAGCAGCACAGAACCGCACATCAACAGCGGAAGAATTTTTTTAAGGACCATGGTTGAACCGGAAACGTTGAGCAAAGCAAGAATTACTGCTCAGATAATTTCCCTATCACTTGCGGCAATAGCAATCAAAAAAATGAATGAAAAAGGGGCAAATGGCCCCGATTGCCAACGATTTATGCTCTTTTAGACCAATTGGGTACGGTGAATATATTAAAAACAACAGGGACGGACGGATCCGCCTGTGGCGGGTAAATCGCTGTCCATATATATATTCTTTGTGTCTATGTCCGCCTTTGGCGGACTTTGTGTGAGAGTTTCTGATTTCCCGGACCGACCATCGGTCGGTCCTACATATTCTCTGCGAACTTTGCGCTCTCTGCGGTGAACCATTATAAAAAAACGGACCGTTCATTTTTTCTTTTTTGGTTTCGGTGTTTCTTTTTGGATCAGCTGTAGATCGGATTTTAAGTACTGACTTTCCGGTGCGTAGCGGAGTCCCTGCAGCACCTGCGTCCGTGCGCCGTTCCAGTTCGATTTCCGGATCTGTTCCATCGCCAGTTCGTGATACACGGCGCCGAGCGCTTCTCGGACGATACTGTTCACAGAATCCATCTGAAATGCTTTCATCAGATTGACGCGCGCTTTGGAAGGATCCGCGCGGTACTTATCGGCAAGCATCGTGCCGGCTACGATGATGCGGCAGTACGTCTCCTTCAGTACTTCATACGACGGCATCCGGACGATCATGGAATCGGTCACCGCCAGCGCACGTTCGTCGTTGCCGCTCATCTGAAGTTTCTGTACGTAATCCCTCCCCGCCTGCACGTACATATCCTGCAGTTTCGCATTTGCACTATCCTTCGCCAATTCTGCGGAAAGTACAGCATACGATTCCTGGTATCGTCCCTTCCGGTTATGTTCCAATCCGATATTCACGCGGACAAACTGCCGGATCTCCGCGAGCGGCTGTTCCAAAGCGGGAGTCGGGGGAAGGATCGTCGTGAGCATCGCCAGGATGGAATCCGCACGGGAAAAATTCCGGTGATGTTCGATCAGATTATAGATCCCCTGATGCACATTCGTCACGGCATCACGGATCACCGTTGTATCATTTCCCCGAAGTGAAAAATAGACCTGGGCCGCCTGAGCATACGACCCGGCGGGATTCTGTATGCTGCTGAGCACAGCAAAGGACTCGTCGAAGACCTTCTTCACGATGTCATCTTCCTTCTCCAGCGTATGCGCTTTTGCCAAAGCCCAGAACGTCTCTTCCCTCTTTCCGATCTTGTCCAGGGCGAGACCCTGATTATAGTAGTGATATCCGAGCAGCGCTGCCGTTGAATCCTGATAATGTCCGTGCACAAACTCGTTATAGATCGTCTCTTCACTTTTCTGTTCCGCCTCTTCACGGGTGACGAGTTTATTTTCCAGAAGCAGTTCGACAAGGGCTTCTTTGTCGTACTCCGCATCGAAGCCCCCCTTCGGACGGGTCATCTCCACCCAGATCTTCCGTCCCTTTACGGTGACGATCGGACAGACATGGAACGGCGTGGCATGGAAGCTGACCGGAAGTCCAACCGCTTTTGCCAGATGTGCATAGAGGGCGGATGATGTCACGCAGTTGTATTCCCCTTTTGCAATCAGCGAAGCGACGGTCGCATCGTTGGTGAATTTCCGCAATGCCCTCGCGTGCACGAACTGATAGAGACGTTCCCCTTTTTTCTTCGGAGCATCGTCCGCACGGATAATATTCACCACTTCTGTTTCAAGACGCTGAATCCATGCCTGCGCTTTTTCCGGATCAATTGCTGCACCTTCTGCAATAAGGAGACATTCAATGATGCTCCGGTCGAGTGTTCTGTGTTTCTGCCAGTAGCGAAAGATCTCCTGTTCGGAACGGTCTCGGTACTGCAATTCCTGGGCAGAAGATTGAAGAATGGTCGTGAGGAGCAGAATGACTAAAGGAAGGAGCCGGGTTGGACTGTTCATACGGAAATTGAATTCACTCATTACGTCGAAGCGTTCTTGGGAAATGTTCCTGCAAAAAAAACAACGGT
>CALRIY020000045.1:0-27084 GCA_943364975.1 Synechococcus sp. UW140
AACCCCAATTGAACTTAATCTTCATGGTCCTTCTCTTTCTTGTGCTCACTCTTTTCATCATCGTGCTTCACCTTTTTCTCGACCGGTCCGAGGAATGAGGTGGAGATCCTTTGAACCTCCTGACCGTCGACATAGACCGCGAACTGCAGCGGTGTATTCATCATGGTGATCGCTTTTTTGTCCAGCAATACGAACATCTTTGTCAGCATCGCTTCCTGCGGCTTCACACTCTTGTTGTCCCCCAGGATCCTGATCTCGCCCTCGGTATTCAACAACTTTACGACAATGTCCTTCTGTTCAAAGGTCTTGTTCAGCACTTTCATATCATAGAGATTGCTCACTTTATCATCCTGCTGTTCCTGATAGAACATTCCGGGCGAGCGCAGGATGGTCACATCAAATTCGGAACGGGTCGAGAGGAAGAATATCAGTAATCCCAGCAGCATCACCTGAACGACGGAGTATCCGATCACCCGGGTCGAGAAGATCTTCCTGGTCTGATTCTTGATGCCGTTGAGGGAATCATACCGGATCAGGCCGCGCGGTTTTTTGATCTTATCCATCACCGTGTCGCATGCGTCGATGCATGCGGTGCAGTTGACGCATTCCAGCTGTGTGCCGTTACGGATATCAATTCCGGTAGGACAAACGACAACGCATTCATTGCAGTCGATACAATCTCCTGCCGTTCGCTCTTCGGTCCGTTTGATCTTTTTCCGAGGTTCTCCCCGGACGTTATCATACGCAATAACGATCGAATTCGGATCAAGGAGGACACCCTGCAGGCGGCCATAGGGACAGACCAGAATGCACGCCTGTTCGCGGAACCAAATAAAGATCCAGTAGAACAGACCGGTAAACAGCATCATTGCCGTAAATCCGGAAATATGTTCCGAGACCGGTTCAACGACGATCTTCTGAAGTGCATCGATGCCGATGATCCATGCCAGCAGCATATTGGCTGTCATGAACGAAATGACGAAATAAATGATGTATTTCGTCCCCTTTTTCAGGAATTTCTCACCGGTCCAGGAAGACTCTGTCAGTCTGCGTTGATCTTTGTGTGAACCTTCCACCCAATAATCGATCTTTCGGAAGACCGATTCCATAAAGACTGTTTGAGGACAGATCCATCCGCAGAACAGCCGTCCAAAGACCGCCGTGAAGAGGAAAATGAAAACGATGGAGGTGATCATCGCCAGACCGAGGAGGTAGAAGTCATGCGGTCCAAAGGCAAAACCGAACAGAATGAATTTCCTGTTGATGATATCGAACAGCATGAACGGGTGACCGTCGATCTTCACGAACGGTGTGCCGAACAGGATCAGCAGCAGCAAGCCGCTGAAAACGTTCCGCATGTTCGTGAAGCGTCCTTTCGGCTCCTTCGGATAGACCCATTTCCGTTTACCGCTTTTTTCAACGATACCGAGTGAATCACGGAACGATTCATCCTGTGTGTCTGCTGCCATTCCGTCCGTCATACGACCACCGCTTTCACAATTTTTTCTGCTGAACTGTGTCCGCTTTCACAGCGACCGGTTCAGTGTATTTCTGTCCTTCGGGTGCTTTCCCGCCGGGAGGATTGGTGCCTTGAAGCGTGAGCACATAACTGCCGAGGTTCTGGATCTGTTTCTGGGAAAAGACCAATTCCCAGCTGATCATTCCTTTGGCAGGAACACCTTTTTTGATGGTTGTGTAGACATTCTTGATCCCGCCGCCGTGGATCCAGTACTCATCGGTCAGATTCGGTCCGACCAGTCCTCCGCCCTGCGGTCCGTGACAGGAGATGCAGAACTTTTGGAAATTCTCTCCTCCCTCTTTCAGTGATTCGGCATCCTTCAATGCTTCCAATGCGTTCTCATTGATCGTGCCGCCGGATGCGAGCATGATCTTCTTCTGCAGGTTTGCCGCCACCACTTCCTCCATATATTCATCGGCGGAGAGTTTCGACAGTCCGACAACATGATAATCGATCATGTAGATGAATGCAAAAACGACCGTTCCCGCAAACAGGTAATTGAACCACGGCGGAATGCGGTTATCAAGCTCTTTGATCCCGTCATAGACATGGCCGACATCGGGAGCCGCTTCGCTCGGAGGCGGGACGATATAATTCTTGAGTTTGAAATAGAATTCAGCGATCGGATCGATGTTGGTATTCATCACGCCGATGATATACATCAGCGTCGCGATCACAAAGATCATGAATGAGACGGTGAAGATGAGAGCCAGTTCAGCTATCGGATCCTTCACCGGAACTGCGGGTGCGACCTGAGCCGAGAGCGGTACAGCGCCGGCCAGCAGCAGGAACAGCATGCGATTGAGCGTGTTCGTCGTTTTCATAATGATGTTTTCCTATCCTCAACTGACTCCGTTGAATCGTTGAGCGGCATTTCGCCCATATAGTTCAGAAATGATTTGTCTAATTTGAAGACCCACACCGTCACCGCAATGAAGAACGGCACAAAGATGAAGAGCGAGAAGAGCGGGTAGGCAGAGATCCCTTCAATGGAACTGAGATAGTTTGATAGCATCGTCCCCTCACTTTCCTGTTGTTTTGATATCGATACCCAGCCGCTGCAGATAGGCGATCATCGCGATGATCTCCTTATTCGGTTCGGCCGGGACTTTATTCCTCTGCAGATCCAATGCGATGGAATCTGCCTGCTGGAGAAGGATCTCATTTGCCGTGAGATCGAATCCTTTCGGATATGGAACACCAAGTGTCTGCATAGCACGGATCTTCGCAGCCGTTGAACTTGTGTCAAGTTCCTGTGTCAAGAGCCAGGGATAGGACGGCATGATGGAACCCGGGGACATCGTTCTCGGATTATCCATATGCAGATAATGCCAAAGGTTCGGATATTTTCCGCCGACACGGTGAAGATCCGGCCCTGTGCGGCGTGATCCCCACAGGAACGGATGATCATACACATACTCACCGGCTTTGGAATACTCTCCATACCGTTCTGTCTCTGAACGGAACGGACGGACCATCTGGGAATGGCAGGAGTTGCATCCTTCACGGATATACAGATCCCGTCCCTGCAGCTCGAGCGGAGTATACGGCTTCACACTCTCGATCGTCGGGATATTCGCTTTGACAAGGAATGTCGGCACCATTTCGATCAACCCTCCAATAAGAATGGCAACGGTCGCGAGTAATGCGAACTGGATCGGACGTTTCTCCAGAAGACGGTGTTTCGTCTCCGACGGATCGTGCAAATCTTTTCCTAATGCCGGAGCTTCAGCATCTTCATTCGACAGGAAGGAACCCTGTTTCATAGTTTTAGCCAGATTATAGACCATCACCAACGTGCCGGTGAGGAACAGCGTTCCTCCGACAGCACGGATGATATGCAGCGGGATGATCTGAAGCGTTGTTTCAAGGAAATTGGGATATTGAAGCACGCCCATTCCGTTGAATTCCTTCCACATCAGGGATTGCGTCAAACCGGCGACATACATCGACGCAGCATAGAAGACGATGCCGAGGGATCCGATCCAGAAATGGAAGCTTGCAAGTTTTTTCGAATACAGGTCCGTACGATATAATTTCGGAACCAACCAGTATAGGATACCGAATGTCATAAAACCGTTCCAACCGAGCGCGCCGACATGGACATGAGCAACGATCCAGTCCGTATAATGGGCCAGTGCATTCACATTCTTCAGAGAAAGCATCGGTCCTTCGAATGTCGCCATACCGTATGCGGTCACCCCAACCACCATGAACTTCAGCACCGGCTCTTCGCGAACCTTATCCCATGCACCGCGTAGCGTCAACAGACCGTTGATCATGCCGCCCCACGACGGTGCGATCAGCATGATTGAAAAGACCGTGCCGAGGGACTGCGCCCAATCCGGCAGCGCGGTATAGAGAAGGTGATGCGGACCTGCCCAGATGTAGATGAAGATCAATGACCAAAAGTGCACGATCGACAACCGATAGGAATAGACCGGCCGGTTGGCCGCTTTGGGAAGGAAGTAATACATCAATCCGAGGTACGGTGTCGTCAGAAAGAATGCCACCGCATTGTGACCATACCACCATTGAACGAGGGCATCCTGCACGCCTGCATACAGCGAATAACTTTTCAGCAGTGAGACAGGAATTTCCAATGAATTCACAATGTGCAGAACAGCGACGGTGACGATGGTTGCGATATAGAACCAGATGGCAACATACATATGCCGTTCGCGGCGTTTGATGATAGTGCCGAAGAAGTTGATCGCGAAGACGACCCAGATAAGAGTGATCGCGATATCGATCGGCCATTCCAGTTCTGCGTATTCTTTGCTGGTGGTGATGCCGAGCGGAAGCGAGACAGCCGCAGCAAGGATGATCAGCTGCCAGCCCCAGAAATGGATACGGCTGAGAAGATCGCTGAACATCCTGGCTTTACAGAGTCTCTGTAAGGAATAATACACTCCCATGAAGATCGCATTTCCGACAAAAGCAAAAATGATCGCATTGGTATGCAGCGGACGGATACGTCCGTACGTGATATACTGCAGATTGGCATTCAGTGCCGGAGAGAATAATTGCGATGCAATGATCACTCCGACGAGCATACCGACAACTGCAAAAACGACCGATGCGATACCGAAATCGCGCACGATCTTGTTGTCATATTGGAACTTTTGAACTTCCATTGAAACCTCGTGGATTATTTGTGGGATGAGAGTGTATTGTTTTTATTATCGTCAAACAGAATGCGGACCGAAGGTGTATATTTATCCTCATATTGTCCCGACCGGACAGACCAGAGGAATGCGATCAGAAATCCTACAGCGATGATGAAACTGCATCCGATGAGAACAGCGATCACCGCCATGAGAACAGTCCTTTCTTCTTTGCGTACAGCTGAGTCGCGATCGTCGTGAACAGAACGATCGTAATGGAACTTGCGGGCATCAGGATCGCCGCTTTGATCGGCGTCAGAAGTCCCTGCAAAGCGAAATAGATCCCGACAGTGTTATACATAAATGCCAGGATGAAACTGGCGATCACGATATGCATGCTTTTCCGTGCAAATGCAACGAATACCGGTAACTGACGGAAGGCACCGCCGCTCAGGATCGCATCGGAGGACGGGGAGAACTGAGATACTTTTTCAGTTACTGCAATACCGAGGTCGCTCTGAAGAAGCGCGCCGGCATCATTCAATCCGTCCCCCACCATCATCACCCTCCTGCCGGAGGATCTTAATTCCTTCACATATTCCAGTTTATCGGAGGGGGACTGATTGAAGCGCAGTTCCGTTCCCGGGGGAAACATCGCCTGAAGTCTGATCCGTTCGGATTCATTGTCACCGGAAACGACGGCGAATGTAACTCTGTCTTTCATGGCTGCAAGCAGTTCGGGAAGTCCGTCGCGATAGACATTCTTTACAGAATAATATCCTTTCACTTCACCATTCACCGAAACATACGAGCGCGTTTCATTGACTGTCCCTTTCGGCAGGTGACCGCCGCCGACATACTCACGTGAACCGACCTTGAACAATGTCCCGTTCACCGTACCGGAAATCCCGCTGCCGATCTGTTCCGCAAATCCGTCCACTCCCCTCTTCTCACGCTGCAGGAATTCGGCGATCATCACACTGACAGGATGGATCGAACCGGACACGAGTGAATAGATCCCGGCCGTTTCATCCGGCGTCAATTCCGGACCGACAAATTCCACCGATGACCGGTCTGCATGCGTGATGGTGCCGGTCTTGTCAAAAACGACCGTATCGATCCTGGAGAGGATTTCGATCACTGCCGTATTCTTGAGAAAGAATTCATTCCTGCCGAAGATCCGCAATGTGGTGCCGAGCGTGAACGGAATGGAGATCGCCAGAGCACAGGGACAAGCAACGATCAGAATTCCGGTGAACGCGTTGATCGCGGTCGTGAGATCCTTCGGGAGCCAGTAGAGCAATACTCCGGCAGAAACAGCCAGGACCACGACCGTGAAATACTTACTGACATTATTCGACAATTCGGATAATTGTCCGGCTTCGCGTGCCGCGCTGTTGAAATTGTTCCACAACTGCGTCAGATAACTTTGGGATACTTCCTTCATCACTTCCAGCTCGATCGAACCGCCGGTCTGTTTCCCTCCGGCATAGATCATTTCTCCGAGCACCTTCTCGTGCGGCGCCGATTCGCCGGTGACGAATGCATAATCGATAGCAGCACTTCCCTGCAGCAGAATCGCATCCGCAGGGATGATCTCTCCATGCCTGATGACGATCCTTGTCCCCCGTTTCAGTGATGAGATCGGTACAGTCGTTTCCGTTCCGTTCCGTTTTGTTGTGACGGAGATCGGGAAATACGATTTGTAATTCCGTTCAAAATTCAGGCGGTCATAGGTCTTGCTTTGGAACACTCGCCCGAGCAGAAGGAAGAAGAGAAGACCGCAGAGCGAATCAATGAATCCCGGACCCGTGTGCGACATGATCTCATAGACACTTCTGCCGAAGAGCAGCACGATGCCCAGCGCGATGGGGACATCGATATTGATGATCCTTTTCTTCAATCCTCCTGCCGCCGAGATGAAATAATCCCTGCTGCAGTAGAAAAAGACCGGAAGTCCGAGAAGAAGGTTCAGATAGGAAAAGATCGGTTGTAAGAATTGTTCGCTGGAATCGACACCGAGATATTCCGGAAAGCTGAAAAGCATCGAGTTCCCAAAACAGAACCCTGCCACACCGATCTTATAATACAGCGACCTGGTGTTGTCGCTGACCGGATTTCTTTCGATCGAATCCAGAGTGAGGTCCGGTTCATAACCGATCGACGAGAGCAGTACGACGATATTTTTTAGGGATGTCTTTTGCTGACGGAATGTGATGGAAACCTGTTTCTTCAGATAATCCACCCTCGAATCGATGATCCCGTCATCCAGTTTATACAACTGTTCCAGCAGCCAGATACAGGAACTGCAATGGATCGCCGGGAGCGAAAAGGTCACTTTTGCCGTTGTTCCGTCCGAAAAATTGAAGAGTTGTTTTTGAATGGCCTCATCATCCAGATACGCGAAGCGGGAGACTTCGATCTGCGACGGTGAGTTACCGGGGGAGGACTGAAGGGCGTAATAATTGCAGAGGTCATTCTGCTGCAGGATCTCAAACACGATCTTGCAGCCGGAACAACAAAACAATTTACCATCAAGTTCAATACGCTCACTGCGGAGGGTGTCTCCGCAGTGATAACATGAGGTCAGTATTGTTGAATCGGTTGAATTCTCCATAATCTATGCTAGAATTGACAACTATAGTGCCAAAAACCACAAGCGATTACGGTCTAAATTAGCCTATTTACACAGAATCTTTTGCACAAATGAAATCAGATTCCGCAGTCTTCTTAAAATTAGGAATGGAAATTAGTATAATTCAATTGTAGGAACATTTGGAATAATTCCCTTTTCATTTCCCAATTTGAAGAGAAGCTCGAGGGCCTGCTTCCCTTTTTCACCCATGTCAATAGTCAATTCACTGACATACATCTTCACAAATTTTTCACCGAGTGCATAATCGATACCCCGTCCCCATTTCATTGCGTACGGTACGGACTCCGATTGATGCGTATAACCATAATGGATGCTTTCTTTCAGCCCTTTGGATAATTTCTTCGCCATTTCTTCACCGAGATCTTTTCTAACAACATCCAGACCGAGCGGCAGAGGGAGTCCGTTCGTCCGTTGCTCCCAGAACTCACCGAAGTCGAGGATCTTATTGAATCCTTCAGCCTGATAGGTCAATTGCCCTTCGTGGATCAGCAGGCCGGCATCGAATTCACCGCTGTTCACACGATCCATGATCTGATCGAACGGAACATCAACATTAGTGATCCCTTCAGTGAAGATCTTGAACAGAAGCGTTGCCGTGGTCAATTTTCCCGGCGTTGCAACGGTCTTCCCTTTCAATTCTTCAAGACTCTTATATTTCTTGGACACGATCACCGGACCGTACCCTTCACCCATGCTTGCGCCGGTCACCATGATCCAATACTTGTCGGCAACATACGGATAGGTATGTGCCGAGATCGCGGTCACTTCCAGTTCACCGTTCATCGCGCGGACATTCAGGGACTGGATATCCTCGAGCATATGCTCGATCTTGATCCCTTCCAGTTTTACTTTTTCGCTGGCAAGTCCATAGAACATGAATGCATCATCAGGATCTGGACTGTGTCCGACTTTCACTACTCGTTCTGTCATGTGGTCTTTACTCCGGTATAGATTGTGGCAATGCCGAATGTCAGCCGCTGCTCTTCCAAAGAGGTGAATCCTGCAGTCCTGAGCCGGTCAAGGAAATCCTTGCCTTCGGGAAACCGCATCACGGTATCGGGAAGGTATTGATATGCCTCCCGGTCTTTGGAGATCATTCGTCCGACAAACGGTAGAATGTGTTTGAAATAGAAGAAATAGAGTTGTTTCAGGGGAAATATCCTCGGACGTGAGAACTCCAGCACGACGACCGTGCCGCCGGTACGGAGAACACGGTTCATTTCGGAGAGTCCTTTATCGAGGAATTCAAAATTACGGGCACCGAATGCAACGATTGCTGCGTCAAAATGTTTGTCGGGGAACTTCAGGTCCTCCGCCTCACCGGTTTCTAAACGGACAGTACCGGTCACGTTCTTCTGACGGAGTTTTTTCCGTCCCACCTCAAGCATCGGTTCGGAAATATCCACTCCGATCACTTCGTCGGGGGAGAGACGGAGCGATGCAAGGGCGAAATCAGCCGTGCCGGTAGCAACATCCAGGATACGTTTCGGTTTCAGTGCGGTCAATTTTTGGATCGCTGCACGGCGCCAATAGAGATCGACACCGCCGCTCAGCAGATGATTCAGCAGGTCGTACCGGTACGCGATCTTATCGAAGAGTGAACGAACATATACTTTTTCCATAGCCGAATAATATACGAAATCTTTGGTTCCGGCGGAATGATAAATTGATTCTGTTGGCTGAGCGTGGATGTGAACGGGATTCTTCCGGAACGGATGAAGGGATATTGACCGAAGATGAGAAAATTTGCGGTGGGACTGGATTACAATCTGGTCTCATTCGACGTGGAAAATGATGTGATGAGGGTCTTCCGGAATATCGGGGATTACTTCCGGCTGCCGGCGCCCGGAATGACGGTCAATCCGGGAAAGCGACCGGATTTCAAACCGATCCTTCTCAATTAATCATCCCCGGCATCGAATCTCTTGCGCCGAAGGATCTTCCTCTCCCCTGCCTTTTTCTTTGATTCCACACGGACGATCTTCGACGCGCGGGATGGCTTGGTCGCAACGCGGAACGGATCCTGCTTGGATGCCGTTTCGATGATGTCATGCAGCTTCTCGATCGCCGACTGTTTATTCTGCCATTGGCTCCGCGACTCCTGCGAAACGATCCTCAACATCCCTTCCGAATCCAATTTCCCTCTGAGTTTGGAAAGAATATACGAGCGAAGACGTTCGCTCGCACGGATCTTCCCGGTCTCCAGCATCAGTTCGACCCGCGTTGAGACCTTATTGACATTCTGCCCTCCTTTCCCGCCGCTGCGTGAGTATTTGAAACTCACCGCTCCTGCGGGAATGGTGATGCGGTCATTGATGATGATATCGTCCATAAAATAACAATACCGCCGGTGAGCGGCGGTATTCGTTCACATAAGGTATTTCATTCGTTTACATATATTGATCGCCGACGAATTCCACGATATCCTCGCCGCCGTCCACACCGATGGTATTTCCGGAAATAAAGAATGCGTCATCGTGCGACAGGAGTGCGATCGCTTTTGCCACTGCTTCGGGTGTGGTCAATTTCATGGAAGGGTTCTTCGACAGTGCAAGATCGATCATCTTTTTCGCACCAGGGATCTTCGCCAATGCCGCAGTCTCGGTGACGCCCGCCATGATCGCATTCGCGGTGATGCCGAGCGGTCCGAGTTCCAGCGCCAGTTGACGGATATAAGACTCGGAAGCTGCTTTCGCTGCTGAGACAGCGCCGTAATCCGGGAACTGTGTATGACCGCCGGAGCTGGTCATGGTATAGATCCTGCTGCCTTCTTTCAGTAGGCCTGCATTGAACGCACTCTGTGTCCAATAGACCAGTGCGTTCGCCATAACATCCATCGTCATTTCGATCTGTGCCTGGGTCAGCTGATTCTTGGGATCGCGTGCAACGAACGGTTTTAAGGAACCGAATGCGAGAGAATGCATAAGAACTTTCACGCGGCCTTCGGGCGTGACATGGGTCGCCAGTGTCTCGACGATCTCTTTCCGTTTATCGGCATCCGTTGCGTTCACATTGAAAAAGAGGGTCTTCACGCCAAGGGCTTCACAATCCGCCTTCACTTTTTCAGCATTGGGGATGGTTGCCGCGCGGTCGAAATGCACTCCGCAGATATTCATTCCATGACGGGCCAATTCCACTGCTGTTGCGCCGCCGAAACCGCTCGATGCGCCGAGGATCAATGCCCAATCTGTATTTTTGAAGCGATAATCAGTTGCCACGATGGATTTTTCCTTCTGTATAGTTGTATAATCGGACTAAAAATACAAAGTTTTAGGGGTGGAAACAACTTATTCCACCGTTACACTTTTCGCTAAATTCCTCGGCTGATCGACGTTACAACCCCGTTTTACCGCGATAAAATACGCCAACAATTGAAGCGGAATGACATTGACGATCGGCGAGAGCAGATCGATCGTCTGCGGAACTTTGATGATATGATCGGCCAAAGAGAGCAATTGCGGATCATCGTCATTGGCAATGGCGATCACTTTCCCTTTGCGAGCCTTGACTTCCTGGATGTTGGAAAGGATCTTGTCGTAAGTGCCGTCCTTCGGCGCAATGACCACCACCGGCATATTCTCATCGATAAGTGCGATCGGTCCGTGCTTCATTTCTGCCGCCGGATACCCTTCGGCATGGATGTAGGAGATTTCCTTCAGTTTCAAAGCCCCTTCGAGCGCAACAGGGAAATTCAATCCTCTTCCCAAGTAAAGGAAATTATTCGCATTCTTGAACTCTTCGGCGATCGATTCGATATGATCTGTAGACCGGAGGATCTCCTGGATCTTGTTCGGAAGGTCGAGCAGTTCCCTGCACATCAGTGTCGCAGTTTCATCCGAAATAGTCTTCCGCTGACGGGAGATCAATAACGTGATCAGTGATAGGACCACCAGCTGTGAAGTGAACGCTTTCGTCGATGCAACCCCGATCTCCGGTCCGGCATGGATATAGACACCTCCCTGACTTTCACGGGCGATCGTGCTGCCGACAACATTACAGACGCCAAGCACCGAAGCCCCTTTCTTCTTCGCTTCCCTCAACGCTGCCAGCGTATCCGCAGTTTCGCCGCTTTGACTCACCAGGAAGAGCAGGTCGTTCGGTTTGATGATGGGATTACGGTACCGGAATTCCGATGCATATTCCACTTCAACGGGGACCTTTGCATACTGCTCAAGCATGTATTCGCCGACAAGACCTGCATGCCACGACGTACCGCAGGCCGTGATGATGATCCTCTGAGCGTTCTCCAGCAGCAGCATCACATCATTCAGTCCGCTCAATTTTGCGTTCCCTTGGTCCTGCAGAACACGGCCGCGCATCGAGTTGCGGACCGTTTCCGGCTGTTCCATGATCTCTTTCAGCATGAAATGATCGTACCCGCCCTTTTCGATCTCTTCGATATCGAAGGTCACTTCATGGATCTGCTTCACTTTTTCAACATTGTCGATCGTCTTCGTCTCAAAACTCTTTGATGTCAATACGGCGATCTCACCGTCCTCCAGATAGACCACCTGCCGAGTATAGGGAATGATCGCCGCGGCGTCCGATGCGATGAAATGTTCATGCTCACCGACTCCGATGATCAACGGGCTCCCTTTCCGGGCCGCAATCACTTTATCCGGTTCCTGATTGGAGATAACGGCGATGCCGTATGTCCCTTCCACCTGCCGAAGCGCAAGCCGTACGGCCGTTTCAAGATCGCCGGAAACCTTCTTCATTTCCTGGATCAGATGAACAAGCGCCTCAGTATCCGTTGCGGATTTGAAGACATACCCGAGTTTTTCCAGTTTCGTCTTGATAACAAGATAATTTTCGATGATGCCGTTATGGATCATCGCTATCGTTCCGTCGTGACTGATATGCGGATGGGAATTGATGTCGCTCGGTTCACCGTGTGTTGCCCAGCGTGTATGACCGATGCCGATAGATCCCTTATACTGCAGAGGCGGTGCATTCTTTTCGAGTTCCGAGACTTTGCCCACTTTTTTCTGGACAAGGAGATGGTTTCCCTGAAGGATGGCGACACCGGCGGAATCATACCCGCGATACTCAAGACGTTTCAATCCATCGATCAGCATCGGCAGAGCATCTTTACTGCCGATATATCCAACTATTCCGCACATAGATTTCCTTATTTAGTGATGCCGATAACGGCGAACATTCGTCCGGACAGTTTTCCGTCCCTTCGATGAGAATGATACAGCGAATTGTGGATAGAACAGTCCGAATGCATCTCAATATTGGAATTTTGGACCCCACTATCAAGCAGTTGCAGCAAATTTGCCTGCTTCACATCCAGCCGGTATTTTCCGTTGTTCATTGATGAATAGGTCGCTTCCGGGAATTGACGCACAACCTCTTCGCCTACCTCATAACAGCATTTTCCGGCAGACGGACCGATGAAGGCGATCACGGATGAAGGATCGACCCCGTAATTCTTCTTGAAGAGACCGATGGTCTTTTCCACGATCCTCCCGGCTGTTCCCCGCCATCCGGCATGGATGCCTGCAACAGCGTTGGTGACTGGATCGTACAGCAGAACGGGAGTACAATCCGCGATACTGATGGCAAGATATGTATCCCGCTGATCGGTCATGAGCGCATCACAGTTTTCATTGCTCCCCGGTCCGTTGACCCGGACGATATTTGTCGTATGCAGCTGACGCGTAAATGCGACCCGGTCTTCAGAGATCCCGAGCGCGTCGAAGAACAACCGACGGTTTTGTTTCACATTCTCAGGAAGATCGTCCACATTGAAACTGAGATTGAGTCCAAGCGGACCGGGACTAACACCGCCGGAAGCGGTGCTCATTCCGGACAGAACCCCGGGGAAACGGGACAGTATTTGGGAACGGACGATCTCCATCAATACATCATCATCGTTCCGTGATTGAAGATGCCGACCGCTTTCCCTTTCAGGACACGGCCGTTGAACGGCGAGTTCTTCGATTTTGATCTGAACTTTCCGGTCTCTACTGTCCACTGGACCGTAGGATCGATGAAGGTAAGATTCGCTTTTTCACCCGGTTTCACCTGGATCTGCTGACCGACAATGATGCGCGGGTTTGTAGAGAATTTCTCCACCATTTGTTCGAGGGTGATGACCTTCTGTTCGACCAATTCGGTGACGGTGAGTCCTATCGCGGTCTCCAAACCGACGATCCCGAACGGTGCCTGGATGTAATCGACCTCTTTCTCGTCCAGAGAGTGCGGCGCATGGTCGGTTGCGATCACATCGATCGTTCCGTCCTTCAAACCCTCTTTGATCGCATCAACATCCTTTTGCGTCCGGAGCGGGGGATTCATTTTTGTATTCGTATCATAAGAGCGGACCAGATCATCCGTCACAGTAAAATGATGCGGCGTTACCTCGCAGGTCACTTTGATCCCTTTTTTCTTCCCTTGACGGACGAGATCGACCGCAACGGCTGTGCTCATATGGCAGACATGGTAGCGGGAATTGGTGTATTCCGCCAGCAGCAGATCGCGTGCGATCATGATCTCTTCTGCTATACCGGGGATACCGGGAAGTCCGAGCTCGGTCGAGACCCTTCCTTCATTCATCACACCGCCGTGGGCAAGTTCCGGGATCTCACAATGCTGCATCACCGGGACATTATACATATTCGCATATTCCAGCGCACGCCGCATGAGCTTCGCATCGAAGACGGGTGCGCCGTCGTCGCTCAGACCGACTGCACCTGCATGGACCAGTTCAGCGATCGGCGCGAGGGTCTTGCCTTCGCGAGCTTTGCTGACGGATGCGATGGGAAAGACATCAACGATACCGTTGTGGACCTTCTTCCCCTGTGTCTTGATGAAGGTGACGATCGACTCATCATCAATGGCAGGATTGGTGTTCGGCATGCAGCAGACGGCAGTGAATCCGCCGTAAGCTGCTGAGAGAGTTCCGGTCTCGATGGTCTCTTTATGTTCGTATCCCGGTTCCCGAAGATGAACATGGATGTCGATGAATCCCGGTGCAACAACTTTATCTTTCATGTCGACAACGGACATCTCCGTTGACGGCGGAATGGACGGTGCGATCTGTTCGATCACTCCGTCCGTGATCAGGATGTCTACGATCTCATTCCGGTGAACGGACGGATCGATCAATCGGCCGCCGCGCAATAATATTTTTCCATTCATAGATTTTGTCCCATTCATTCTGATGCTCCTAGTAAATATAATACCGCCATGCGGATTGCGACGCCGTTCAAGACCTGTTCCAGGATGACGGAATGCGGACCGTCCGCGACATCAGCTGAGAGTTCGACGTCCCGGTTGATGGGTCCGGGATGAAGAATGGTGATCGGTCTGTTCGCTCTGTCCAAACGCTCTTTCGTCACGCCGAAGTACCGGTGGAATTCCCGCAGCGATGGGAAATATCCCCCCGCTTCTCTTTCCATTTGAATGCGCAGAACGTTCAGTGCATCGACCCTCGGAAGGATATCGTCGATATGATGATAGACATCCACTCCGAGCTTCTCGATCTCTCGGGGAATGAGTGTCGCCGGACCGCAGACCGAGACCTTTGCACCCATCGTCTGCAGTCCGAAGATGTTCGACCGGGCAACACGGCTGTGCAGGACATCGCCGACGATACAGACATGCAGTCCATCCAGCCTGCCGAATTTTTCGCGCAGAGTGAACATATCGAGCAGGCCTTGTGTGGGATGCTCATGCTGCCCGTCTCCGGCATTGATGATATTTGCATTGATCACTTTCGAGAGGAAATCCGCCGTACCTGCGGCATTATGACGGATCACGACCATATCGATCTTCATTGCTTCGATATTCCGTGCTGTATCCTTTAATGTCTCCCCTTTGGTCACGCTGGACGAAGCGGCGGCAAAACTGAGCACGTCGGCAGAGAGCCGGCGTTCTGCCAGTTCGAAGGAGGTCCGTGTGCGGGTGGAATTCTCAAAGAAGAGATTGACGATCGTTTTTCCCTGAAGCGTCGGGACCTTTTTGATCGGTCTGTTCAGGATCTCTTTGAAGGAAATAGCCGCATCAAGGATCTGAACGATATCGTTCTTCGGCATGTTTTGAAGTCGTAACAGGTGTCTGCTTGTGAGCGCCATTATTCCATCCCTCCTTCTGTGTCGGAAAGGTATACCGCATCCTCACCATCTACTTCTGTCATCATCACCTGGATCTGTTGTGTATAAGAGGTCGGGATATTCTTCCCGACAAAATCCGCTTTGATGGGGATCTGTCTGTGTCCCCGGTCAACCATCACAGCAAGCTGAATGCTCGCCGGACGTCCGATATCCATCAGTGCGTTCAGTGCCGACCGGACAGTCCTGCCGGTGAAGAGGACGTCATCCACCAGAATGATATTCCTATTGGTGATATCGTAAAGGATATCGGTGGTCTTCAGTTGCGGTTGGTTGAGTTTTCCGCGCAGGTCGTCGCGGTAGAGGGTGATATCAAGACTTCCGATGGGAATTTGAACATTCTCCATCTGGGAAATCTTGGATGCGATACGCCGGGCAAGAAAATCGCCTCTGGTGCGTATGCCGACGATGCCGATGGTCTCGGCACCTTTATTTCGTTCGAGGATCTCGTGGGAGAGCCGATTGACGGTTCGGATAAACCCTTTTTCGTCGATCACATGCTGTTTTACCATACAAAAAAACCTCCGGTTCTCATCAGCGATTCGAGAAGGAGGTCAATGGGTGCAGAGTACTTCATACGTGCTCCTTTCCTACCTCTCAGGATAGAATTAAAGGAAATAGTGGATTGATTCTTCGATAAAATAAGGATTTTTGGTCCTTAAATCAACTAGTTCGCCAGCAGTTGCCGTTCCCAGTTCTCATCATGCATTTCATTACGATGTGTGGAGTGAAGCAGGACATAATCCGAGAATCCCGTCCGGTCTCCGAAGATGAAAACGACTCCCCCCTGAATGGAGTTGTACGTCCACACTTCATACGGTTTCTTATCCAACTCATTCGCATGACGCTCGATATCATCCGGTGCACCGTACAGAATAAAGACACGGCCGCGGTCGGTCTTCCATCCTTCCCTGAAACCGGTCTTATACTGAACGTTCGCATGCGCAAGACGTTTGAAATAATCGGTCTTCTGTTCATTCTCCGGAGTGGTACGGTCCTCGTCACGGTTCAGCCAAAACTCATATAATGCTTTTCGTTTCGCTTCAACGGTCGTGTACTTTTTATACTGTTCTGTCTCGCTTCTTGTGGTGATATACCGTGCCTGATCGAATTCCTTATCCAGTTCCTGTTCGCTCATGGTAGCATATTCCGTTGCGTCGATCGAATTGTGTGCCGCGGTCAGCGATGTATCATTCGGCAGCGTCGGGTTGTAGACAAAGAATTTCTTCGATGAGCCGTATTGTTTCTTGTCCACAGAATCGATGATCATGAAGGTAAACGTATAAACACCGGTCCTCAATGCATTCACTTTCATCATTCCGACCTCGACATTCGAGTCATTCACGCGGCGTTTTGTCTTCTCGTGATTGACCACTTCCTTCCCGACCGCATTGGTAATGATGGCTTTCGTATAGTAGAACTCCGACTGATTTTTTTTGAGATTGTAGGCTTCAAGATAATAGAACAGGACCGGCTGCTGGATCCCGAACATCCGCGAAGGATGTGGTTTTACTTCAAAGGTATTCTTGTAGAAGCGGTTCGTAGAATCCCGTTCGATCTGTCCGATCGAAGATGCGAATTCCACATCGCTCATGGTAATTGCGTTGGTATTGGGTAATTTCACATCCAGCAGAACGGAAACACTGTCCCGAACTGCATCGTTGTTGACATCCTTCACTACGATATAGACCCGATAAATGTCCGGTTTGATATAAAAACCAAAGAGATCGTTGTACGTCCGGGAATTCTCCAGCATCGAAGTATCCGGGACACTGAACGGGATCCTCCACGCCTGGCGTGCGACAATGGAATCATCCTGCGACCTTTTGAAAGTGACGCTGGCGATCACTTCGCTCTGCATCTCTTTGTTCTTGCTGACATACTTCAGCAATGAGACATCGAAACCGTAATAGATCTCGATATACATATGCTCGCTGTCCCCGCGGAACCGAGCAATATCATACTGCACTTTGAAATCCGGACGCTGCTGAGCGGCCAGCATGCCGATGAACGAACAGAACAGGATGCATTTCAGAAACATTTTCATACCGACTCACTCAAGTTAACCGTAAGGATTTTTCTCTCACACAATATACATATTGTCGGAGAGATTGTCATTCATCTTTGTCATCAACAAGCATTGAAAGCAGTCCGGCCAGGACCATCGACCCTCCCCCAAGGATCAATGCATTGATCGGCTCATTCTTCAGGAATGTATGCATAATGAATCCCAGCAGTCCCGCCGCCGCGATCTGCGGAATGACGATGAAGAAATTGAAGATTCCCATATAGACCCCCATTTTTTGCGGAGGGAGTGCGCCGGCAAGAATCGCATACGGCATGGAGAGAATGCTAGCCCACGCAAGTCCGACCCCGACCATGGAAGCGAGAAGCAGTGTCGGATCGGTGATGAAGTAAAATGAGGCCAGGCTCAGTCCGCCGATGACCAGCGAGATCATATGGACCGCTCGACGGCTTGTTTTCCGTGCGATGACTGGGATAAAAAATGCTGCGATCGCCGCAAAACCGTTATATGCCGAAAAAAGAACACCGACCCAATCCGCACCTTGATTGTACAAGGGAGATTTCGGGTCGCTGGTGCCGTAGATATGACTTGTCACTGCACTCGTCGTGTAGATCCACATACAAAAGAGAGCAAACCATGAGAAGAACTGCACCACGGCAAGCTGTTTCATGGTCTTCGGCATGCCGGCGAAACTGACCATGATCTCTTTGAATCCTGCGAATAATCCCGCACTCTCCTTCTTTTCGCGTTCGAACTGTTCCAGATCTTCCGGCGGATACTCTTTCGTCCGGAAGACCGTCCAACTGACCGCCCCGAGGAATGCGATACCGCCGGCATAGAAAGAATACACGACCGATGTCGGTATCTCACCCGCAGCGGAACTGTTGCTGATACCGAACCAATTCGTAAAGATATACGGCAGCGATGATGCAACGATCGCTCCCAAACCGATGAAAAAGCTTTGCACCGCAAATCCTGTTGTCCGCTGCTCGGACGGCAGCAGATCGGCGACCAGTGCCCGGAACGGTTCCATGGAGATATTGATCGACGCATCCATCACCCAGAGCATGAGCGCTGCGAACCAGAGATACGGCGAATTCGGCATAATGAACAGCGCCGCGGTCGCGAGGATCGCGCCGACAAGGAAATATGGACGGCGCCGTCCCAGTCTCCCCCATGTCCTATCGCTCATATAACCGATGATCGGCTGAACGATCAGACCGGTGGTGGGAGCAGCGATCCACAAAATGGGAATATCATCGATGCTGGCACCGAGAGTTTCAAAGATCCTGCTGACGTTCGCATTCTGCAGTGCAAATCCGAATTGGATACCGAGGAAACCAAAGCTCATGTTCCAGATTTGCCAGAAATTTAAGCGTGCTTTTTCCATATGATTGCTGTTGAATGATGAACAGTTGAAATACCGAAGAATTCCCTGACGGGATATTTATCCTTTGACGCTGCCCAATGTGAGTCCGGAAACAAGATACTTGCTCAGCACGAGGAACAGAACGACAACAGGAACAGTGACCAGCATTGAAGCGGCGCCGTACAATCCCCATTCTGTGCTCATGTTCGATTCGAAGGACTTCAATCCGATCGGCAGGGTCCAGAGCGCCGTATCCTGCAGGATCTGCGCCGCTACGACATACTCCGTCCAGGACGACATGAAGGAAAAGAGCGCAGTGATCACAAGCGCCGGCGCCGCCAACGGAAGCACGATCATGTAGAATGTCTGCATCTGACTGCAGCCGTCGATGCGTCCCGCCTCTTCCAGACTGGAAGGGATCGTATCGTAGAACCCTTTCATCTGCCAGACGCAGAACGGCAGCGCCGTTGCGGAGTACATGATCATGATACCGAGATAGCTGTTGATCAGACCGAGTTTCACCAGCATGATATACATCGGCAGCAGCAGCATCGTCGCCGGGAACATTTGCGTGACAAGCATGCTCTGCATCGCCGCTTTCTTCCCGATGAATTTATATCGGGAGAATCCGTAACCAGCGGTCGCCGCGAAGAACACTCCGGTCAGCGTGACGGAACAGGTGATGATGAGACTGTTGAGCATCCAATTCAGGAAATCGGTCTGCTTGAAAAGATTGATGTAATTGTTGATGGTCGCATCATTCGGTATGATCTCCAGCGTGGTCGAGAGCAGTCTGTCCGCCGGACGCAGTGAAACGGTCAATACCTGCGACACCGGATAGATGGAAATGATACAAAAAATTATCAGCACAGCATACGATGCAGTGATGCGGACAATTTTTTTTGCATTGTTTTTCGTCATAATGAAGATCCGCTGATGATGGAACACGCAATTCAATAGATCATGTGATCAATAGACCGCTTCGGTCACTTTTGTTTTCCGCGTAAAAATTACGCTGAACACGAGCAGGATGAAGAAGATGATCATCGACAACGCCGCACCATAACCGTACCGGTAGAAATTGAATGCCGCCTTGTACACGAACGATACGAGGATATGGGTGCTGTCGGACGGTTCGCCGGCATTGCTCACCAGCCAGATGATATTCAGGTTATTGAATGTCCAGATCGTGCCGAGCGTGATGGCCGGGACCATTACCGGTTTGATAAGCGGGATAGTGATCGTCCTCAATTTATGATACCATGTCGCTCCGTCGATCTCCGCCGCTTCATAGAGATCATGAGGAATGCTCTGGAGTGCCCCCAAGGCGATCACCATCATGAACGGGAATCCGAGCCAGACATTCGTAATGATCGCAGCGATGAACGCTTCGGTCGGTCCGCGCAGCCATTCTACCGCCGGCAATCCGGCTTTCCCTAAGATCTGGTTGATGCTGCCGTATTCATAATTGAACATGCCGCGCCAGGTCAATGCGACGATCAGCTGGGGGACGGCCCAGGGGAGGACAAGGATGGTCCGGAATATCCCCTTCCCTCTGATCTCTTTCTGGTTCAAAATAAGTGCGAGGAAGACACCGAGGACAACGTGAAAGAAGAGATTTACGACGGTCCAAATGACCGTCTTGATGAAGATGACATAAAAATCAGGCTGTGACGGCTCCGTGAATACTTTCACATAATTCCTGAAACCGACGATCTCCCAGTCGCGGATATGCCGAAGATTCATATTGGAGAGCGAGATGATCACGTTGTAAACGAACGGATAGACCACCACCCCGAGCAGGATGACCATTGCGGGTGCAACAAGGAAGAAAATAAAGAGACGCTGACGCAGGGATGGGCTCATATTATTCGTTCATCTCCTTTATTCTCTGCATTGCCTGCATCTGCATATCCGTCGCCGCTTGTTCCGGCGTCTTGGAGCCTGCAAGCACCGCCTGATAACTCGGTCTCATCGCATCCCAGATCGCACGCAGTTCCGGCACGACCGGCATCGGATTTCCGTGATCGATCTGGATCTGGGAATTCCGCAGGATCTCGTTCGATTGGACAAATTCACTGAGGATCACTTTCTTGTTGGTCGGCATTGTAAAGAGTGTTCTCGTCGCTTCGATCTGATTCTCTTCTGAGGTAAGATACTTTATCAATTCGATCACCCATTTTTTCTTCTCTTCGGTAATATTCGCATTGATGGAGAATCCTTTCGGCGAGACCATTGTACCGGACCAGCGATTGGTCGAAGTGATGAACGGCAGCGGTGCAACGCCGATGTCCAGTCCCGCTTTCTGATATCCGGCCCAGGACCAATCGCCGTTAATGATCATTGCGGAATGTCCATCCTTGAAGAGTGCATCCGCAATGTTGTAATCCGCTTCATTCGGGATGATCTTATGCACATCCCGGAGCTGCTGGACGAATTTCAAGCCGTTCACCGTGCCGACCGTATTGAGTGTTGGCTGGTCATTCTCATCCATGATCCATCCGCCAAACCCGGTCATGAACGGGATGAAGAAAAAGGGTTCGGTATAATTCCATGCCAGTCCGTACTGATCGATCTTCCCGTCTCCGTTCGTATCCTTCGTCAGCGCCTTCCCCATCTCCACCAATTCCAGATCGGTCTTCGGCGGAACCGGAAGCAGCTTTTTGTTATAGACAAGTGTGAGATGATTGCCGAGTTTATCGGAGATCTTATAGAGGCGGCCTTTGTAATATGTGAGTGCTTTTGGATCGAACTGATCAAGGAATGTTCTATCGAAGAGTGAATCAAGCGGAAGGATGATGTCCATCACCTGGAAGGGACCGACCTGATCGGACGGACCGTAAACGATCTCCGGTCCCTGACCGGCGATCGCGGCAATGATGAATCCGGAACGCAGCTCCTCCGTTTCCTTGAAGAGTTGTTCCACCTTCACTTCCGGATGGAGCACCATGAAACGGTCCAGCTGTTTCTGCAGCACGTCCCTCACGTCGGGCCGGTCCTGATGCCAGATCGTGATGCGGATACGATCCTCTTTCTGTTGACCGCATCCGGAGAGAAGCAGGAAAAGGATCAAGAGAAAACCTGCGAACTTATTCACTTTGATCATCATATCAATGGGATGAAGAGAATGATTGTGCGGTTTCAGAGTCCCCCCGCTTTTCTTTTACCAGGAACCAGAAGGCCGAGGAGAGTGCCAGTGCCGTACCGCAGATGATGAAGATGATATTCTTATCCTCAGCATCCAAAATGAACTTCCCGACCACCAGGCTCACCATCAGCTGAGGAAGTACGACCGATAGATTGAATATCCCCATGAAGAACCCCATCCTGCTCTTATCCACTTTTTCCGTCATGATGGCGAACGGCAGACTGACGATCGACGCCCAGCCGAAGCCGCAGACCGCCATCATTATATAGAGCACCATTGCTTCCCGTGCAAAGAGAACGATGCCGAAATACCCTGCAGCCATCACTGCAACTGCGATCAGATGGACACGGACTCTGCCAATGCGTTTCGCGATCGGTTCAAGGACAAATGCCGGAAGGATGAACCCGACGGTATTGAGGACAGCGAAGGAGATGGCGATGATCTGTCCGGCTTTTGCGGAGGCGTCCGCAGGATCGATGCCGGTCATCATCTTCTGCTGGATGAAGGCGATAATAAACACAAACATTGTCTGGACGCCGATCCAGGAGAAACCGTGTGCGATGTAGATACGCCATAACTGTCCCCATTCAGTCGCGGTCTTCGCCGCTTGTTCCGTTTCGCTGCTACCGGCGAGTTCCTTCGGTTCGGTGACAAAGAACATCGGCACAACCGAAAAGAGGAACACGATCACCACTCCGATATTGATCAGGACATAATTCCCCAGCGTCGCACCGACCACATACGCGAATACTCCGAAGAATCCGGAAATGGTCTGCATCCACGTATATCCTTTTGTGCGGGGTTCACCTTCGGGTGTGACATCGGCGATGATGGAACGGGTGGGATTAAAACTGATATTGATGGAGAGATCAAGCGTCAGGGCTATGATCACGGCAACGACCAGTAGATTCGTCATGCCGAACATTGTGCTGATCACATCGATATTCGGAAGCGCCAGCAGACTCAATGCTGCTAAGGTTCCGCCGATCAGGACGAACGGCCTTCGCCTTCCTCCCCAAAACCAGACCTTATCGCTGATCAATCCGACGATCACCTGCCCGAAGATACCGGCCAGCGGTCCGGCCGCCCATACGATCCCCACTTCATGGATGTCGAGATTGTATTTGGTGGTGAGAAGCCAGCTCAACGCAGAGATCTGGATCGATAATGCGAATCCCATCGCGGTGGAGGGAAGGCTGATCAGGGCGTAGAATGTATTGGAGATCTTTCGTTGGATTTCCAGCATCGGTCAATTCTTTCGTTGTCCAAACACATCGTTGACGACCACTCTGCTTTGAGTTCCGTCGATAACGAGCTTCCGGTTCGCCTGAGGGAATTCCTCGCCTTCCCAGCTGCCGTTCGGGCCGCTGTTTGTATATTTATACTCCAATGTCGTTCCGGCAGGGATCTGAAGAATGATGGTATAGATCGAATCGTTTGCGATCTCATCACCCTGGGTCTTGTCATCGTACATGCGTACGGCATTCGGCTTCCAACTGCCGATCAATTCATGATTGCCGACGATATAGATGCCGCGTCGAACGAAAATACCACGCGCATCACAATGGAAGACGACGGTAACGGAATCCTTCTTGCTTTGCGCCATCGTTCCGCCCGTCGCTTTGGCGGCGAGTGATTCGTGTCCGGAGATGATCGGATTGAATTCCCGTTTGGGGAATTTTCCGCCGGCTTTCTCTCCAAAGGTATAGAGATTGCGGAGATGCGTAATGAAGGCGATATCGAACGGTTTATCCCCTGCCGGTGCATTCTGATCCGTTCCGTACCACCAGAACCAGTCGGACCCTTCCGCTGCGTACATCGCCTCCCAGGTCTTATACGCGTACCACTTCTTCGTATTGATCTTTGGTTCAGGATCGGTCGGCTTCGGCTGTTTGAGTCCGGACTGTTCCAGATCCTGTCGTGCAGTTAAAAGATAATTCCAGGCTCGGTTCTCCTCATCCTCGCCGATCCATGTGTCATAGTTCGCATTGATCCATGAACCGGGATAGAGCCAATCCAATTTGCGCATCGATTCCACGGGATGGGAAACGATCCCCCGTTTCGGGTTCCCATGAATGTATTCGGACATCGTCACTGTGACGATCTGTTTCGATGTGTGGAGTTTCGTCAACTTCCGGTACAATGCGTGGAGGAAATCCTTCGCATCATTGTCCCTTCGGTACCATTCCCATGCATTCTCGCCGTCCAGAATGACGGTGAGCAGTCTGTCCGGTTCTCCGGCCTGCGGCGCGTAACGAAGGATCGACTTGATGAAATCATCCGCTGCATCCTCGCCGACAAAATTCTGATAGGTGAATCCGATCTTGTCGGACAATTCCGTCTCACGGAAGACGACCGCTACATCGGTGCCGCTCACTTCATAGGGGAAATATTTCGACTGATCGTGCGGCTTCGAACGGGCGAGGATCTTCTCATCCGTTGCGATCCACTGGATGCCGTTCTTCTTGAAGATCGGAACGACTTCATGAGCGACGGACCCTTCCCCGGGCCACATGCCGAGCGGCGGCTGACCGAACGTCTTCGTGTAGTAATCGACCGCCATGGCGACCTGTGCATCCGCATCCTGGGGATAATTGAAACGGTTCGGCATGGCATCATTCGGCTGGCATATCCGCGCAAGTTCCGAATCAAAGATCAACGGCAGGATCGGATGGAAGAACGGCGTGGTCGCCACTTCGATCTGTCCCTGGTGAGTCCGGTGATTGTACATCAATTTCTTGTGGATAGGGATGACGTTCGCGCACACTTTGTAAGTCTCCGCGATGATCCTGTTACAATCCTCTTCGGTGATCAGTTTGGCAAGATGGTATGTTCCGTCGGAATGTTTCGTCACAAGATCGGTCAGATCGATCACCATTCCGTCCGCCAGCCACACCTTCTTCTCCAGAAAATCGGGATCGAAATGAGCCAGATAGAACCAGAATTTGATCTCACGGAGTTCCTGTTCCGTGAAGGATTCTTTTCGCGCATTTTTCTCTTTGAGCGCAGCGTACGCCGGGAACCGGGTGATCTGCACTTCGCTGATCCCGAATGCATTCCATGTATTGGTCAGAAGGAATTTCAGGTCATCATTGGAAAAATCCTTCGTCGGCTGAAGCGCCAGATCGATCCACGGATCGGTCTTCCCTTTCCAGGCCGCAAGGAATTTCTTTGCATCAACGCTATTCTTCTTCAGATTCACATATGGTTTCAACCGTTCCACATAATACTTCTGCAGCTGGAACAGCATGGAGGAGGTCAGATTGACATTGTAATGGATATCGGGATACTGCTCCAGGATGGAGGCCATATCATAATAGTCCTTGGTGGCATGAGTGCGGACCCACGGTCCCTGTAACTGATCGGTGGCCGGATCGAGATACAGCGGCTGATGCTGATGCCAGATCAAATTCACGTAGAGGGTACCGCCGCTTTTCGGATATGTATCGTTCATAACTCCTTGAGGTGTTGGTTGATAACCGTGGAAAGCAATTTCGTTATTTTCTTTGAGAGTAAAAACAGAATTCTTGCTGGAATTGTCATAGTTCGTGATGGACCCGGGATTTAAGGAGTCAAGCTGCCACGCACCATCGACAAAGAATTTATACTGATAGATACCGGGCTTTATTTTCAGCACGGTGGAAAAGAGACCATCAGGTCCTTTCTTTAACGGCGATGCTTCACGGGTCCAGCTGTTAAAATCCCCGCACACCGAAACTGAAGCGGCACTCCCTTTGAACGTAAAACGTATCCCGTCCGGAGTAACCGTGGGCTGGGCAGCACCCACGATTGTGAGAGCAGCGAACAGAAACAATATTCTTTTCATCTTCATCTCATTCCATAATCAATTGTTGAATTATTTGATCAGCAGAAACCGTTTCGTCGATACATTCGTTCCCGAACGGAGTGTGTAGAGGTACATCCCCGAAGAAAGTAATCCCGCTTCAAAGCGGACAGAATAAGTACCGGCGGAATGCATATCATCCACCAGCGTCGTTACTTCCCTGCCGAGCATATCATACACTTTCAGCGAAACATGTCCGCCCACGGGAATCGAATACGAAATGCTTGTGGCAGGATTGAATGGATTCGGATAATTCTGCGACAAGTTGAACTCCGCCGGAACACCGGAACGGACAGGAGAAACCGAGGTGATGCCGAGTTGATTATTGTTCTTATTGGAGAACATACGCGCAGTGTACGCATTCACGGTAAAATTCGGCACTGTCGTACCCGAAGTGACATACTGACTCTGATCGAACACATCATACCATGTCCCTGCGCCGAACCACGGCACATTCGACAAGGACTGATTCGAACCGCTCAGATTTGCTACGACCATCACCTGGGAACCTGTCGCCGCATCGTCAAAGCCGTACACAAAGGTCTTTTCCACACCGAACTGCTGAGTTAAAGCCAATGCTCCCTGATAGAGCGCCGGATTCTTCACGCGCTGTTTGATCAAAGTCTGATAATATTTGAAATGGTCCATTCCCCTCTGCTGATTCAACAGACTCCATTCCAGCGGACGGTAGGATAATTTCTGATTGTCACTCGTCCAGCCGCGCGATGCACTCATCTCTTGTCCCTGCCATATCATCGGAATACCGACCGAGGTGAAAGCGAAAATCGAGTAGAGTTTGTCCCGCTGGATCGCTTCATTTAGAGGAACACTTTGGAAATTGGTCATTTCATAGATGAGGGACTGCTCATCGTGCGTCACGCTGGCGTTTACCGATTCGGTGCGGCCGCCGTAGGACGACGGGGACGACGGTGTGTCATTACCGCCGAATTCACTCAATCCGAGGACATAGTTCTGAAAATCGGCCAAGGGTACATTCTTGAATCGTGCCTCATCAAAGATCTTATCCCGGAACGCATCATGCCATCCGCCTGTCATGCCGGAATAATAGATGAGTGCAGGACTTCCCGGAAGGTGTTCAGCGATCTGATAGATCTTTCCCTGATAAAGCGTATCCACTTTGTTTGCCCAGCCGAGGATCCCTTTCGTCGGTTCGGAGATGTTCCAGCCGATCCCCTGCGTATAATCGTACCGGAAACCGTCCACCTTATACTCGTCGATCCACATCTTCAAGTTCTCGAAGATCAGTTCCTGTGTTTCATTCGTCCAATGGTCCA